>JAJPIU010000058.1 GCA_021324535.1 Pseudomonadota bacterium
CCACATTCTTCGAAGAGGCGGGCAAGATTCGCCAGCGGCGGCCAGTAGCCTCCCAGCGCGCGGATCGCTTCATCCACCTGCGCCTGCGCCGCTGCAAGAGTGAGCGCCTCCCGCGACTCATCCACAGGCGGAGCCATATCGTCCGACGGTTGGTCATTCATAACCAGGCTCCCGCAATGTTGAGTATGAACATAATTTTGAACGAGAGAAAGGCTAGAAGATCGAGCCGCCGACCGCTGGCAGCAAGCCCTGGCTGAAGATCAGTCCCAGCGTCAGCGCGGCGATCAGCCCAAAGTAGAGCGCCGTGATATACACCCGCACCAGCGGCGAAACGGCGTAATAGCTTTGTTGCAACGGCGTAGCGCGGAACCGCTCGAGCATCTGAAAGAAGCCGATCACGCCGATCAAAAGGATGAAGAGGTTCCTGGTATAGAAGAAACCAATCGCCAGCAGTACCAGCCCAACCGGCCAGAACCAGCGCGAGATCGCCCCCGTCACACGCGCGCCATCCAGCGGGGCCACCGGCACCAGGTTGAGCAGATTGATCAGGAAACTGAAATAGGCCAGCGGGATCATGATCAGCAGGTGCGTCTGGAAGTAGAGACCTAGACAGAGCAGCCCCCCTAGGCCACCAGCAATTGGCCCCGCGATGCCAATCTCCGCCTCGTCGCGCACGTTATGTGGCATACTGCGCATCGCCACATAGGCGCCCAGCAACGGGATAAAGACAGGCAGGCTGGCTGGCAACCCCTTCGAGCGAATGACCACAAAGTGCCCCATCTCATGCACAAACAAGAGCGCGATGATCCCCAGCGCAAATTGCCAGCCAAACAGCGCGGCGTAGAGCCAGAAGCTGACGAGTGCGCTCAGCACGGGCAGCAGAAACTTGACACCGATCAAGAACTTCGAGAGCACCCCGATGATCGCCGCGCCCGACGCGCATCCTGCGGCCTCAGGACGACCGGCGCGTCCCGCCGTCTCATGCGGATTTGGCGCGTTGCGTAGGCTCTCTGTGTCTACAACGCCGCCAGGCGCATACGCCGGATAGGCTCCTTCGCTGGAATCTCTGACGCCAGGCATGGAAAGCGCCCCCGCCGACTGCGCGAGAGGGAGACCATTCCCCACAGGCGGCGCTGGCACAGTCCGGTACAGCTCTGGTGGAGGCGGATACTGTTGCGCTGGTGTGGCATACGGCTCGTAGGCGCGATACGGTGGAACGCCGCTCGTGTCGGCTGGCGCGGCGCCCAGACCGCCGGGAGGCGCAAACCACTCACTGCTCCAGCGATCCCTTGTGGGAAGAGGCGCTGGCGCAGCAGCCGGGAAGTACGGAGCAAAGGGCATATTTCCCGTTGCCTGTTCGCTTGATGAGGCGTTGTCGTTCGTCGTGCGCGCCTCGCGCCGCTGCTCGTCAGCTTCTGCCATGTGGGCCTCGCTAGTGCTTGATGATCTCGACACCCTTAGCGTACATATTGATCGCCTGTTCGAGATCGAGCAGCGAACCAAATGAATCATCCACGCTGACCACTACCTCTCGATGCGTGCGGAGATCAAGGAAGGCGAGCGAACGCGGCCCCTGCGCGTTCTTGCGCATCATTATATTGTCCAGCGATTCGCTCACACGCAGGAGCGAGAAGCCCTGTATCTCGCCATAGAGGCGTCCTCCGCCACCGGTTCCAGCGGACGCCATAGGCTGAGCGGGCACTTTGACCCCGCGAAGCGTGACACGCGCAATCTCGGACATCGGCACATGTGTCACCTTGCCCGGCGCCACCTTGACATAATCGTCCGGAGTGACGATCAGTAGAAACTCTGCCGCTCGCGCGAGACGCCAGAGATCATACACGGCGATACCAACGCCGCCGAACGCCACCGCAGCCAGGAAGGCCAGGATGATGGTGGCAAAGATTTCCGTGAACAGCAAACCCGTGTAGTCAGCCGGAACCATGATGATCAGCGCAGGAATAAAGAACACAATGAACAGCGCGCCCAATAGCCCCCACTTCAACGCAGACTTCGCCACGTACCCACGTTGCAGCGGCCACACCGACCAGGTATACGGCACATCCTCCGAACGCGCGGTTGCGATGATGGAAGCGATGGCAGGATCGCTGCTTGTATCGGTTGGAGTGGATGGGATTGTCGTACTCATGACTTTTGCTCCTGTGTAGACGCCTGCCCAACCCGCCGCCGGGGTCTCCGCTGCGCAGGCGACGGACGAGTGGCGGGCTATCCTCAGAGTATAGCACGGATTGGCAGGGCTAGGCCGGAAAAGATGGTACAATATCAGCGTGACTGCAAGACATGACGGCATGCCGTCATGAGGCAGCGTACACGCACGACGCACACGCGCTACGCGAAAACACCAGCGCAGATGTCGCCAGATATTGCCAGATGTTGTCAGATAATTCCTAAGGAGACTGCCCAGTGCAACACGTTCAGGATGACCTGCGCCCCGTGCTTGCCGCTGAGCGCCTCCTCGCCACACTGGCAGACGCAACGAGCGTTCAGGATCATGACGGCGCAACAGCTTCCCCTTTACAATCGCCCGCAGGACGACTCGACATCGAGCGTGTGGTACAGCGCCTGGGTATCCGCATAGCAAAGTTAAGCCCTGCGTTGCGGCCAGGCGTGCTTGGCTACCTTGAACCGGGGGAAAACCTGATCTTCTTGCGTGTGAATCTGCCGCGTCCGGTGTGGCGCTTCACCCTGGCGCACGAGATCGGCCATGCGGCGTTGCATCGCGCCTGGGGGCTGGCGGCGGCGCTGGCGCGCGGCGAACCTTTGACGACCGGCGTCTCCTCGACGCCCACTCGATTTGATAGGTCACTGGAGATTGGCGAATGCGCAGGCGGCGACTTTGCCGCGCCGCTTGAGATAGCCAACGGGCAGGACGAATTGCTCAGCCCAGGGCAAGCCTATAGCGCGGCGGCACGGCGTGAGCAAGAGGCGAACCTCTTCGCGGCGGCGCTCCTGCTGCCCGCCGATGCGCTGCTCCGCGCGTATTTCGCTCTGGCTGGCGCAAAGACAGGCGGAAATGCGGAAACTCGACCGTCGGGCGCCATCGCGCAGGAGCTGGCGCGGCGGTTCGGCGTCTCGGAGGATGTAGCGTTGCGGCGGTTGACGGCGCTGCTGGCAAGCCTGCCGGGCGAACGGCGCGCGCATCGCGACGCCCTGGCGACCGGCGCAGGGCATGGTGTCGCCAATATCCCATCGTTCGCCCCTGCGCCAACCTTAGACCGCGCGCAACGCCTCGCCGCAGAGGCGAAGACGCCCGCTTTGGTGATCGCTGGCCCCGGCGCAGGCAAGACGAGCGCGCTGCTTGGCCGTATCCTGTATTTGATCGCTGAGCGCAACGTCGCGCCGTCCTCCATCCTTGCGCTGACGTTTTCCAACAAGGCCGCGCGTGAACTCCAAACGCGGCTGCTCAGCGCGCTGGCCGACCGTGAAGAACGATTGGGGGAGTCGCCAGAGAACTTCCCCACCGTCAACACGATTCATGGCTTCTGTGGCGAGGTCTTGCGGCGCTATGGCGATCTGGTGGGGGTGCGCGCCAACTATCGCCTGGTCAGCGAGGTTGAGGGCTACTTCCTATTGCGGCAGATTGCGCGCGACCTCCCGCTGACGCACTACCATCCCCTGGCGGCGCCTACCCAGTATTATCCTGACCTGTTGGCGGCTATCTCGCGCGCCAAGGATGAACTGGCCGATCCGGCGCGCTATCATGCCGCTGCTCAGAAAATGCTGGCCGAGGCCAACACGCCCGACACGCGGGTGGCCGCCGAACGCGCGCACGAGGTGGCGCTTGTCTACGACGCCTACCAGCGGGCGCTCGAGGCGCGCGGCGACCCTGACTTCGGCGACATCATCCGGCTCACCGTCAGGCTTCTTCAAGAGCATCAAGACGCGCTGGAAGCCTTGCGCGCGCAATATGACGCAGTGCTGGTTGACGAGTTCCAGGACATCAACTACGCGATGGCGGTGTTGTTGCGGCTGTTGGCAGGCGCGGCTGGCCCGCTCTGGGCAGTGGGTGACGCAGACCAGGCGATCTATCGCTTTAGGGGCGCCGCGCCCGATACGCTGGCGCGCTTCGCCGACGACTATCCTACCGCAAACGTTTTGACACTGCCCTATAACTACCGCTCACTGCCGCCGATCCTGGAAGCCGCCTCCGCTGTGGCCAACGCCTTTCTTGCCACGCCACAGCCACGCGCCAACGACGACCGACTCTTGATTCCCACCCGCGCACAGCCACAGCCAGCCGACCAACAGCGCGCCGTCACCCTGGCAAGCGCCCCCGACGAAGCGGCGGAGCTTGCGGGCTTGACGGAGGATATACGAATGCGGATCGCCGCTGGCCGCTCCCCTGGCGAGATAGCGATTCTCTGCCGCACGCACAGGCAGGCGGCCCAGGTGGTCGCGGCGCTCCGCCATGGGGCGATTCCCACGCTGTCGCCCGCGCCGCTCTTCGATCAGCCCATCGTCAAAGACCTCCTGGCGACGCTCTCGCTGCTGGTTGATCCCTCCGGCGCCGGTCTCTTGCGCGCGGGCGCCCTGCCGGATCATGCGTTCACTCGCGCCGAGGCGGTCGCCCTATTGCAGGCGGCCCGGCGTCGCCGTAGCGCGCCGCTGGCGCTGTTGCGCAGCCGGACACAGTTGCGCTCCCTCGACAATATATCGCCGGATGGCATACGCGGCTTTGAGCGACTGCGCGCCATCCTGGCGGCGTTGCGTCGCGCGCCCAACGTGATGGCAGGTCTTGCGCGCTATGCCTTCAGCATGACGAGCCTTGGCGCGCGGCTGCTTGACGAGGTGGCGCAGGGAGCCGAGCAAGACGCCAGGCGCACGCAGGATCAAGCGGCCAGGCAGACGATCAAGGCGGCAAGACAGCGCGCCGCCTGCCTGGAACGCCTGCTTGCGCTGGCGCACGCCTACGATGAGCAGCGTCTTGCCGAGGCACAGGTCAACAACCTCCCTGCGCCAACAAAGGCCGATTGGGCGGGCTTTCTTGACTTCATCCGCACGCTCATTACGCTACGCCAGCGCCTCGGCGCCAGCGACGACGCCCTGGACGAGGAGCCGGTTGAGGCAGTGCGCGTGCTGACGGTGCACGAAAGCAAAGGGTTGGAGTTTCCGGTTGTGTATCTGCCAGGGCTGGTCAATCGGCGTTTCCCTAGCGCGCTGCAACACGAGCGGGCGCCTGCGCCATCCGGCCTGCGCGCCAACCCTGCCAATCTCGTCAACGCGCCCGAGGAGGCACGCGAGGCGACGCACATGCTCGAAGAGGCATGCCTGTTTTATGTCGCCCTGACACGCGCGCGCGATACCCTTGTGCTCAGCTATGCCCGCCGCTATGGACGCGCGGTCTACCATCCCTCGCCGTTCCTTGCGCCTATCGAGCAGCGGCTAGGGGGGCAGCTTGCGTGCGCGACCTGGCGCGCCCACGTCCACGAATCGTCAGCGCATCCTGATCTTGAGAAGACGCCGGATGATGGCGCGATGCTGCTGGCGCGCCGTCAGGAAGGCCAGCGTAATCAGGAAAGCGGCGAAGACGAAGACCAAGGATCCGACACACACACCGAAGCCGAACCGGAAGCCGTCAGCATCGCCGCGCTCGAATCGGCGTTGCGCTGCCCGCGCCAGTACGCCTACCGCACGCTCTATGGGTTTGGCGAGCGCCAGGCTGGCCTAAGCGCTCTGCGACGCGGCGTACAAGAGACACTGAGTGGCCTGCATAGCCGCTTTGCCGCCTCACGCGGGGATGAATCGCAGGAGCCTTCATCATCTGCTGCTCGCTGGCAAGATACAGGGGAGCCAGCGGCCAATGGCAATGGAGGCGCATCAAGGCAGGAGGTGTCTGATATGAGTGTCGCCAGCGCACGCAAACAGCTAGCCGCGACGCGAACGATTCCCACCCCCGAATCGCATACTCCGCCAACGCTCGACGAGGCGCGCAGCCTGTTCGATCATCACTGGGCGCTTGCGCTCAACAGCGCGCACAACCATACAGAACCCAATGGCGCCACGCCAACGACCGGCGCAGAGCAAACAGGAACGCCGGGCGCCGACGCCACCCATGCGATCTATCAGCGGCATGGGCGGCAGATCGCCGAGCGGCTGTGGCGCGATGCGATGCAACAACATGGTCTGTGGGATACGTTTCCTTCGGCTGAAAACGATCAGTGGGGGAGCAACACGCCAGCCACAGGCTTACGCCCTGGGGCGGCACGAGCAATCAGCGTGCAGGTACATGGGCGCGCCATCACGGGCGTGCTCGATCACGTCGAGGAAACGCCAGCCATCCCAGATACGCCGATACGGGTGGCATATTACCGCACGAGCGGCGACGACGAACCCACCCTGCACGATCTCTTTTACACTCTGGCTGTGCGGCGCCTCAGCGCCGACCTGGCGCGCGAGGGAAGACCAGCGCAGGTGGAGGCGATACGCTATAGTCTGGCGACTGGCGAGGCGCAACCCATCATCCTCAGCCCACGCCAGCGCGAACGGCTCGAACGCGCACTCGATGAGGCATTCGCCACCCTGGATCGTGGGGTGTTTCCGGCGAAGCCCGACGCGCGCCGCTGCCAGCACTGCCCCTTCCTGCTGATCTGCCCGGCGTAGCCAGGCGGGTGGGTGAACCCGCGCCCAAGGAACCCGCCGCTTCCACAAAGGCCGCCTAGAGAGCGGACAGTGCGGACTCGCCCCATACCGAAGGAAGGAGCAGGCTGAGGGATATGCTTCACATCGAGACCCCCCTTCCCATCGATGGGAAGGGGGTTAGGTTAGAAGCACGAACAGGCAGCGATGTGTCGGCGGGCGGTGGTGAGTTCGGCATAGAGCGCGCGCACGCGATCGCCGATGCGCCGCCAGTCGAAGCGTTCGACGGAGGGGCGAGCCTGGGCGCGAAGCCGCAGCCGCAGCGCATCATCAGTCAGCAATTCATCCAGGCGTTCGGCGAAGGCAGCGGGAGATCGCCAGCGCGTCAGCAAGCCGTTCTCACCGTCGCGCACGACGCTTGTCAGACCCCCCACAGGAGCCGCCACCACTGGCGTGCCACAGGCCAGCGCCTCCACAGCGACCAGCCCAAAGCTCTCGTACCGCGAAGTCACCACCAGCGCATCGGCGGCGCGGTAATAGGTTGGCAGCTCGGCCTGGGGAATCGCGCCGGGGAAGTAGACACGATCTCCTATGCCTAATTTCCCCGCCCACTCGCGTAATCGCTCGATTTCAGGATCGCCACCTGGGCGCTGCGGATCACCGCCGACCACAAGCAACTGGGCGGGAATGTTCATCGAGGCGACGCTTTCAAGCAACAGATCGATCCCCTTGATAGGATCGAGCCTGCCAACGAAGAGTAGCAACGGAAGACCACTCAGCCTCAGGCGGGCGTCCAGCGTCGCTCGCGCCTCGTGATGGGCGTTTTCCAGGCGAGTAAGCAAATCGCCAGCGGAAAATGAGCGATCATCGCGCGTGGCGAATGGCTGTGAGCAGAGGCCACCGGGCGTGAAGGCGCTCAGGTCAACGCCGCAGGGAATCACGCGCATATGGCATGCAGACAGCCCATAGAGCTTGCGGAGTTGCTCTCCCTCGTGATCGGTCGAGACAATGATGCGATCCACGCTGTTGGCGATGCGCCCCTCGTGTTCGATGCGTATGAGTTGCGCAGGGGTCAACGGCAGATCGGGCGTGGCGCTGGCAAGCCCCTGTTGCGCCTTAAGACGCTCAACCGTGTGGAACATCGTGACATGGGGAATATCCCAGGCGTTGGCCAGCGGCAATGCTGCGGCGGCGGACAGCCAGTAGTGTGTATGCAAGAGATCATAGCCGTGGCGGGCCTCTTCGTCATCCTGGGCGAAGCGCGCCAGGCGGCGGGTAAACTCACCGACATAGGGAAAAAGTTCGCCGGGTGGCAGAGGAGCCACCGGGCCAGCGGTCAGATGAATGAGGCGGATGCGCTCGCCGATACGCTCAACGGTAGGCGTCTCGGGCTGCGAACGACGGGTAAAAATATCAACGTACATGCCATCACGGCCAAGCTCACGTGCCAGTCCACGAATATACACATTCATGCCACCAGCGTCGCGTGTGCGGCCCAGTGGAGCGAGTGGTGAGGTGTGCAGGCTGATCATGGCGACTCTAAAGCACATGCGCAGCCCATCCCCCCATTCTCAGCGCGCCAAACGCAAGCTCACACCAGGCCCTGCGCGCTGTGGCTCTCTCGCAGATGCGCGGCCAGCGACCCTCGCCAGTGGGCATTTTCGCCGCACCCTGGCAAGCAACCGCAGGCAGTCGCGCTGCTCCTTTGATCGTGATCTGCTCATTGTACATAGAGCGTCTGATCCTTTGTCTATGTTCGATAATGACGGCAAGAACAATGCAGGGAAGACATACATCCCTCCATGCTTCCCTAAGTATACCGTAGGGTGGGCAAGCGACGCAAACGGCTCCATTGGGCGCTTGCGTCTTGTTTTTCTTGCCTGTCTTTGGCTCGTGTGTGGCTCTTGCGATTCCGCTTTCTTCGTTGTACAGTGCTGATGCGCCTTCCGCGAAAGCAGCCCAATCACCCGCTCATGTTGAGAGGGACGCCAGGAAGACCCAGGCAAACATCTGGTCAGACACATTGATCGGTTGGCAAATCTCACAAACGTCACGCGCATCACGGAGGAGAACTCATGCGCAATGCTCCCGCGCACACTTCAGTGGCGCCAGCGTCAACAACTTCTCCAACATCATCCAATAACGCTCCTCTTCTTGTACGGCGCGCCCCACGCCGCCAGCGATATAGCCCCTGGCGTGTGGTACGCGCATACATCTTTGACCTCATTCGCATGGCAGGCAGCTCATATCAAGCATTGCTTGCCTTCCTGGCGCTCGTCGCGCTGAGCACCTGGTATCTGCTGGCGCAAAGGCCGGTCGGTTTCGAGCGTATCTGCCCTGCACAGGGGAAAGACGCCTGCTTTTTCCCCGCGCTCTACGAAACACTCAAGCTGCTCATCTTCCAAAGTACGCTGGGCCTCCCCGATGACGTTTGGGGCAGGCTGCTCTTCTTTGCGCTCCCCATCCTGGGGCTGGGATTGATCATCCAGAGCGTCGGCTCATTCGGGCGACAGGCATTCAACAAAGCGGGGCGCCTGGAAGCATGGCAGGTCTCGCTGGCCTCCACGTTTCGCGATCAGATCATCGTCTGCGGGTTGGGCCGCATCGGCTGGCGCATTGTGACGCAACTGACTGACGCGGGGAACAAGGTGGTGGTGATCGAACGCGACTGGAAGAGCGAGTTCGTGCAGCAGGCGCTGAAGCTACGTGTACCCGTCATTCATGGCGACGCCCGCGAAGCTGGCGTGTTGCGCCAGGCGGGCGTGCTGCGCGCGCATGCGGTGATCGCCGATATTGACGACGACCTGCTCGACATCGAAATTGCCCTCGCAGCGCGACGCGAAAACCCTCATGTGCGGGTGATCCTGCGCTCGTTCTATGAAGACCTCGATAGCACACTCAACAATGAGCGTAACTTCGGGCCAAACTCAGCGTTCAGCGCCTCGGCGTTGGGCGCGCCAACCTTTGCCGCCGCCGCGATCAGCCGGGATGTGATCGGCGCAATTCCCCTGGGCGATGATCTCTATGGCCTGAGCGAGGTAGTCGTCAATCAGACGGGCCGGGTTCAGGGATCGCTTCGCGAGATCGAGCAGCGCTTTGGCGCGCATGTCGTGCGGCGCTGTTTCCATGATAAGTTGCTGGCCTATCAGGCGGCGCAGCAGGTCAGGGATGGTGAGCGCCTGACGGTTGTTGGCCCCTTGCGCGCGCTCGAAGCCGTGCGCATGGCGGCGCTGGCAGGCGAGGTGCCAGAGGTTCTTCGCCAGATTCCTCAGCAACACCCAGCCGGAGCGCGCGACACGATCATTGTCTGTGGGCTGGGCAAAGTTGGCTATCGTGTGGTCAACCTGCTCCACCAATGCCAGCCACGTCCGCGTATCGTGGTGGTACACCTCTATGACCGCCGCCCGGTCTTCGCCGACCGGCTGACCAGCCTGGAAAGCGTCACGCTGGTGGCTGGCGATATGCGCGATGAGCGTGTGCTCGAACGCGCGGGAATCGAGCGAGCCTATGCAGTGGCGGCGCTCACCTCCGATGATACGGCGAACCTTGAAGCTGGGCTGGCGGCGCGCCGCCTGCGACCCGATGTGCATCTCGTTCTGCGCGTGTTTAGCGATGCTCTGGCCGCCAACCTGAGCGAGATGTTTGGCATCAACACCACCTTCAGCAACTCCAACCTCACCAGCGCGACCCTTACCGCCGCCGCGCTGGCGCCAGATGTTCGCTATGGCGTCGAGATTGACAACTGCCTGTTTGGCATGGCGGACATCACCATCGCTGAGAAAGACGGTCTCAACGGTTGGAGCGTTGAGCGCCTGCGAACACACCACGAAGCGCTGATCCTCCGGCTGGTACGCGGAAACGGCGCCTATCCTTTCCCCGCACCGGAGGTAACACTGGCGCCTGGAGATGCGCTGACCGTGCTGGCGCCCGTTGCGGAACTGGCGCGGCTGCGGAAGTGAAGTCGTCGGGTGTCACCCGCATCGTCAACGTAACGGCGCTGTCGCTTGTCGAACCGTTGCTGATCGTGGTTGGGGTTCCATTGCTGTCATACCGCAGGCGCGCATCATCAGCGAAGCTACGCGACTTCCCCAGCGGCGTCCACATGGGCGGCGGGGAGCGCGAACGCGAAGACGCTGCCACGTCCCGGCGCGCTGCTCGCCAGCCAGACATCGCCACCCATCGCGCGCATCGTCTGGCGGCAGATATACAGGCCAAGTCCCGCCCCGCGTATCTGGCTATCGCGTGCTGAATCCATCCGCGAGAAACGCCCGAAGAGCCGTCCATGCTCCTCCGGCGCGATACCAATGCCCTCATCGCTGACCGTCACCACAATAAAGGGCTGGCGACGAGCAGCTTCCAGCAGAGCAGGCAGCGGCGATGTAGAGTCGTTCGCCGCCGGATCGCCCTCGTATGAACCATATCTGGCGGGCGCAAGCTGCTGAAGCACCAACGTGGGGCACTCATCAATCTCATCGAGCGCGCCCGATGGCTCGCCCGATGGCGCCTCGAACGTGGCGAACGCCGCACGCACGACCACCCGACCACCCTGTGGGCTATACTTGATCGCGTTGCCAACCAGATTATCCAGCACCTCTTTCAGGCGACTCAAATCCGCCTGGACGTAGAAGGTGGGCGCTACCTCGGCGACAAGCGTATGGGTCATCCCCTGTGACGCTTGCAGCGAGCGGAACATACGCAACGAGTCGTCAACCACAGGAGCCAGCCGCACGGAATCCGCATGAATCTCCAGACTGCCGGTATCCAGCCGTGAGGTTTGCAAGAGGCGCTCGGCAATGTCTGCAAGCTCCTGCGCCGCGTCTGTCGCGTGTTGCACGAACTCGCTCACCAGCGGATCACCCTGCTGACCCTGCTCGCGAACGTGATCAAGCAGCAATTCCAGGAAGCCCTGCACGCCAGTGAGTGGGGTGCGCAGCTCGTGCGTCGCGATGGCGATGAAATCATCCTTCAGGCGATCAAGCTCGCGCTGCTTGTGATAGGCGCTTTCCAGCTCGACGAACGTGCGAGCGTTTTCCACCGCCTGCGCCGCCTGGGCAGCGAAGAGATCGAGCAGCCAGAGGTCTTCATCGGCGAAGACCCGCTTCTCCGCGTCATCGAGCACATCAATCACGCCCACCACCTGTCCGTGGTGAATCAATGGGGCGGCGATGACCGCGCTAAACTCCTCGTCGTCATAGATCGCCGTGCGATAGGAGAAGGCGCGATAATCTTCCACGATCTGGCCCTGGCCGGTCTCGGCTACGTAGCCCGCCAGCCCCTCGCCCACGCGCACCCGCGCGCCCGTATAATCGCCGCGCAACCCCTGGCAGACCATCACCTCGAGGTCGTTGCGGCGTGGGTTGCGCACGTAGATCGCCCCGGCCCGCGCGTTCAACAGCGCAATCGAGCGGCGCAGAATATCGCGAAGCAGATCATGTGGATCGGCGCCAAGCTGGCTGGACGTGGCAAGCGTCGTCGCGTGCAGAGCCATCAACTGGCCGATGCGTTCTTGTGTGGCGTCGGCAAACTCTTGCGCGCGCTGGCGCGTCATCACCTGCCAGGTGACATCAACCGCCGCCACCAGCACACCGCCTGCCAGCGGCGAGCTGGTCACGTTCCAGTAGGTCATCCCACGTTCCTGATGAACCGGCAATTCCAGCATAGCCTGGGCCTCGCCGCTAGCGTACACCGCGCCGATGCGTAACGAGGCCATCAGGCTCTGCGTATACTCCGGCGTCACCTCTGCCAGTCGGCGGCCAATCAGACTCACGCCAGAGTCAATCCCCAGCAGCTTTGCGAAGGTGGGGTTCGCCAGCGCAATCTGATGTTCTGGCCCGGTCAACACGGCCAGCGCCACGGGCGTATCGCGCACTACCGTCTGGGCAAGCGCCTCCTGGCTGCGTGAATAGCTCAGCAAGCGATCACGGTCGGCGGCCAACGCCACGAGATCGCACAACTCTTCTATCGAGCCAAGCTGGCGCTGGCTAAGGCGCAGTCGCGTGGCAAGCGCCACCACGCCAAGAAACTGCCCGCGCGCCCGCAGGGGAAACGCCACAAGCGTCCCGATGGAGGGGGGCGGCGGCGGCATGGCAAGCGGGCTGAAGAGCGTGGCGGGCGGCGCAGGCGGCGCGGGCAGGCGTGAAAGCCATGCCTGGGCAAGCGGGTTGGTGGCGGCGTCGAAGAGCGTCACCGCGCGCCGCGACCTGATAGTCTCACTGAGCAACGGATCGGCTGTTGGCTGAGCAGACTGGGCGCTGGCGTCGCCACCTCCACTCCCACTGGCTGCGCTTGCGCCAAGCCGCAGCGAAGGCGCCAGTTCGACACCACCCACGCGCTCGCCTTCGCTGGCCCACGGCGCCGCATCGGCCAGCCAACACTGCGCCACCGCCGGTTCGAGCGTGTTCACCAGCCCCTCCACCAGTGCGCGCAGCCCCTCATCCAGCGAGCCACTTATGATGGCGCGCCTCAGGTTGGGCAACGAGGGAGCCAGCATATCGAGCAGCGGCCCAAATGAGTGACGATCAACCGCCTGGCGGGCGCGTTCGGTCAGCCCAAGCACACCGCTTTCGCGCGTGCGTCCACTGGGGCGGCGTCCGCGTGGGGTGGAAACATCCGGCGCAAGCGCATCGGGCGTTGGCGCTTTTGTCGCTGGGCCTGCCGTCTTGCGGGCGCGTGTGGAAGGTGGAGCAGGCGGCGCATCGTTCGGGGAAGCGTTTTCCGCGCGAGATGCTCGTGTGCGGCGCGGCGCGGCTTTGCGCCTGGGTGGAACTAGCGGCGCAGGCGGCGTCAGCGCAAGCGCGGCCTCCTGCGGCTCTGCGGCGCCGGAGGGAACACCAGAGGAATCGGGGGAAGAGGAATAGAGAAACGCGACATCCGCCGCAGGGCGCTCAGACACGCCGCCTGCCGCCACATCCGCTGACTTCTCGCTCATGGCCACGCCTCGTTTCGGATACCTCGCCGCTGGGCGCCGTTTGTTTGGCGGTTGGGGTCTCTCCGCCACATCTTTCTAGTATACACTGTTCCCCTTTCATGCTGACGGATAGCGGCAGTGAGATAGGAGATCAGGGTGACGAAGAGAGCCAAATGCTCATGCTGGCGCCCTACCTGCGAGTTTTGTCACATTTCCTGCGGTGGCGTATACTCAGTAGTGGAACCCAAGACAATTCACATCAGTCCACGCAAAGCAGCATATGGAGGACGATAACGATGGCAAAGAGTCGTTTGCATGCAGTGTATGAGTTGGGGCAGAGTGTCTGGTATGACGGCATTCAGCGCAGCCTGATCACCTCAGGTGGACTGCAACGGCTGATTGATGATGACGCCGTGGTGGGCGTCACCTCGAACCCAACCATTTTTGATAAAGCGATCACAGGCAGCGGTGATTATGACGAGCAGATCCGCCAGCTTGTCGGCCAGGGAACCACCGACCCCACGGCGATATTCTGGAAGTTGGCGATTACCGACATCCAATCGGCAGCTGATGTCTTGCGGCCCATCTACGACCGCACAGAGCATGAGGACGGCTATATCAGCCTGGAGGTCTCGCCGCTGCTGGCGAACGATACGCAGGGCACCATCGCCGAGGTACGCCGTCTCTTTGGCGCGGTGGATCGTCCCAACGTGATGATCAAGATTCCCGCCACCGCCGAAGGCATCCCCGCAATCGAGCAGATGATCTATGAGGGCGTCAACATCAACATCACGCTGATCTTCGCGCTGGATGTCTACAAACAGGTGACGGAAGCCTACATTCGCGGACTTGAGCGCCGCCGCGCCGAGGGTAAGCCCGTCAAAGGGATCGCCTCGGTGGCGAGCTTCTTCGTCAGCCGGGTGGATACGCTGACGGATAAGCAACTGGACGAGCTTGCCAGCAAGACGGTTGACGCCGACCGCAAGGCGCAGATCGAGGCGTTGAAAGGCAAGGCGGCCATCGCCAACGCGCGGCTGGCCTACCAGCTCTATGAGCAAATCTTCCACGGCGAACGTTTCGCCGCGTTGCGTGAGGCGGGAGCAGGGCTACAGCGGTGTCTGTGGGCCAGCACCAGCACAAAGAATCCGGCGTACCGCGATGTGCTCTATGTCGAAGAGTTGATCGGCCCCGAAACGGTTGATACCATGCCGCCGCAGACCATCACCGCGTTCCAGGATCACGGCGAGGTCTCGCGCACGGTGGATCAGGACTACCCCGGCGCGCACGAGACGATGCGCAAGCTGGCCGAGGTCGGCATAGATATGGCTGCGGTGACGAAACAGCTAGAGATCGAGGGCGTCAAGGCGTTCGCCGATTCGTTCGATGATCTGCTCAAAGGCATGGCTGACAAGACCGCCAAACTGAAGGGTGAAGTAGAGGGCGGCTCCGGCGGAGAGAGCGGCAGCCAGTCCGCTACTACAGCCTCTTCTGGCAATGCGCCGACCGACCGCCAGCAAGCCACACTAGGGCCGCTGGCCGAGCCGGTGGAGGCGACACTCGACCGCGCCGACAGCGAACACTTCGCCGCGCATGTCTGGCAGAAAGACCCGTCGTTTTGGAAGCCCAATCCCAACGAGCAAAACGAGATCACCAACCGGCTTGGCTGGCTGACCGTCACCGACGAGATGCGCGAGGCATTGCCACGCCTGAACGCGCTAGCCGATAGCCTGCGCGCTGACGGCGTGACGCATGTCGTGCTGATGGGTATGGGCGGCAGCAGCCTTGCGCCTGAGGTGCTACGCGCGACGTTCGGCGTGAAGGACGGCCAGCCTGATCTGCTCGTGCTCGATTCCACCGACCCGGCCACCATCCTCGCTGTGGAACAGCAGATCGATCTGCCGCATACTGTCTTCATCGTCGCCAGCAAGTCGGGCGGCACGATTGAGACGCTCTCACAGTACAAGCACTTCCATGAGAAGGTGAGCGCGCTTGGCGTGGACAACCCTGGCGCGCATTTCATCGCCATCACCGACGCAGGCACAAAGCTGGATACGCTTGCCACGGAGAACTCCTTCCGTGAGATCTTCCGCAACCCTGACGACATCGGCGGACGTTATTCGGCGCTCTCGTTCTTCGGGCTGGTTCCGGCGGCGATCATCGGCGTGGATGTGGAGAAACTGCTGGATCGCGCCGACGCGATGCGTAAGGCATGCAGCGCCGAGACGCCCGCGCGGGAGAACCCCGGTGTCTGGCTGGGAGCGATCATGGGAACACTGGCCAAGCAGGGACACGATAAGGTGACGATTGTCGTCTCGCCACCCATCGCAACGTATGGCTATTGGGCGGAACAATTGATCGCCGAAAGCACCGGCAAAGAGGGGCGTGGCATTCTTCCCGTAGAAGGCGAGCCGCTTGGCCAGCCCAACGTCTACGGCAAAGACCGGCTTTTTGTCTACCTGCGCACAAACGAGAGGTTTGACCCTAAGCAGGATCAGGCGATCAGCGAGCTGCAAGAGACGGGACAGCCGGTCGTGCAGCTTAGCCTCGCCGACATCTACGATATGGGCGCGGAGTTCTTCCGCTGGGAGTTCGCGACGGCCATCGCGGGCGCGCTCATCGGCATCAACGCTTTTGATCAGCCCAACGTCCAGGAAAGCAAGGACAACACGGATCGCATCCTTCAGGAGTACGCCCAGACGCACACGCTGAACCAGCCGCCCGCCATCATCCAGACGGCTGGCAACAGTGTGGCCGGTGTGGCGATTGTCGCGGAGGGCGATCAGAAGGACAAACTACTCGGCTCCGTCTCGCTTCAGGCGGCGCTCGAAACCTTCGCACGAGAGGCTGGGGCTGGCGACTATATCGCACTGCTGGCGTATATCCAACGCACACCGGAGACGGATGCAGCCTTGCAGCGGATTCGCCTACGCCTGCGTGACGGACGCC
The DNA here is from genome assembly GCA_021324535.1 of Pseudomonadota bacterium. Classification (GTDB taxonomy): domain Bacteria; phylum Chloroflexota; class Ktedonobacteria; order Ktedonobacterales; family JADMIN01; genus JAJPIU01. The sequence goes on from JAJPIU010000058.1 coordinate 16,451, forward strand.
GCGTAGCGACGACGCTTGGCTACGGGCCACGCTTCCAACATTCGACGGGGCAACTGCACAAGGGCGGCGCAAACAACGGCGTCTTCATCCAGATCGTGGCCGACGATCACGCCGATGTCTCCATCCCCGGCGAGCCGTATACGTTCAGCGTACTGAAGCAGGCGCAGGCGCTTGGCGACCTGCAATCGCTGCGGGCGCACGGGCGGCGCGTGATCCGCATCAACCTGGGAGGCGACATCGCCGCCGGACTCTCTGAGGTGAACGAGGCGCTGAACGAGGCGGAGTTGCGGTAAGGCGAGGGTGGCGGGCGGTTGAAACCGCGCCGAAGGGCTGCGCCACCAAGTCCGCCTACGCGGACTGGAGGATCGTCAACCGGCATGCTGAGTAGTGGGCGGTTTCTGCCGTAGCGCCGCGCTCCTGGGCGGCATATGCGCGTGCGCGTGAACGCACGCCTGAGGTTTTCAGCCACGAAGGCCGCCTGCGCGGCCTTGCATAGCGATCAGGAGCGCCTCTATGCGGCGGGGCAAAGAAGTACCGCCACCAGAGAGGGCGGGGAGTTGGCGTAAAGAGCGCCAGGAATGCTGAGAGAATCATGCTGTGATAAAGCATATAGGAGGTAACGATCTGAATAGATCGAAATAATCAATTAGAGTAGCGATCTTCACAAATTGTAGGCTTTCAAGGATGTATGATAGCATATGCTGTATGACTGGAGGCGTTTTGCTAAAAGGCTAGAGAGAAGGTAGCTATGTATCAATCTGAACCGATCATCGTTATTCTCAAGCGCCTGAACGATACTTACTTCCTGCCAGCCATTCAGCGTGAATTTGTTTGGAATCAACACCAAATAACCAGACTCTTTGATTCCATCATGCAGAACTACCCTATTGGCTCCTTTCTCTTCTGGGAATTGGATATGGAGAATCGGGACAAATGGGACGCTTATTACTTCCTCATGGAATCCAGGCAGGGCAGCACGCATAACCGACAGGCAAATCTTCTTGGCGTGCGCAATCCGGTGCTCGTGCTGGATGGCCAGCAGCGTCTTTCGGCGCTCCTTATCGGCTTACGGGGGAAACTCATTCTCAAGGTGAAACCCAATCTGCAAGATGAAAACCCAGACGCCTGGGCTGACCATCACCTCTACCTCGACCTCCTCTCAGGGTCAGCCGGTCAACCTGATCCTACTTCGGGAAACCGCTTCCAGTTCAGATTCTTCTCAAAGGATGGCTTGAAACGCAAGACGCAGGGACATTACTGGTTCCGAGTTGGGCGTATTCTGGATTGCGTTCTCGAAGACGAACTTTACCAACTCAAAAGCGCCGAGAGCGAGGCTGCTGAGCGCCAGGCTGGCAAGCTTTCACCACAGCAACGGGGCCTCATAGATCGTAATCTTGACCTTCTGTATCGGCGCATCTGGAGTGAAGCGCCCCTCGCGTTCCACCTTGAGCGATTGCAAGACTACGACCGCGTGCTCGAAATTTTTGTTCGCGCCAACAGTGGAGGGGCTAAACTCGACAAGGCTGACCTGCTCCTGTCTATGGTGACAGCCAAGTGGGATCAGCGCAATGCGCGCGAGGAAATTTATGGCCTCGTCGAGCACATCAACCACGGGCTGAACCGCAGAAACGATATTGATAAAGACGTTGTCCTCAAGTGCGCGCTCACCCTCTGCGATTTGCCAGTGGCTTTCAGCGCCCAACACTTCACCGACGCCAATATGCGCCTCATTGCTTCGCGGTGGGATCGCATCAAGCAGGCCATCGAAAAAGGCTTTTCACTGGCGAACTCTTTGGGCCTTGATCGCACAAACCTTATTAGCGCGAACGCTCTCATCCCTGTCATGTACTACCTTATGAAGCAACCGAAATTGACCGTTGGTGGCAGCAGCCCTTTCGATGTAGACAACACCAAGGCTATTCATAAGTGGTTAGTGGTCGCAATGCTAACAAGGTTGTTTGGCTCACAGGGTGATAACACGTTGAAGAAAGCCCGTACAATCATCCAGTCTGAGACGCCTCACTCGCCTAACTTCCCCTTGGGAGCCATTCTTAGCGAGGTGGGCATCACTCCCAGTCGGCTGGAGGATGTCATCGTGAACCGAGTACAACGACTTGCCTATGGGAAGGCGGGTAAGTCACGCATGTTTCTTGCGCTCACACTCCTGTACGAAGATACAGATTGGACGAAATATTCGCAGGATCATATTTTCCCGCAATTCTTCTTCGAGGAATCGCGCCTCACCGCCGCAGGTATCCCCTCTTCAGCGCACAGCAGATACAAGGCGCTTTCTGCGTCAATAGGGAATCTTGAACTCCTCATCAGAGCAGAAAACGCAGCAAAGGCTAATCAGGCGTTCGATACCTGGATGCGCAGTCGTGACGCCGACTTCAAGCGTCTGCACCTCATACCTGACGACGAAAACCTCTATACACTCAAGGAGTTCGATAGGTTTGTCAAGGAGCGAGAGCGCCTCATCAAAGAGCGGCTACGGCAGATGTTTTCGTGAGGTCGCGACAATAGCCCTCGGGGTTATTTTCCATCGCGCGCCGCTTGTGCCTGTTCGCAACCTTGCGCAGCCTATATGCGTAGCCGCTTACTCCCCTGCGAAGCGCACACCCACGGCATGCCGCCAGGCGTCGAGCGCCGCCATGTTCCCGAGGCTGTCGGCCCAGGGCATGGCGGGCGACTGGCGATCCGCCAGATGCGCGGCCACAGCGTCCACCTCCAGCGCGTAGAGTTGGGCGGGCGTCTGTCGCTCATAAACAATCTCTTCGATGGTGGCTGCATGGTCGCCGCCCATGCGCACGATCAGCCGCGTCGCGCCCGGCTCGCCCGCCGCCGGAAACCAGGGATTCGTCAGGTGGATGCTGCCCAGTGATCCCCAGATATGCGCGCCCTGATCCACATGCAGGCCGATCCCACACGTCAGGCTGGCCAGCGCGCCGGATGGGAAACGCAGGTCGGCCAGCGCCCACTCATCCACCCGGCTCTCCGCGCCAATCCGCGCGACGCCCGTTACCTCGGCTGGCTCCTCGCCAGCGATCAGCCGCGCCAGCGAGACGGGATAGCAGCCGACATCCATGATGCCGCCGCCTGCCGCGTCGAGCATCAGGCGCGTGTTGTTCTGCGGCGTCTGGTCGGGCGCCAGCGCAAAGCTAAAGCTCGCCTCGATCAGCCGCACCTCACCAATTTCGCCCGACGCGAGCATCTCTTTGAGCCGCGCCGTCTGCGGATGATGGCGGTAGAGAAACGCCTCCATCAGAAAGACATCCTGCTGGCGCGCGGCCTCGATCACCCTTTGCGCCTCGGCGTAGGTGGCCGTCAGCGGCTTCTCGCAGAGGATGTGCTTGCCTGCCTGCGCCGCACGTATCGCCCAGTCGGCGTGCAGATGGTTGGGCAGCGCGATGTAGACGACCTGTATATCCGTATCGGCTAGCAGCGCCTCATACGATGGATAGCGCCGCGCCACGCCATACTCGTCGCCGAAGCGATCAGCCGTCGCCTGTGTGCGGCTGGCCACGGCCAGCAACGTCCCACGCTCAGAGGCAGCGATCCCCTGTGCCAGGGTACGCGCGATGGCGCCGGTTCCCAGGATGCCCCAGGTCAGTCGGTTCGGCATGGGTGTGATTCCTGACCTCTCCCCCTGCCCCTCCCCCGGACGGGGAGGGGAGTACGTTATCCTATGGCAAGATACGCCACGCTAGCGAAAGATGTCGTGTCGCTTTCAGGCGCTTTGTGCGGGCTGGCGTTGCTCATATTCGCGAATGGCGTCAATGATGCCCTGCCGGTGGCGCAACACTTGAAGCAGATCGAAACGCATGGCTTCTATACGCTTGGCATCTCCAGTGGCAAGGGCATCAATGAGACGCGCCTCACGCTCTTCGACGACTTTCGTGAGCTTGTCGCGCCCAGCTTGATAGCCACGATATTCTTCGTCGCTGGTGATTGGCGGTTGTGTATCACGCATATGTGAGTTCTTCTCTCGCCGTCAGTGTACGTTTCTGCAAATATGGCATATCCGTTGAGGATTGGCAAGGCATACACCTGACACGCAGGAAAGGATCGTTGGGCAAACAGGGTTCGCGGGTAGCATGTGGACAAGGAAGGGTTATAAGGCAAGCAGGATCGCGTATGGCGACATGGGCGGCGCGGCAACGTGGCGGGCGGTTGAAACCGCGCCTAAGGGCCTTCGCTACGCTACGGCCACGAAGCCCGCCTTCGCGGGCTGGAGATAGAGATGGAATGTCAGCGGAATCGTATGCGGGATGCGAATATGGCCTGCCTGAATCTAGTCCGCGCAGGCGGACTTTGTGGTGAAGCGAAGCGGAACCCTTAGGCGCGGTTTCAACCGCCCGCCTCGCACGCCTGCCACGATCCTGATTGTACTACGATCCTGCTACCCCGTATACTCCAACACATACAGCCCCGCGTTGTAGTCTGTCGCGTAGATCAGCCCGTTGCGGTCAACGTACACATCGCACGTCTGGATTACCTGCGCGCTTTCCGGGCGCGGGTCATACATGCGGGCGGGCGCGGGCGGCACATAGTAGCCAACCTCGCGCGGCTGGAACTGATTGCGAATGTCCACTACACGCAGCCCCGCGTTCTGATAGGTGGCGAAGATCAGATCGGAACTCTGGAAGGAGCCGGGGCGGTTCTCATGAAGATTGTGCGGCCCAAAATGGCCACCCTTCGCGCAATAGTCAGCCTCAGTCGGCGTGGGAAATGTCGCGATGGTGACGGGATTGCTGGGCGTACGCACATCCACCACCCAGGTATATTTCACCTGATCGGCGCAGTGATCGGCGATGGCCTCATCCGCGACGATGACCAGTTGGCGGTCGGGCAGCGGCAGGCTGGTATGCGTGCCACCGCCAAACGGCGGACACCAGTTGCGATGCGCGATCAACTGCGGATGCGCGGGATCGCTGATGTTGAGCAGCGTCAGCCCGCCGTCGCGCCAGGAGCCATACGCCGTGTCGCCAGCGATGATCGCGTGGTGCAGCGCATAGCGGCGTCCAGCCTCCCAGGTCGGCGACTCGCCGCCGGCGCGCCACATGCCAGGAATCCACCAGCGTCCCACCTCCTGTGGATGGGTGGGGTCGGCCATATCTATCACCATGAAGATCGCGTCGGTGTAGCCATCCAGCAGCGCCGAGGCATAGGCGTAGCGCCCGCCGACGTACCACAGCCGATGCAGCCCGAAGCCCTGCACAGGCATGAAGCCAATCTCACGCGGCTGGGTAGGCTGCGAAATATCGAAGACACGCAGCCCGGCGGCGAAGGCGCGTTCCTGCTGGCCAAACGTATCGGCGAAGGGCTGGCTATAGTAATCGCCTTTGGCGATGTTCAGGCTGGCATCGTAAATATCCACGCCGTTGACCACCAACAGCAGATTTTCGTGCGCCTGGATGTGCAGCGACCACGTATGCGGCGGCGCGGCGACGAAGTTGACGGGGGTTGGCGCTCGCGGATCGCGCACATCCAGCACGGTAAAGCCGCCGCTAAACATATGGCCGACGTAGGCGTAGCCGTTCTGCACCATGATCTGCACGCCATCGCCGCGTCCGCCTTGATCCGAGTAGCCAACGAATTCGATGTTGTGACGTGGCGCGTTCACCTGCTCGTTTTTATCTGGCATAGAGACACCCTTTCGTATGCGCATCAACCGGTCTGCTGGTTGATTGACAGCCTATAGGACTCATGCTACGATAGAACATGGCGCGTTGTACAGCGCAGCGTGCGACTGCCGGGAGGCGTTCCCACATGCCCGAATACGTTCCCGCGCTGATCCTGATGGGGTTGGCGTTTCTTTTTGCGGTGGCCGTTATGCTGGCCACCTTCGTGCTTGGCCCCAAGCGGCCCACCCATGAAAAGCTCGCGCCATATGAGTGTGGCATCGAAGAGGTGGAGGCGCCACGCCAGCGGTTCCCCGTCAAATATCTGGTGACGGGCATGCTCTTTATCATCTTCGACGTAGAGGCCGCCTCGGTGATTCCGCTGGCGATCCTCATGCGTCAACTGAAGGTGATGGGGCTGGTCGAGCTGCTGATCTTCGCCTTCATTCTGATCGTGCCGCTGGTCTACGTCTGGCGCAAGGGAGCTTTTACATGGGAGTAACCGAACAGGACGAGCAAACAAACGAGCAGACAGGCGCAGGGCAAGGTTCGCACCTCATACACATCACACGCCGCGCCAACCCCTGGGCGCCCGTACAATACTACAGCAACACCCAGACGCCGCGCGGCCCACATGCGCTCACCGCACCTGAGGGCGGCAACATCCTTTTGACGCAGGTGAACAAGCTGCTGGACTGGGGGCGCAGTTCGTCGCTCTGGCCTGCGACGTTTGGGCTGGCCTGCTGCGCCATCGAGATGATGTCGGCCAGCGCCTCGCGGTGGGACATCTCGCGCTTCGGCGCCGAGGTCTTCCGCGCCAGCCCACGCCAGGCCGACCTGATGATCGTCGCCGGTCGCCTCTCCGTGAAGATGGCTCCCGTGCTGCGGCGCATCTACGACCAGATGCCCGAACCCAAGTGGGTGATCTCGATGGGCGCGTGCGCCTCGTGCGGCGGCGTCTTCAACAACTA
>JAJPIU010000124.1 GCA_021324535.1 Pseudomonadota bacterium
ATGAGCTTCATATGAGCTTCACATCGGCGAATCTGGATGGCATGGGTGTTCGGGACGCTGGCATTGCAAGAGAGCTTGCGCGCTGGCGTCCCTTCTTGTTGTCCGCCATTCGCTCTTTTGAGCGCGGGGCAAGAAATACGACGCTTGCGCCAGAGGAGCAAACGATGGGACAACAGGCAAATTATACCCGGAGCAGCGCGCCGCTGCTGAGTGTTCGCGATGTGGCGATGCGCTACCACACACAGCATGGCGGCTGGCTGGCGGCGCTGGCTGGCGTCTCGCTGGAAGTGGCCGAGGGCGAGTTTGTGGCGCTGGTGGGGCCGAGCGGCTGCGGCAAAAGTACGCTGCTCTCGCAGATCGCCGGGCTTGAAACGCCAACCAGCGGCCAGATCGCGCTGCGTGGCGATCCAGAAGCGCTGCGGCTAGGGCGTGTGGGATACATGCCACAGCGCGACCTGCTGCTCCCCTGGCGTGATGCGCTTGGCAACGCCATCGCCGGGCTTGAGGTTCAGGGAACGCCACACGGCGAAGCGAAACGACGGGCGCGGGCGCTCTTCGCAGACTTCGGGCTGGCAGGCTTCGAGCGCGCCTATCCGGCCACGCTTTCGGGCGGGATGCGCCAGCGAGTGGCGTTTGCGCGCACCGCGCTTGCCACGCGCGATCTGCTGCTGTTGGATGAACCGTTTGGCGCGCTGGACGCGCTGACCCGCGCCAGCCTGCAACGCTGGCTAGGGAGCGTCTGGGCGCGACTAGGGATGACGTGTCTACTGGTGACACACGACGTAGACGAGGCGCTGCTGCTGGCGGATCGCATCTACGTGATGACACCGCGCCCCGGACGCATTCGCATGGAACGCCGCCTGCCGCTGGCCCCCGACGAACTGCGCAGGCGACCACGCGCGCCGGAGTTCCTGCTGCGCCCGGAGATCGCCGCGCTGAAAGCCGAACTACTGGCGACGCTTACCGACGAAGCGGAAATCGCCTCTCGCGCGAACAGCGTCTCTCGCGCGAACAGCGTCTCAAACAGCGAATCACTTGCCAGCTTTACCGGCGGACAAGGAGGCGCGCAATGATGCCATACACTCCCGCACCAACCGAGACGCCTGCCAATGGCGTGCATCCACGACCACCATTGACAACTCCAGCTCCACAAGTGTCGCCACTTGCCAGCGAGGACGCTGGCGCTACGAAAGACGTCAGTGGTCGGCTGGGATTATTGAAGCGGGCGTTGTTACGGCCTGTTCGGCAGGCGACGCGCTGGCTGCCCGCGCTGGCCGTGCTTGCCGGATTGATTCTGCTGTGGCAATGGTACGCAAGCCAGCCGGAGATCGATCCGCTGATCCTACCGACGCCGCTGGCCATCTGGCAGGCGCTGGTGGCGCAGCGCGATCTGCTCTGGGCAAATACGTTGGTGACGTTGAATGAGACGGCGGTCGGCTTTGGCGCGGCGCTGGTGGTGGGCGTCCTCTTTGGAGTGGCGATAGACTTCACGCCGTGGCTGCGACGCGCACTCTATCCGCTGCTGGTGGCTTCGCAGACCATCCCAATTATCGCGCTGGCCCCGCTGCTGGTGCTGTGGTTCGGCTTCGGCCTCACCTCGAAATCCATCGTGATCGCGCTGGTCTGCTTCTTCCCCATGACGGTGGCGCTCGCTGACGGTCTGCGTGCGGTTGACCCGGAGTTGATCAAACTCTATCGCTCGTTTGGCGCGGGTCGCTGGCGCATCTTCTGGTCGGTGCGGCTGCCCGCCGCGCTGCCCTCACTCTTTTCGGGCATACGTATCGCTATCGCCTACAGCATGATCGGCGCGATCTTCAGCGAATACGTCGGGGCAGTGGCGGGCCTGGGCTACTACATCGAGCTGAAGCAGCATGAGTTTGCGACGGCGGGCGTGTTGGCGGCTGTAGTGGTCACAGCGGTGGTGAGCGTCGCGCTCTTCGCGCTGGTGGCTGTGGTCGAGCGGCTGGCGTTGCCCTGGTACTACGCCGCCGGACGCGAGTAGTCTTCTCTCCCCAGGGGGGAGAGGCCGTGGAGCTGATGTGGTCAGCGAATGGGGACGCCTGTAAAGTACCGCCGCGCGCTAGGGTGACGTGTGTGGGATAGGCAGAAAGCCGCCAGGCGGCGCGAAGTTTCCTTCATTACTATGCAAAGGAGCTATCCAATGGTTCAGCGTTTGGTTCAGCGTTTGTCATCATCCATATCTTTACACGGCTTGCGCGTACTGAGCGTACTAGGGCTGGCGTCATTGCTCGCCCTAACGCTTGGCGCGTGTACGCCGTTCGGCGCTTCGACCTCAACGTCGTCGTATTCGGGGCCGGTGGCGCATGTCTCGTTGGCGCTTGATTGGACACCCAACACCAACCATACCGGCATTTACGTCGCCCAGCGTCTTGGTTACTATCGCCAGAATGGCATCGCGCTCTCGCTGACGCCCTATTCCAGCAGCGTCGCGCCCGAAGAGTTGGTGGCCACCGGCAAGGCTGACTTCGCCATTAGTTTCCCTGAGGCCGTCACGACGTTTCGCGCACAGGGCTTGCCGATTGTCTCGATTGCGGCGGTAATCGAAAACAACACCTCGGCGCTGGTCTCGCTGAAAAGCTCCGGGTTGGATACGGTGGCGAGCCTGGCGGGCAAGCGTTACGCGGGCTTTGGCGCGCCCTATGAGCAGCCGGTGGTGGCGCAGGTATTGAGTTGCGGTGGCGCGAAGTCTACCAGTTTCCAGAACATCACGACGCAGCTTGATCCCATCGCCGCGTTGAAGAGCAAGCAGTTTGATTTTGCCTGGGTCTATGAAGGTTGGGAGGTGATCGAGGCACAGCGCGAGGGGCTACAACTGAATGTCTTCCCCCTGGTGGACTACTGCATACCCAACTATTCCTCGCCGGTCATCATCACCAGCGAGACCATGATCAAGCAGCATCCCGACGTGATCCGCCGCTTTCTGAAGGCGACGGCGCAGGGCTACACCTACGCCATCCAGCATCCCCACGATGCGGCGTCGCAACTCATTGCAGGTGCGCCCGCCGGAACGTTCGATGATCCGGGGTTGGTCTACGCCAGCCAGGCGTTTCTGAGTTCACGCTATATGCAGGGCGTGTCGTGCTGGGGCCAGCAAACGCTGCAAAAGTGGACGGACTATCCGCGCTTCATGTATACCCATCACGCCATCCTCGACGCGAACGGCAATCCCATCACCACGCAGCCCAACTACGCGGCGGCGTTTACGAACGCTTTCTTGCCAGCGTGTGGGTAAGCGGGAGCTATTCTCCCAGTAGATAAACCGTATAGGCAGGCGGCGGGCGCGTGAACGCGCGCCTGGAGGCTTCCAGCCACAAAGGCCGCCTAGAGAGCGGGCGGTGCAGCCTCGTCCTAACCCAATCGTGTACCGCCGCTCTCCAGAGCGGCCCCGCGTGTTCAGCGTAGACGAAGCATGGCCAACCGGCATCAGCTTCTGCTGGTACATAGCAGTCTGCTTTCACCCCCTGTCGAGTGGCGCGCTCTGCGTTGTCGGCGAGAACAGATACGCTTTCCATACCTGCTCATCCTCTCATCCCAAACATTGAGAGAGCGATCACCGGGCCAACTCCGGCTTATACGAGCCTGCGGGTGTCTCGAACGAGAGCGCCAGGCGATTCCAGGCGTTGATCGTCGTGATGGCGAACGTCAGATCGACGAACTCCTGGTCGTTGAAGGCGCTGCGTACTTTGGCGCGCACGTCTTCGGGGATGGGGTGGTTGGCAAGCTGCGTCAGCGTCTCCGTCCACAGCAGCGCAGCGCGTTCGCGGTCGGTGAAGAACGGTGCCTCACGCCAGGCGGCCACCGTATAGAGCCGCTGCTCGGTCTCGCCAAGTTCGCGCGCGTCCTTCGTGTGCATATCCAGGCAGAACGCGCAGCCGTTCAGTTGCGAGGCGCGCACCTCGATCAGGTGGCGCAGGGATGGCTCGATGCTGCTGGACGAAAGATACTCGCCAAGCGCCTGCATGCCCTTGACGGCGCCACGGGCCAGACGGGCGTAGGGAATACGTTCGCTCATGTGTGATTTCCTTTTCATTTTGTCTATCGTGTCTCTCGTGCTTCATGGCAAGCTATAAGGTTCCCGCGTAGCGGCGATGTTCGACAAGGATACAGCGATCAACGACAATCTTGAGGCCACCCTCTTGCGCGATGGCGACCGCCTCATCGTTGATGACACCAAGCTGAAACCAGATCGCCTTCGCGCCAATGGCGACCGCCTCGCGGGCAATGGGCGGCGTCGCCTCAGCCGCGCGAAAGACATCAACAACGTCCACTGGGAAGGGGATGGCGCTGAGGGAGGGATAGCATGTCTCGTCGAGAATCTCGCGCGCATTGGGGTTCACCGGCACGATGCGATAGCCCTGCGCCTGCATATAGCGCGAGACCGAGTTGCTAGGGCGTTCGGGGTTGGGTGAGAGGCCCACCACGGCAATCGTCTTGCTCTCGCGCAGGATCTCACGGATGGTTTCCGGATCGTGGTAGCGTGGGGCACGGGCTGAAATCGTAGCTTGTTCGTTCATCGGTTGCTCTCTCATAGCGTGTACGCATCTCATACTTCACATTGTATAGTAACAGCGCCCACCCTATTTTGCCAACAGGTGCAGGATGCGGAAATACACGCCGGTCGCCGCTAGACCAATCACCAACGCCAGTGCATAGGTCGCGTAGGCGCGAATGGCGGAACGGAATGCCAGCGCGCGTGTGGTAAGCGAGCTGGCGCGCGCTGCGCCCGTCAGCGCGATCAGCGTATAGGGCAGCGCCACCACCGCCAGCAGCGCGCCATGCGCCGCCCCCGGCAAGAGCGCCGCCGCAATGGTGAAGGCAAAGGCGCCAAAGAACGCGAAGCCACAGATCACGCGCGTGGCGCGTTCGCCCACCAGCAGCACCAGTGTGCGGTAGTTGTTCGCCACATCGGCGCGCGGATCGCGTAGATGCGAGACGAGCGCCACCGCCAGCGCGAAGCAGCCAAGCCCGACGCTCAGCAGCCACTCAGGGAAGGTCGGTGTGGCGCGTTGCGAGAAGATCGTCGCCGCCAGCACGCCTGGCCCTAGCGCCAGCAACACCGCCAGATCGCCAATGGGAATGCGTTTGAGCGCGAAGTTGGTCGCCGAGTAAAAGAAGGCGATGAGCACGCCGATCACGCCGATCACTGCGACGCGCCAGCCGCCGGAGATGATCAGCGGTACGCCCGCCAGTGCGCCAAGCGCCAACACGACCACACTGACACGCAGCGCATCAAGGTGATAGACGGGAACCCGCGCCAGCAGCGGCGCCGAGTTGGGATCGTTGTCGAGAAAGTGGTTCCACGTATGGACACGGCGCGCGTATTCGAGATACTCATCGAGGATATTGGCGCCCGCATGCGCCAGCCCCACGCCAAAGAAGGCGCATGCCGCCAGCGGCCAGGAGAACCTGCCGCCGCGCGCCCAGAGCGCAGCCAGCGCCACCAGCACCGGCATCGTGGAAAGCAGCAGCGTCGAGGGATGCGCCAGACGCACCCACGCGATCAGCGCGCGCACCGAAAACGGCGAGGGATGCGGCTCCTTCTGCCCCGCCTGTTCGGCCTCATCCTCTTCTTCGTACTCATCGTATTCGTTGTATTCGTTCACAGAGGAAGGCTGCGGCGGAGCATAGGGAACGGTTGCAGCGTTAGCGCCTTGTGGGGCAACAGTAAAGGAGGGGTATGACGGCGATGATGGCGCGCTGCTTCCCTCAGACGAGGAGGTAGCCGCGTAGGTTGGGGTGGGCGCGTTGATTCCCGGTGCGAACGGCGCTGGCGTGTCTGCTTCGGCGCTAGAGTACGCATAGCCTGGCGGGGTCACGGGAACCGTTGGCGTATCATAGATGTCTGCCCTTCCCTGTCCGGTTGTATCGGGCGTCGCCCCTTGCCCTTTGGGCGCCCCCGCGTCGGTTGGATAATCGGTTCCGGTGGCCCCGCCTGAGCGCGCGCTTTCGTCCATGCCATTCCCCCAGCCTGCGCCAATCGGGCAGGAAAGCTCTCAACAGATTGTTTACTAACAGGTTATCCACTACTCAGCAGACACATGATCGTTGCATGTGTCTGTAGTCTTAACGGACGAGCGCGCCTACCGATCACGTGGCGTATCGGCGAACGCGCTCGATTGGTATGTAGCTCTTTGCCTTGTATCCGCTCTTTTGTGGCGCCATCGCTCCATGCAGCCAGGCGCTCAGGCGCTAGCGATCCACCAGGGTACGCCCCGCCCACGATTGCAGTCGCCCTTCGAGGCGTGTCATCGTCTGGGTGAACCGCTCCTGGGTGACGCCAAGCGTCAGGTCGCCGCGCGTCTTTTCCAGGATGCCGCGCGCCTGATCGGTGGTGCGCCGCAGGTTGCCGGTGATGGCGTCGGGGAAGTCGAGCGTGATGAGCACATTGTACATCTCGTCCATATCGGCGAGCAACGCCTCGCAGCCATCCATCTTGCCCTGGCGCATGCGGTCGAGCAGATAGCGACGCAGTTCGCCAATCGCCTCGCCCATCCCGTTGAGATATGGCGCCCACTCGACGCCAAGCTCATTGGGCATGGGCAGGGGCATGCGCTGGATTAGCGCAGCAGTGAGCGCCGCCTCGGCGTATTCTTTTTGTGCGTCGGCGACAAACCCGGCGTAGAAAATATCGAGATGCTCTTGCAGGTCGCTTGCCATCTCGCGCAGCAAGGCGCCTGCTTCGTTGAGCAGGCGTGTCACCTGTTCGAACTCGCCGCGATGGGCCGCGCGAATCGCGTTCGCGCAGCAGCGAATAGCGTTACGTGATTTGGGCAGGGCGCGTTCTCTGGCGGCGTGTTTCGTCGCCAGATAGGCATGTGCGGCCTGCCCAATAGCTTCAATCTCTGGCACGGTGATCAGTCCTTCTCAATGGGGCCTCGTCCGCTGAGTCGCCCCGTCTTGCGCAGAGGAGAAAGCGGCGCTGCGAATGGATAGTCGCGTCATGCGTCATACCGCAGGCGCTCGCCGCTCGCCACCCGCTTGCGTTCTTCCGCAAGCTGGGTGACAATCGCGCTCCTCTGACCATAAGTGTATATCGAGAGGGCAAATGGTGTCAAACGTGTCTATTCCCTTGCGAGCGAGCGCAACGCACGGAAGATCAGGTCTTCCAGGCTGCCGGTCGCGTCGTCGGGGAGCGTACGCACGGCGGCGCTTGCCTGCGCTGGCGGATAGCCTAGGCCGACCAGCGCTTCCACCACCTGGGCGCGGCTCACACCGCTACCCACCGTTATGCCGCCTGCGCTTGCCATTGCTCCGTCAAGCGTGTTCGCGTCCTTCTCGAAGCGCGGCTTCAGTTCCAGCACGATGCGCGCGGCGAGTTTGCGGCCCACGCCGGGGGCCAGCGTCAGCCGTGTCACATCCTCATTCATCACGGCCTCACGCAGCGCGGCGGACGACATGCCTGAGAGCAGCGCCAGCCCGATGCGTGGCCCCACGCCTCCCACGCCGATCACCTGCTCAAACGTATCGCGATCCTCAGGTGTAGCGAAGCCGTAGAGCGACAGGGCGTCCTCACGCACGAGGAAGTGGGTGTGCAGCGTTACCTCACCGCCGACGTTGAGCGCGCTCAGTGTGCTCAACGGCGCATAGACACGCAACGTGACGCCGCTCACCGCGATCAACGCGCTATCAAGCGTTTTGCCCACAAGCTTGCCCTGTACTGCCACGATCATCTCGCGCCTCCGCTTCTCGTCTCGTTTCTACCGCCCTTGTTCCACCACGTCCTCATTCTATCACGTTTCGCCCGCTTGATCGGCGCATACGACTTTTGGTACGGTCAGAACTGGACATACTTTGCCGCGTATCGCGCGGACGTATCACATGATGGCGCAACACCCCACTGCACGAGAAAAGAGAAACAGAGACAATGGCAAACGAGAACAGCGCAAGCAGCACAAGTGACAACATGCAGGGGCGTGTCTGCCTGGTCACTGGCGCGACGACAGGCATTGGGCGCGAGACGGCGCTGGGGCTGGCGAAGCGAGGCGCGACGGTCGCCATCATTGGGCGCAACCCCCAGAAGGTGACAACCACCGTCGCCGAATTGATCGCGATAACAGGCAATCAGAACATCGAGGGGCTGGTGGCCGACCTCTCGTCGCAGGCAGAGATACACCGCGTCTCGGCGGAGTTTTTGGAGAAGCATGACCGTCTGCATGTGCTGGTCAACAACGCGGGTGCCATATTCTTTACTCGTCGCGAGACGGTGGACGGCCTGGAATACACCTTCGCGCTCGATCATCTTGCCTACTTCCTGCTGACCAACCTGCTGCTCGATACCCTCAAGGCCAGCGCCACGCCCGACCGCAACGCGCGCATCATCAGTGTCTCCTCTATGGCCCACAACGGCGCGAAGATCAAGTTCGACGACCTGCAAAGCAAGACGTCCTACTCGCCAATGGGCGCCTATGGGCAAGCCAAGCTGGCGAACATCCTCTTCACCTATGAGCTTGCGCGACGGCTGATGGGAACGAATGTGACGGCAAACACGCTGCATCCCGGCGTTGTCAGCACGGGCTTCGCGATGAACAATCTTGGTGGCGTCATCCGCTCTGCGGTACAACTGGCCATCCGCCCCTTCCTGATCAGCGCGGAGCAGGGGGCGCGCACCTCGATCTACCTGGCCACCTCGCCTGAGGTAGAGGGCATCACTGGCGAGTATTTCGACAAATGCAAGCCAGTCAGGTCGTCAGCGGCCTCGTATGATGAGGCGACTGCCAAACGCCTGTGGGAGGTCAGCGAGCAACTGGTGGGCTTGACGGCGACGGTGTAGTGTGGTACGCTGTCTGCGTCACAAGAGATTTGGCTACGAAGGGGACACGCCAGGAGTTGTCAGTGGGACGTACAGAGAGCGGCGCGCATGCTGGAAGCGCCGTCATCCTACTCCTCCACAAAGGTAACACCCCTGAGCCGACCGGCGAACCGCGCCCAGGCGAAACAAACGCTGGCGCATACTAGCCGGTCACGGGACACGCCCGCTACAGCGCGACGGTTTCCCGTTTGGGTGAACCGATAGAGGCCCATTGCGCGAGCGATGGGCATAGTGTGGTGGTACCACGAACTGGCTCAACGCCCCAAGCGGCGATCAGGCCCTCGTCCACAAGATGGATGAGGGCCTTTTTGTATGCGCTACACTCCCCCTTCCCATCTATGGGAAGGGGCCAGGGGGTTAGGTCTGCGCGTGGCCACAGAAGGGAATATCTCGATGACAAAACAGATCATCGAACGAGCGGCGGATGCGCCACACCAGACCATACTGGCGCGCACACGCACAACCGAACTTGCCGCGCATGTTGGCGAGCGAGTACGTATGCAGGGCTGGCTGCACGCGCGGCGGCGGCTGGGCGCGCTTACCTTCCTCATCCTGCGCGACGGCTGGGGAACGGCGCAGATTGTCGCGCAGAGCGAGGCCGAGCTTGCGCCACTGACTGAGGCGCAGGCGGGCGTCGAAAGCGTCATCACTGTGGAAGGGATCGCTGTGGCTTCAGAACAGGCGCCTGGTGGCGTGGAACTACACGAAGCCCGCATCGAGGTGATCACGCCGATTCAGGAGGCGCCGCCCGTCACATTGAGCAAGCGCGAGGTCAAAGCAAGTCTGACAACGTTATTGGATCACGCTGTCGTCGCGAACCGCCATCCCACGCGGCGGGCGCTGCTGCGGCTGGGCGCTGGCGTGATGGCCGGTTTTCGGGCCACACTGATGGCGCGCGGCTTTACGGAGATACAGACGCCGAAGATCGTCGCCTCGGCCACCGAGGGCGGCGCCAACGTCTTCCCGGTGGACTACTTCGACCGCACGGCGTATCTGGCGCAAAGTCCACAATTTTACAAGCAGATCATGGTGGGGGTGTATGAGCGCGTCTTCGAGGTAGGGCCGGTCTTCCGCGCGGAGCCACACGACACCACGCGCCACCTGAACGAATACGTCAGCCTCGACGCCGAACAGGGCTTCATCACTGACCATTTCGATGTCATGGCTACCCTTCGCGAGACGATTGCAGGCATCATCGAGACACTGCGTGAGGGCTACGCGCCGGAACTGGCGCTGCTGGATGTGAAGCTGCCAAGTGTGCCAGCGGAGATACCCCACATCCACATTGCGGATGCGCAAGAGTTGATCTTCCAACGATACGGCGCGGACGTGCGGGGCAAGCCTGACCTTTCGCCGCAGGACGAACGCTGGCTGGGCGAGTGGGCGCTGGCCGAGCATGGCAGCGACTTCCTGTATGTGACGGGCTACCCTACACACCACCGCGCGTTCTACACTTACCCCGATCCGGTGCGCCCGGAGTTCACGAACTCGTTCGACCTGCTCTTCCGTGGGCTGGAGTTGGTGAGCGGGGGGCAACGGCTGCACCGCTATGAAGACTATCTGGCGGCGCTGGAGCGTCGCGGCTTGCCGCTCGAACCGTTCGCGTGGTACTTCGACGCCTTCAAGTACGGCATGCCGCCGCACGGTGGCTTCGCCATCGGCCTCGAACGCCTGCTCACGCAGTTGACGGGCGCGCCGACGATCAAGCTGGCCACGCTCTTCCCACGCGACATCAATCGGCTGGCGCCATGAGGCGCGGTCGGAGGTGGCGGGCGGTGAAAACCGCGCCTAGGGGCTGCGCCAGCGCCAGCTAGCCAGTGGCGGGCGGTGAAAATCGCGCCTAGGGGCTGCGCCACGAAGCCCGCCTAGGCAGGCTGGAGATAGTGTGGCAAACGGGATCGTTGGAGGGATGCGAATAGGCTGCTGCGGGAGAGTCCGCGTAGGCGAAGTTCGCCGTGCGCCAGCGCCAGTGGCGGTTTTCACCGCCCGCCTTCTCTGTCTAGATCACACCTTCAGCCTTCAACTGTTGAACATCCTCTTCGCTGTAGCCAAGTTCGGCCAGCGTCTCGGCGTTGTGTTCCCCAAGCAGCGGCGCGCGCCCTATCTCGGTGGGCGAATCAGAGAGGCGAAGCGGACTGCCCACCGTGATATATTTCCCGCGCTCGGGGTGCTCCACTTCGACGACGATGCCATGAGCACGCAACGCCGGACTCTCAATCAGCTCTTTTGTATCGAGGATCGGCCCACACGGCACGTTGATCGCGTTGAGCTTCTCCATCACCTCGTACTTCGTCTGCTGCAGCGTCCACGCCTCGATGGTCGCCCATACCTCGTCGAGTTTGGATAGGCGCGCTTCGGGGGTGTTCCATGCCGGGTCTTCGGCTAGCTCCGGGCGACCCATCAGCCTGACGAGCGGCGCCCATCCCTGTGGCTGGATGATCACATAGATATAGTCATTGGGGCCGCCGGGCTTGCAGCGGAGCGCCCAGCCGGGCTGGCCACCGCCTGAGGCGTTGCCTGAACGCGGCACAGCCTCTCCAAAGGTGGCGTTGGGGTATTCTCGCAACGGGCCATGCGCCAGCCGCTGTTGATCGCGCAGCTTCACCCGGCAGAGGTTCAGCACGGCGTCCTGCATGGCAACGTCCACCCGCTGGCCGCGCCCTGTGCTCACCCGCTGATAGAGCGCCGCCAGGATCGCCGCGACGAGGTGGATGCCGGAGCCGGAGTCGCCGATCTGCGCCCCTGTGCTGGTGGGAGGGCCATCCTCAAAGCCGGTCGTGCTCATGGCGCCGCCCATCGCCTGGGCAATCGTCTCATACGCCTTGAAGGCCCTGTACTGCGCCGGGCCAAAACCTTTGATGGAGGCGAAGATCAGCCGGGGGTTGAGTTCTTGCAGTGTCTCCCAGGGGAAGCCGAGGCGTTCGAGCACGCCCGGCCCGAAGTTTTCCACAAGGATGTCGGCGCGCTTGACCAGTTCGGTGAAAATCTGCTTCGCCTTGGGGTGTTTCAGGTTCAGCGTCAGGCTGCGCTTGTTTCCGTTGAGCATCGTGAAATAGAGGCTATCCACATGAGGTAGGTCGCGCAGTTGCCCGCGTGTGATGTCTCCGGTCGGCGGCTCGATCTTGATCACATCGGCGCCCAGCCACGCAAGAATCTGTGTACACGACGGGCCGGACTGCACATGCGTCATATCCAGCACCCGCACGCCATCGAGCGCTTTTCCCATTGTTCGCCTCCCTATTGATTGCAACATTGCTGCATATGCCATTTCTCTGCGATTAAAGTATATGATACCAACGAGAAAGGGAGGCGAAAACACATGAAATTTGCAATTGTCGGCGCGGGCGCGATAGGCGCGTATCTGGGCGCTATGCTTGCGCGCAGTGGCGAGGATGTCACCCTCATCGCACGCGGCTCGCACCTGGCGGCGATGCAGGCGCAGGGCGTGCGGGTGATCGAGGCGGAGACCGGCGAGGAGTTCATCGCACATCCCCAGGCGACCGATGACGTAGCTGCTGTCGCCTCGGCGGATGTCGCCATCCTGGCGGTGAAGGCGCACAGTGTCGCGCCAATCGCGCCTACCCTTGCCGCCGCCCTCCGACCGGAAACCACGCTTGTCACGGCGCAGAACGGCATCCCCTGGTGGTATTTCGAGCGATACAAGGGGCCGCTGGCAGGCGCGCATCTGCGCAGTGTTGATCCCGGTGGTGAGCTGTCGCGCTTGCTGCCGGTGGAGCGCATCGTCGGCTGTGTCGTCTGGCCCTCCACACGCATTGTCTCTCCTGGGGTGGTGGAGCATGTGGAGGGAACACGTTTCACCTTGGGCGAGCCGGATGGCAGCGAGACCGAGCGTGTGCGCGCCATCTCGGCGGCGCTGACAAACGCCGGACTGAAGGCGCCGATCACGCCGGAGATACGCACCGACATCTGGCTGAAGCTGCTGGGCAACACCGTCTTCAATCCCCTGAGCGCGCTGACGCAGGCGACGCTGAGCGAGATCGTCGCCGATCCTGACCTCTGCGAGGTGGCGCGCCAGATGATGACCGAAGTGAACAGCGTGGCGCTAGGGCTGGGCGTGATCGTGCCGTTCAGCATCGAGAAGCGGCTGGCGGGGGCAGGCAAGGTCGGCGCACACAAAACTTCGATGCTGCAAGACCTGGAGGCAGGCCGCCCGATGGAGATCGAGCCGATGGTGGGCGCTGTGGTCGAGCTTGCCCGTCTGCTTGAGTTACCGACGCCGCATCTCGATACTGCCTACGCTTGTGTGAAGATGTTGCAGAGGCAATCATCATGAAAATCGTGGTTGCTCCCCAGGCATTGAAGGGGAGCATGGATGCGCCTGAGGTCGCCCAGGTGATCGCCCGCGCCATTCGCACGGTCTATCCCGATGAGCAGCATGTCGAGGTGGTGAGCATGCCGGTGGCAGATGGCGGCGAGGGAACCGTGCGCGCGCTTGTCTCCGCCACGCATGGCGAGATGCGTAGCACGCGAGTGACGGGGCCGCTGGGCAAGCCGGTGGATGCGGTATTTGGTTTGCTGGGGCCGACAGAGAAAACGACCGAGCGAACCGCCGTGATCGAGATGGCCGCCGCCGCTGGACTGACGCTCGTTCCCTTTACCTGGCGGGGTCGGCGCGATCCTCGCAAGACCACGACCTACGGCGTAGGGGAACTGATCCGCGCGGCG
This sequence comes from Pseudomonadota bacterium, assembly GCA_021324535.1. GTDB lineage: Bacteria > Chloroflexota > Ktedonobacteria > Ktedonobacterales > JADMIN01 > JAJPIU01. The sequence continues at coordinate 13,517 of JAJPIU010000124.1, forward strand.
CTCGATCTGGGCTGCCAGGAGATCATCATCGGGATTGGCGGCAGCGGCACAAACGATGGCGGCGCAGGGATGGCGCAGGCGCTTGGCGCGCGATTGCTTGACAGAGATGGGCACGAACTTCCCCCCGGCGGATCGCCACTGTGGGGGCTGGCGCACATTGATGTTTCAGGGATGGATGCGCGCCTTCAGAGGACGAAGATACGCGTGGCGTGCGACGTGACGAATCCGCTACTGGGGCGGAAAGGCGCGACGATGGTATACGGCCCTCAGAAGGGCGCTCTTCCCACAGTAGTGATGGAATTGGAGCATGCGCTTACAAACTATGCCGAACGGCTGAGGGACGACCTCGGTAAGGATGTCGCAGATGTTCCGGGCGCGGGAGCGGCTGGCGGCCTGGGCGCGGGACTGCTGGCGTTTACGCAGGCCGAGCTACTTCCCGGCGCGCAACTGGTACTCGATGCGCTGAACTTTGGTGAGGTCGTCAAAGGCGCGGCGCTGATCATCACAGCGGAGGGCCAGCTTGACGAGCAGACGGCGTACGGGAAAGCGGTTGGCGCGGTGGCGGAAGCTGGCCGGCAAGTGGGAGCGAAGGTGATCGTGCTGGCCGGGCGCCTGCGCGCCGATGAGGCTGCGTTGGCGCGCCTGGGGATTGACGTAGCGATCCCACTGCCCGATGGGCCGCTGACGCAAGAAGAAAGCATGGCGCGCGCATCGGAGCTTGTGGAAGCGGCGACGCGGCGCGCCATGCGGCTGATGATGTTAGGACAAGGTTTGGTGTAGCAAATACGCCTGCGCGCCGCCCGCTCTCTCCTACTGGGGAGAGGGGGAATAGGACGGCGACAGAGGGCGTCACTTGTAGGTACACCCGTTGGCGATGTTGCTCCATTCCTGTTGAATCAGGTAGGAGTTGTTGTGCGCCAGCTTGACCGTCGCGCCATTGGCGTCGGTTGGGCCAAAGTTCTGGACGCACAAATCGCCGATCTCCTGGCCGGTGGTGATTTGAATCCAGCCACCGGTGCCCGTCAGATTGGGTGGATTCCCTTGTAGATTCGGCACCGGATCGGAGGCCGACTCGAACTGTTCATGCGAGATTGCGTTGATCACCGAATCGGCAGTGATGTCGTTGTACGGGAAGGCTCCCGACGAGACATATGAGATGAGGGTGGTGGCATAACAGAACGACACATCCGGCGCGTAGGCGTAGATGATGTTCTTGCTCACGTCCGTATAGTTCGTCGAGTCGTGATAGGCGCAGAAGGTGCTCGACGAGCATTGTCCCTGATAGCACTCCTGGATGTCGAAGCCAGTGAAGACAAATATCTCATCGGTTCTGCCGTCGTTCTTCCAGTGGGTCGCGTTCAACGCGCGCGTGATGGATGCGCGGACGTCTTTGTCTTGCAGCGCACGATTATCGGTGGGCGCTACAGGTGTGACTTCGGGTGTGACTCCGTGTGGGTAGGGCGTGGTATCGAAATAGACACCGCCCAACTTCACGGAGTTGCGGATAGGGCCATTGTTGTCCCAATACTGCGTCAGCATACCATAGAACGGCGTGCCACCAATGTCGCGGAAATACTGCTCGATCAGACCCTCAAAGTGGTTGTCGTCGCCAATCGCCGTTTCATAGGTCTGGTCGGCGGGCAGCCAGAAGTCGAGGTAGGCTGTCATCGTGTGCATCACCGGCCCGTTCTCGTATTGAACGCCTGGGCAATGTTGCGTCGTGCAGATGACCATATTCTGGGCGATCTGCTGGCCCGGCTTGGCGGTGAAACGGTGGAGTGTGCCCGAATTGTCGGACTCGCAGGCGTAGCTATCGGGCGGCAGATTGCCCATCGTGTAATTGCCGTTGCTGTCGGTGGTCGTCTTATAGGCTGTGGGATTCTGTGTGCTGTTGGCCAGCGCCGCATCGTCGTTCCAGCATGTCACCTGCACATTCGCCACGCCCGACCCCAGCACCTTATCGGTCACTGTGCCGTGTACGCTCGCCGGAATCAGCGTCAGCGCGGCGCACACCGTCGTCGCGCTTGCGCCGCACGCGGCTGAAGCGTTCGAGCCGCCGATGTTGAGTGTGAGCGGTGTGTGACCCTTACCCGTGAGCGTGACCTTGACCGGCTGGTAATTCGGCGCCGAGACGGTGCAGGTGTAGTTCTTGTCGGCGGGGATGGTCAGCGAATACGAGCCGTTTGCGCTGGCCTTCGCCGTGACGGTTCGATGTGGGCTGACGCAGGTGATGGTCGCGGCGATAGGACTGATGGTGTTATAGCCCTGCATGCGCTGCGCCAGATTCTGCCCCTGGATGACGCCGCTGATCTGCTCCTGTGGGCCAAGCGTGAGCGGGCCAAGGAAAATAGCTGTTGTTCCCGCAAAAGTATAGACGAGTACACCGATCAACAGAAGCACAACCAGCGTCAACGCGCCAATGCCAGCGGCGATTGCGCCTTTGCTGCGTTTGCGGCGGGGCTGCTCTGGCGGGGCAGGGGGCTGGTTGATCTGCGCCGGTAATGCAGTCGAGCGGTAGCCGGTTGTCGTCATACCCTGCTCAGGAATGGCTGTAGCAGGAGGAACCGATGATGTTGCTTGGTAAGTCTGATAATTCGGGTACTCGGAGAATGCAGCGCCGGTTGTCCCTGACGGATATTGGCCGGATGGAGGCTGCCCCATAGGAAACCTGCCTTCTTGTGGGTGAGTGTGGAATGTATCTACGTGTCGCTGTCACGCTGGCATGGCGCGCCACAGAGCGAACGGCGCCTCTGGCGCTGCTCGCTAGAGACAATCTCGTCCGATAACCGCCACGCGCTGTTATGAAATCGCTCTCACTTTACGAAGACGCCCATCTGGAAGTTTCATAGAAGGCGCCTTGTTATGTTGGCGGCTTGCCCTAAATCGTCCAAATTGCCGAAAAAATATGCTCCCTTTGAGCATGGGGAGAGGCGCCGATAGCCACACTCATCCAGCCGGAGAGCCTCGATAGGTTTGAGGCGCCTCCTGGCTTTTTACTTCCCTCGCGCAGCATTTCCGCTAACTATAAGCGCAGGCGTTCGCGGCGTTGCTCCATTCCTCCTGAAGCGCATAGGAATGCCCATGCGCAAGCGTCACAGTGCCGCCCTGCTCGTTGGTGAAACCAAAGGAGGTGTAGCACAGATCGCCAATCTCTCCACCGTTTTGTTTGTCGGTAAACCAGCCGTCGCCATTGGGATCGGTCACGGACTCGAACTGCTCGTGCGAGACGGCGCTGGTGATCGCCGAGACGATCTGATCGCCATAGGGGACTCGCCCGGCGTCGAAGGTAGGCAGGTAATTACAGTCAGGCACATCGGGGGCGTAGGCGTAGATGGTGCCAAAATTGCTGGTGGTATGGTACGCGCAGAAGGAGTTGGAATTGCCGCTCTGCTGAAACGAGCAGCCGTTCTCGAAGCCACCTGTACACTCCTGGATGCCGTAGCCAGTGAAGACAAACACCTCATCATGTATGCCGTCGTCGTTCCAGTGAGCAGCCGAAATCGCACGTTGAATTGACGCCTGCACATCGCTATCGGTGATGGGATCGCTATTCGTTCCGGCATGTGGATACGGCGTAGTATCGGTGTAAACGCCGCTCAACGTCACAGAGTTGCGCACCGGACCGCTGAGATCCCAATACTGGGTCAGCAGGCCATAAAATGATGTGCCCCCGACATCCTTGAAATATTGCTCGATGAGCCGCTCGAAGCGCGCATCGCTGCCGCTTGGCTCGTAATGATACCCGGCGGGCAGCCAGAAGTCGAGGTAGACCGTCATCGTGTGCATGACCGAGCCGCCATGATAGCTGACACCCGGACAATTGCTGGTGCAGAGCGCGATGTTGAGTTGCACGCTCTGGCCTGGGCCAATAGTGACACGATTCAGCCCTCCCTCAGCGTTGCCGATGCAGGCGTAGCGATCCGGTGGCAGATTCCGCAGGGTATAGCTCCCGTTCGCGTCGGCGGTTGTGCTGTAGGTATGGGCATCCGTCTGGCTGTTGTCAACCGATGGGCCATCGTTCCAGCAGGTGACGGTGGCGCCAGGAATAGGCTGGCCTGTGGCGGCGTCAACGACCGATCCATGCAAGAGAGATGGCGCCAGCATAAGTAGTGCGCAGGTGTAGGAATGGCTGGCCTTGGCGCTACAGGTTCGCGTCTGCGCGGGGCCAAAGTTGATGGTAAGCGGGTGGCTGCCGTCGCCAGCCACCGTCACCGCCACGGGCGCATAGTCGTTGTCGCTGGCCACGCAGTGTTCCTGTTTGGCGGCAGGCGCCATGACCATAAAGGCGCCGTGGCCGTTTGCCTGCGCGCTGACGCCACCGCAGGTGATGGTCGCGGCGAGGGGCGACGCAGCGAAACGCCCCTGTAAGAAGGCGTGAATGTCCTGTCCGTAGACCACCCCGTTGATCTGCTCGGTGGGGCCAATTGTCACCGGGCCGAGCCGAATGCCTGTTCCGCTGGCGAACGAGTAGATCACGAGGCTGATCAGCGAGAGGATCAGCAGCGCCACCAACCCCGCGCCTGAATAGATAAACGGCTTTTTGTTGATGGGTTTCCTGGGTGGTTTAGGTGGCTTGGGTGGTTTGGGCGCTGGCGGCAGAGGCTGCGCGCCATAGGGATACGGGTAAGGATAAGGATACCCTGGCTGCGGATAAGGGTAGGGATAGGAAGGATAGACCGGATAGACCGGATACGCAGGCTGCCCCGGTTGGGGATACTGCGGGGGATAGTGCTGTGGATATGGCGGATAGGGATACTGCGGGGGATAGTGCTGTGGATATGGCGGATAGGGATACTGGCCGGGACGCGCCTGGGGTTGCGGCGGGACAACGGCTCCGCTCACGCCAGACGCAGGCGTTACTGGCGGATACGACGAGGGATACGGATAGGCAGGATAGGCGCCTTGTGGCGCTGCATATGGGGCGCCAGGCGCCCCTGGTTGTGCAACGGCTCCTGATCCTGGCCGCACTGGATACCCTGGATAGGAATACGCAGGATAGGGCGGATAGACTGGATGATACGGGATTTGCTGCTGGCCCGAAGAGGACGTCTGCGGCAGTTGGGGCGCTGTGGGCTGCTGGGTAGGCGTGGGCGCTTGCTGGCCCAGTACACTGCCCCCCTGTTGCGTTGCGCCAGAGATGGCAGGCAGCGTCTGCGCTCCCTCAGGCCGGTCGGCCTGGACTGGCTGCACGCCTGATGTTGCTGGCGTTCCTTTGGAAGCGATGGGCGGCGCTGCGGGCGCGATGGGCGTCTCCCCTGCCAGCCGCCAGAGAGCAGGCGCCGTCGGAGATTCTGCGGGCGTAGTGGGCTGATCGCCGGGCGGCTCCGGCTGTGGCGAGGCTGCTTGCTCGGCGGGCGGTTGGTGTTGTGTATCGGTTGGATCATGCTCACCCATTGGGAATTGGCCTTCTAGAAATGTTTATCGCGCTGAAAGCGAGGTATGAAAAGGTTCTGGCTACAGTGTAGCACTACTGGGAAGCTCTGCGGGTATTTGGCGTTATGGTGGGAGGCGGTAGTAAAAAAAGCCGACGGCTGTGAAGTGAGAGAGGTGCGAATGAGACCAGAAAATCGCGACTCCACAGGCGCCGGTACGATGATCGTTATAGCGGAAAACGCAGGCGCCGTCAAGCCGGAGGCGACCTTTAGCCCATTGGGGATGTGGTACTTTGTGGTACGTATGCGTATCGCGCAGGTTGATGTGTCGCCCTTGACAAAGCCTCCCCGATGCGCTATACTCATACATGCAACGCGGGGTAGAGCAGTGGTTAGCTCGTCGGGCTCAATTCCGTGAAGTCAGGTAAATGGACACAAAACTTAAGGGAGACATTGCAGAGCAAGCAGCTATTCTTCATGCCATGAAGCATGGCTGGGGAGTGCTAAAGCCGGTCGGAGACAGATTACCATATGATCTTGTTTTTGACGTGGAAGGCGCTCTAGTCAAGATTCAGGTAAAGTCAGCTTGGTTCGACAATCCGTCAGGCAATTATGTCGTTGACAACCGGCAAACCAAGACGAATCGTCGAGTTATGATTCGCGGAGCTTACTCACTTGAAGATTTTGACTTCGCTCTGGTTTACATCGAAGACATTGATGTGTTTTATGTTTTTCCGTGCGATGTGTTCATCAGCTACGGCAGTGAAGTTCATCTGGTCGAAGCCGATAAGCGTCAACGAAAACCAAAGTCTGCCGACTATCGTGGCGCTTGGAGCCTGATTTCACAATGGGCTGTGCAGAGGGAAACTTCTGTACGAACACCTCACAAATTCGGGGAAGCCGTTGGCAGGGTAATCCCGAGCGAAGCTCTTGAAGGTGAAGACTTTTGAGAGAACGTGTAGAGACTTGATGTGAGGCCCCTAACAGGTAACGCTGAGGGTGAAGGGAAAGTCCAGACTACAAACCGGTTCGCCGGGCAGCGAAAGTTGTAGTGGTACGCATAACCCGGAGGTCGCCGGTTCGAATCCGGCCCCCGCTACCAATTCTCCCTGGCTTCCCGCCAGGGAAACTTTTTGGCGACGTAGCTCAGGGGTAGAGCAGGGGACTCATAAGCCCCGTGTCAGTGGTTCGAATCCACTCGTCGCTACCATTCCCCATTTTCGGCGCTCACCACATCCGGTGAGCGTTTTTGTTTGTCTTACTCATGCCCATATTTTCAGGCTTTGTGACTGGCAGGCGGCGTATCACATAAAAGCGAGAAGCACGCCGCCAGCCAGCTTTGACGCCAACCGTGACGCCAACGCCCTACGACGCTACGAACCCTTTGCTTTTGTTGTTCTATGCGGTATGCTACGGGTGAACGAATACTCAGCGTATCCTACTGAAGGGGGTTTCCTGTATGATGACTGAAGAACTACGCCAGGCGATGGAGCGCGCTGCCCAGCAAAGCCCCCAAGAGCAAGCCATTATTGCCGCTACGGTCAATCAGGTCATTGATGGCGATGCGCGCTGGGAGGAATTACTGAATGACCCACAGCGACTCCCAGCTTTGGAGGCGATGGCGGAGGATACCTATCAGGAGTATCTACGCGGCGAAACGCAAGACCTTGATGAGTTGCTGGCCGCTGATGAGGCAGAAGATAAAGCGGGGGCTGACGCGCAATGTAATCACGCACGACAAAGCAGTTTCGCGCACTTTACGAGCGACTGCCCGAATCCGTGCGGCGTCAAGCGCGTCTAGCCTATCGCCAGTTCAAGGCTAACCCGGCAGCGCATGGCCTCAACTTTGAGCGCATCCACGGAACCAAAGTCCCTATCTATTCGGCGCGCGTGAATGAGCAGTATCGCGTCTTAGGCCGCGCAACCGATGATGATACGATTACCTGGTTCTGGATTGGCACGCACAACGAGTACGACAAGATAACGGGAAGACTCTAAGCCCCTATTCCCCCAGGAGCTTATCCAATGCTTGCACAGCCTCTTGCTGCATATCGGGCAGCACATGACTGTAGGCGCCAAGCGTAATCCCGATTTGACTGTGGCCCAGCATCTCGGAGACAACTTTGGGGTGAATCCGCTGACGTAGCATCAGAGTAGCTGCCGTATGGCGCAGGTCATGAAACCGGATCGCAGGTAAGCCCGCCCGCTTGAGTAATGGGGCAAAATGACGTTGGAGAAGATAGTTGCCTCGCATGGCTTCTCCAATCGGATTGGTGAAAACCAGGTCTTCATCACGCCATGCCTCGCCGAGCATCTCAGCTTGCTCTTGTTGGCGCTGACGATGCCGACGAAGCGCCTCAATCGCGACACCCGTCAAGGCAACTTTGCGCTTTGAGCTTTTCGTCTTTGGCTGAGCAAAGTAATAGCTTTCCCCACTTGTATGCTGAAGGGTAAAGCGCACTTGAACATACCCGCCATCAAGATCAACATCAGCCCAATGAAGCGCGAGGAGTTCGCCCCGTCGCATGCCTGTTGTAATCGCCATGACATACAGCGCCTCAAAGGGATCGCCTTCCACGGCATGCAAAAAGCCCGCGCCTGTGCGGGAGACAACACCTTCATCTCTTTCCGTTCGACACGAGGCGGTGTCACCAGGGTTGCTACATTGCGCTGGATGAGTCCCAAGCGCATGGCTTCATTCAGCGCGCGATGGAGAACAACATGAAGCCGCCCAACCGTAGCAGGAGCCAATCCTTCTTTGCGCTTGGCTGTGTAGAACGCCTGGACATGCTGAGCAGACAGCTTCGAGAGGATGATTCCCCCAAGCGTTGGGAGAAGGTGAAGCCGAACAATCTCTTCATACCGCTGAAGTGTGCGCGGCCCTACAGTCGGCTCGATGTCTTTGAGCCATTGCGTCAGATAGTGCTCTACGGTCTGCTTCTCACCAACGATAGGCAGCCCTTTATCCCGGTCGCGTAAGGCTTCAGCAAGCCAACGGGACGCTTCTTGCCGAGTCTTTGCATAGTGGCTTTTACGCCTCCCACCGTCGAGTGAGATACGCGCCTCCCAGCGCCCATCTGGACGTTTGGTAATACTTCCTTCGCTGTTTCCGCGCTTGCCAGCCATTACGGCCTTCCCTCCTATTCGGCACACGCCAACTGGCGGCCTACGTAGTCATGGATAGCCTTGGCTGGAATACGCCGCACACGCCCCACCTTGACGCTCACAAGTTCATGCCGTCGCACCAAGTCATAGACCAGAGAGCGCCCGACGCTCATCAGAGCCGCAGCCTCATCTACACTGAGCAGGAGCTTTGTCTCTATCGCCTGGCTCAGCACGTCCGCATGTCGCCTACGCATGGTGTTCACCCTCCTGTGAGGTTGTGGGCATCGTCGCCACAATACCGAGCCGCTTGACTTTCGCTTGCCAGATGTCAGTGAAGGTACAGCGGTGGCGCTGCCAGAGGTCATCTTGCATCCACTGATAGAACCACCCCAGGAACACCGAACCGCCATCTGTGGGAGGCAGCACCCCAGCGAGATAGGCTCGTGCGGTGGAGGAGCAGCCGGAGACCATCTGGCAGATATGCTCCAGGTCATCTTGCCGCTTGCGTTCCCGTACCGCAGGCGTCGGATCACCATCACACGAAGCCGACTGTACGGCTTCCCAAAATGGGGAGAGTGGCCAACGGCCTCGATTGGCATCATCCGTCGGGATGGTGTGTCTGAGCCATTTGGCCGTGGAATACGCCCACAAGCCCGCCAGTTGACAGAGCATGGCGTAGGGTTCCTCGACATCGAGTTCATGCAGAGCTTCCCGTTTGTAGCGGAACTCGACGCGGATCACGCGCGAGGCGCCATCCCAGCCGTTGCGCAGCCAGACTTCTTGCATCCACTGCTTGCCAGACTTGCTGATTTCTTTGGTCTTGTCATAGATGCAGCAGGCATGCGCAGCGCCCCGGCTGAAGTCAAAGCCTGCGCAGCGTCGCCCGTTGTGATGAATGGAGAGCGGCGGCAAACCGAAGCCCGTTTCTGTCTCTTGACTCTCTTGGCTGTCAGAGCTGTCTGTCTCGCCATCCCCCTCGCCAGGGCCATCGTAGTCGAGGCGTTGCGTCTTGTTGTGGCCCCTGGTGATGAAGGCGTTGGCGTCTTCGAGGGACGGTTCCCAGCCCGCCACACGGGCGCACAGGTGCAATTCTGAGACGAGGAGGGTGAAGTGTTCGCCGCCCAACAGGTCAACCAGCAGCGCATAGAGCGCAGAGATGGCCCCATCCGCGCCACCTTCCCACAGATACACCGCCGAGAAGCGCGCCCGCGCGACCAAATGATTCTTCTTGCCCAATCCCAGTTCAAGATGCAGGCTAGGGCAGTGCAAGATGTACCGCCAATGACGTTGTGAGCCATGTGGCTTGCAATAGAAGACTTGCCCCGCGAAGGTGTACTCTGTAGCGACATCCTCATCCGCTTCTTGGGCCAAGTGCTTGCATGCGTCAAGAGACGCCACCAGTTCCTCTGGCAACCCCTCTGCCGAGGCAGACACAATCAAAGTATCCACTCCAGCCGCGACTATCTTCGGAGCCATTGCTTTCTCCTCTCAGAACAAACACCGTGAGCGACCATGCCCACGAACACACACAAGGGCGCCAACCAACAAAAGCAACTCACCGGAACTGTCAAACTGAGGGCGCGTATTGGTGCGTGTTACTGAGGGCGCGTGTTACTGGACAGCGCCCTCAACGCGACCAGACCCGTCACGCCAGGGAACGGTGAACCCGCAGGATAGCCCCACCCCGTGTGTTCGTAAGCCCCCAGGCGCGCGGCGTCCTGCCGCGCCACCCCCCCGCCCCCGCAGACCCCACCCCAACGGTATCCGCGACCGATGAACGGGGTGACGACCGCCGCACCTGTAGGGAGAAAGAGGACACCTTGCATTGCGAGTGTCCCCTCTCTCTCCCCACAGACCCCTCTCTCACTCTCTCCACGCTAGGCGCTTCTTGTCTGCGACGCTTGCCTTCGGCGACCAGGGCAGCGCCCTGGATCTGCTTAGGGGCGCGCCCCTAAGAACCCTTCTTCTTTGACCGACTGCCAGACGAGCCAACTGCCGGGCGGCGAAATGGACGTACTCCCAACGACGCCAGCGCGGCATCCCGTTCGGCGTAATCCGCCGCCGACCACTGGCGACCACTGGCCACCGGCGCGCCATCATGCAAACTCACTACGACCCGCTCGATTGACCCGATTGGCTCGACGGGCGCTGACCCGGCTGGCGCGACCACCGCATGGCCAACGGAGTCTGCTGGGATTGAGGTGGATGAGGAGCCAAAGGGGTAGCTCCGTTGGCGCTCACCCCCTCTCGCTCTTCACTCTCCGGCGCTGGCGACGCTGAGGTATCCACAGGCTGAGCCGCCTAGATGGAAGGATCGCCACGGAGCGCACCAACACCCGCCTTGAAGGCTCCGGCCATGCCAGCGACTTGCGTTGCCCGTATCTGCGCGTTGGCTTGGGCCTGTTTGAGCTTGCGCTCCAGGGTGAAGTCTTCTTGTGCTGCCTTTGCCGCCCGCTCCGCCGCCGAGTCGCGCCGATGCTGTTGGCTGAAGCCGTAGTAGAGTGAGGCGAAGGGGAGAAGGAAGGCCACAACCACCACGGTCGGCGAGATCGGCGCACGCCCAATCCCCAGCAGGTTCAAGACCGCCGCATCCGCCGGAGTCGGACGCAGGTTGGCGCTCCGCTCTGACAGCGAGGCCCAAATCTCTGCGCCGGAGAAGAGGAGTAGCCCCACAAAATTGAAGAGCGCCATGCCCCATTCATGGCGCGTGAAGCACGCCGCCGCCTTCACCGAACAGCGCAGCGCCACGCCCGCCGCCATTGCGCCCGCCAGAAAGAAGAGCACAACCCCCACTGCATGGTAATCGCCCCATCGTGAAGGAGCCTCGATGTCGGCCACCCAGCCCAGTGTCATGAGCGTGCCCAAGAGGTACGCCTCGGCCAGGATGAGGAACGACAGGAAGAGATTGTCTTGAATGAAGTTGACCCAGCCAGGCAAGGCATGCGCATCTACATCTTCGAGCCGTCCTGATGGTGAAGGAGCTTCCTGAGCCATCCGCGTCTGCTGTGTCTGTTGAGCGTATGCCTGTGCCTGAATCCGTTGTCGCTGTTGTGCCTGAGCCATGACACCCCCTTGTCTGAAGGGGAGGAATGTGACGAGTAGCGCTGATCCGAGTCAGCGACGCCACCCGCCACAAGCGCCACCCTTACGCCGACTGTTGTTCCTGGCTGCGCAACGCCCGCTGGACAATCACGCCGTTGAAGCGGATCGCCCCGCCCGTGGCGTTGAGGTACGCCCCGCCATTCTTGCCCGCCGAGGCGTTCATGCGCCGCACCTCGACTTCGACTTGCTGGCGGGTAATCTGCCTGAGTTCATCGTCAGACAACGCCGCCTCGCCGAGGAAGTCCATCCAATACACATCACCACCCGACGCCTCTGGCCCCAAGTCCAAGACTTTGAGCTTGGTCTTTTGCAGATGGTCACCTTTCTTGGTGGCAATGGTCTGCGTCGAGCCGGTCAACACTTGTCCTAACAGCAACATACCGAGGTACCCAAACCTTTCTGTAGAGGCAGGAGCCAGTTAGAGCCAGCCACACGGCCAAACGACTCCTACCCAACAATGGATGATGGCGACGCTCCAGAATGCCTAGAGCGTGTTAGGGACTCAACATCGATCCGATGAATTGGTGTAACAGCAGACAAGTAAAGGCCAGAACATGCAAGCCCACCAAGGTGGTGGCCAGCCGTTCATAG
>JAJPIU010000252.1 GCA_021324535.1 Pseudomonadota bacterium
ATCCACCCACCATAAGCGTTTGACGAGATGCCATACTCCGCCACCAGCGCACAGACGATGACGCCAAGCGGCAACAGCCAGCCCGGCGCCCAGCGCAGCAACAACCCCTCGTAGGCGTCCTCCGCCTGCTCGGCGGCTTCCCGCGTCTGATACCACAACTGCACTTGGGGAAGGCTGACCAACACCCAGAGCGCCGCATAGAAATAGGTTTCCAGCAGATAGTACGGCCAGAACATCTTGATGAGCAGCGGGAAGCAGAGGCTCACCAGCGCCAGCAGGCCATAGATGTCGGGCGAACGCGAGTCGAGGTCGCGGCGCAGCGCCAGCACAACCAGCGAGAGCAGCAGCGCTAGCCCTAGCGTCAGCGCGCTATCGTACTGCATGGCGATATTCTGCCAGCTTACCGTGAACGACAGGCTCCAGACGTTGCCCCCCCCCACTGGCAGCGCGCTACGGAACGTGACAAGCGAGAAGATGGTATCCTGTCCATCCACCAGCAAAAATGGCCCAAGAACCACAATGAGCGTGACCGCCAGCGCGGTCAAGTAGCGCGCAAGCGTGTATGCGGCGTCGCCAAGCGCGAGAAGATTGGCGCGGCGCTCAGCAGTGGTAGCCCAGGCGCGCCAGCGAAAGTGTCCAGCGGTGAGGCTCTCGCGGATCAGCACAAGCGTCAGCGGGATGATCACGATGGAGGCTACCGAGCGTGTCAGCAGGGCCAGCGCCATCATCGCGCCAGCCGGAGCTGCACGCCGTTCCGCAAGAAAGCGTACGCCTGCCAGCACGAACCAAACCTCCATTGGCTGCTCCATGTGCCCATAAAAGAGCGCGCTGTGCCAGAGCTCCGGCGTGAAGGCGAAGATACCATAGGTGACGACACGCGCCAGCCCGGTGAGCGGACGTGTGAAGAGCCGGTCGGCGGCGCGTACCCCCTCCCAGCCGACCAGCAACGGAAAGGGAGCGAAGACCACAAAGATCAGCATGCGGCGCATATATACATCATCGAGCCAGCCGTGAAGCTGTGCAAGCCACGCCGCAAAGGTGAATGGGATCATGCTGAGGGGGCCGTTGGCATTGGGATAATTGAGGCCAATGCGCAGTTGGTAGATGTATAGGAAGCCTTTGGAGAGCGCGATCCGTGCGTCGGGCATGAAAAACACGTCAATATCGGTTGGGTTGACCGTGTAAAACGCAGTCAGCGCCCAGAAGAGCAGATAGCCCGCGATCAAAACCGCCATCCCCAGCCGCACAGCTGAACGGCTGCGATACCATGGCGTTGTGGCGTCGTCACCGTCCGGTGACGACGTAGAGAGAGCGGGTAGAGATGAATCGTCGGGCGCAGGGTATGGATATGGATTGCGCTCGGATACCGGCGGCTGCTCTTCGCTGATCGCCACAGAGTGACCTCCCATAATTTCTCATTTCACTGTTCGTAGTGTACCATGCCTGCACAGTACACGCAGATCGAGGTCTGATGGGTTTGATTGTTGGGGGATTGATTGTTGGGGTTTGAGTGGATTTGGCGCGGGGGGTTGACATATGTTACGTCTTGTGGTAAGCTAAAGGTACTTCCCGTAAGGGGACGCGAGACAAACGCCTCGCGACACCGAGGTGGAACAAACGGAAAGGAAACTTGCCTATGTTCCCTATGAAAAAGCCGATTCGCCTCCTCGGAATGGTGATTCAAGTTGACAGGTAACGCCCGCTCAAGCGGGCATAGAGGGTCTGCCGGAGCCTAGAGCCTGGCGTCAAGCGTCGGCAACGAAGCCAGTATACCATCCTTTGTGATGTGGCTTGAAGCGCGCGAACGGCTCCCCGTTCATGCTCCGGCTCATCTGGCCAACCGACAGACCCGCAGGTACTCTTGATGCGCTTGTGCTGGCGCGTTGCCCTCGGATAGGGCGCCCGCCACAAAACAACGCACGGAGCCTGTCCAACCATCGGACATCGTATCGTATGGTAGATAAGGCTGCTCTCCCAGGAGCAGCCTTTTTCTGTACCCAATAAAGTATCGCCGCCGTCTCTGGCAGTGTGTGTCGTTTGCCCTGGGCGCCAGCCTCAGGCGCCGCCGCATCGCTGTTCCTATGCTTCTCATGCCTATCAATGCTTCTTGCTCGTCTCATCCAGTTCCCGCAGCCGCTCGGCATACGCTTGTGCGGCGTATCCGGCGATGCGGTCGTCGCCCTGCCGATGCGTGATATGCCGCTCATCCAATGACTCGAAAAGCGCCAGGGTATATTTACGGGTCGCACCCAGCAGATCGCGCGCCTGGGCGACAGTGATGCGCTCGTTGACGGCCAGATGCGCCAGGATGCGCCGCGTCGCTTCCAGATAGGCCGTGTGTTCCAGCAACACGTCATCGCTGAGCTTCACCAGCACACCACTTGCGATCAACGCCGCCGTTAGTTCCCCGCCAAGCGCGGCTTCCACCTCGTCGCGGGTGGGAGGTGTAAACGGCGCCGCCCGGAAGCGGGCCAGCATCGCCTCAGCCTCGGCGGCGTGCGTTGCGGTCATCTGTGGCGAGTGCGACGCCGCCCGCACAAACGCGCCGCCCCTGCCCGTTGTTGACGCTGACGTATTCTCTCTATCGGAGAAGGGATCTGGTGGAGCGCCCGCGAATTCGACAAGCTCGCCAGCGGCGCCAAGCGCGGCGATCACCCCTACAAGCTCGCGCGAGGCCACCCCCAGCCGCGCGCGCCACTCCTCACGCGGCATGCCCATCCGCAGGGGATAGCGCATATGATACTCGGCCAGCAGCGCCGCGCTCTCAACGCGCAGCCGCCCCCACTCACTTGCGGCGTAGAACAACGATCCCACCTGGACTGCCTGCCCGCTTGCAAGCAGTTCATCAATCACTGAAGACATTTCACCGGCAGGGAGGCCGGTTATCTGCGCAAGCTCCTGCGTGTCGCGTCCACCCAAGCCGACGGGCCGCCCGGTGGATGGCTTGCCGGGGAGAGTGGGCGTGAGCGCGCTGAGGATCACCTCCGCAGGATCGCCGCGCGCGAGTGTTTCCAGCCGGTTGAGCGTCGCGGGATCGCGGCGCTTATGGCGGCGCGCCTGTGTTTCAACGATGACGCCGCCGCCGACCGTCTGGCTGGGCGAGGGAACGCGCACAATAAAGCGATCACCCCGCGCAGCGACAACCGGCGCGCCCAGCCGCAACTGCGCCCAGCCGCTCTCCCCTGGGCGCAGTTCATCGGCGTCCAGCAGCGCGACATGCGCCTGCGCCTCCGCCGCGCCGATGTAGACATCCAGCAGCGCGTTGTGCTTGACAGGGCGCGCTGCATCGGCGACAATTTCAAGCCGCACATCGAGCGCGCTTGAGGCGCTGAGCAACCCAGGCAGCGTAACGACATCGCCCCGGCGAATCTCTTGCGCCGAGACGCCCGCCAGATTGATCGCCAGTCGGCTCCCCGGCTGCCCACGCTCGACTTTCTGCTTGTGCGTTTGCAGGCCACGAATGCGCGCACGCTTCCCCGACGGCAGAAGTTCTACCTCCTGCCCAAGCGCAAAGGTTCCATCCTGCAAGGCGCCCGTGACGACTGCGCCAAAGCCCGTCATGGTAAAGACACGATCCACCGGCAGGCGTGGTCGCCCGATGTCGCGTCGGCCTGAGGCGGCTTCACTGGCGGCAAGCGCGTCATCCAGCGCGGCCAACAGTTCCGGCAAGCCTTTGCGCGTGAGGGCGGAACAGGGGATGATGGGCGCATCGGCCAGTGTGGTGGGCTTCAATCGCTCGGCTACCTCTTCCTGCACGAGCGCCAGCCACTCATCGTCCACCAGATCAGATTTCGTCAGCGCGACAACGCCTGTCTTTACCCGCAATAGATCGAGGATCGCCAGATGTTCGCTGGTTTGCGGCATGACGCCCTCATCCGCCGCGACGACCAGTAGCGCGACATCAATCCCCCCGACGCCCGCCAGCATATTTTTGATGAAGCCCTCATGCCCCGGCACGTCTACGATGCTGGCCATGCGCCCGCTGGGAAGCGCCAGCCAGGCGAAGCCGAGGTCAATCGTCATGCCCCGCGCTTTCTCTTCGGTAAGGCGGTCGGGGTCTATGCCGGTGAGCGCGGTGACGAGCGTAGATTTGCCATGGTCAATGTGGCCTGCGGTTCCGATGCAACTCATATGATCCGATCATACAACTATGCTGCTCTACGCCGCCGTACAATCGCCCAGGGCAGCAGCGTGGCACAGAGGGCGCTCACCCAGAGCGCCGTTGGCAGGCCATAGAGTCGCCCAAACACCAGCGCGCCAAGCCAGCCGCCAATCACCGCCGCCAGCGCGCCTATTCCCACCGTCAGCCAGCCGTTCCAACGCGCGCCCTGGCCCATGCCCGTAGCGGAGGCCAGCCCAAAGCGGGCGGCGACGGCCAGCGCGCCCATCACGATTCCCGCGCCAAGCATAAGCGCCGTCAGCCAGATCGATCCCATATCCATAGCAAACCTTCTTCAGCTCCATCAGGACGCGGGCAGCAAAATCTCGTATAAAATGCGATACAGACGCGCGCCGTCGCCTAGCAGCGGCCCCAGTCCCAGGTCTGGACGAATCTCCACATGCGAGAAGATGGTAAACTCGACAAATTGATGTGGATGACCCAGGCGTGTCAGCGCGGCGTCGAAGTCGCGCGACTCCGTATAGGGCACATACTGATCGTTCACATCATGCAGCAGGTAGATCGGCGCGCGTATCTGCGCAGCGATCCGGCTCGGTGAAAGTTGCAGAAGTGCGGCGCGCATGGCAGGCGAGAGCGCGGCGATATTGGCGTCAGCCTGGCCTGGCTCGTCGCCGATCAATAAGTGATACGCCGCGCGGAAAGCAGACGGCTCCTGCGCAAGCTGCGCGGGCGAAAGCAGTTGTTGGCTTGGCCCCAACGCATTGAGCAGCAGGTCGCCCTGGTCAGGCGGAAGCGTCGCGGCGACGGCGTGCGCCAGCACGAAGCCAGGGATGTCATACGGCGCGAAGATCGGCTGCCACGGCTTGAGATGGCCGTTCACCAGGATCGCCCGCCGTCCCATATCGCGCAGCATGTCGGTGGCATCGTAGTAGCTGCCAAAGAGCACGAGAAAGGCGAGGCTGTCGCGGATACGCGGATCAACCGCCGCGAAGCACGAGAGGTCACCACCGCCGCTTAGCCCCAGGAAACCGATGTGGTTGGCGTTCACGTTAGGCTGGTGAGCCAGCCATTGATACGTCCGTACCAGCGCCTCGCTATCATCCGTGGAGATGGTGAAGTTGATCAGGATGTCGGTGGTCATATCCACCACCACAATCCCGGCGCGCGCCAGCGACTCGGAGAGGTTGATCAACTGCCCTATCTGGCGGTTGTCGCCCACGCCTGGGATGATGATGATCCCTTCGCGCGCATGGGGAACCGGCGGCGTGGGAGTGGTTGGCTCGTAGACATCCAGATAGACAGTATCATACGGTGTAAACAGCGTTGTTGTGGTGTGGCGAATTGGTTCGCCAACGACTTGCAGGTAGGTGGGCTGATCGGCGGCGATCAGCGGCTCGAAGAGCAACGCCCCGCGCGTGGCGGCGCGCCCGAACGGCGTCAGCGAGAGCGTTGCCCCAAGCAGGGCAATGATCACCAGCGCGACACGCGCCGCCCACATGCTGCGACGCCCCCAACGCGCCCGTCGCATTGGCTCAGGCTTTGTGGCGGCGTTTGTCTGCATAGAGGGGGTAGTTACTGATGGGCTAGACGCCGCCGGATCGTCTGGGATATACTGCGGGGGAGGCGACGGAGCAATGGATTGCGCTGCGTCTGCTGGTGGCGTCTCCTCGCTGTGTTGTTCGTCTTCGTTTGCCATATCATGCGCCTTTCGTGAGGCCGGACTCCACTGGCGAAAGAAGCAGGTCGTCTCACTTCAACTACGCCAGATGGCAAGCGTTTATCACAATCTGGCTGAAGGAGGGCGAGCTATACCGTTCCTGGATCGTTTCTGGCAGATCAGGCTGCTGCTGGCTGGCGTGTTGCTTGCCAGCGCATCGGCGCTCATTGTGTGGGCGTTCTCGGCGCTCATGCCGTTTGACAGCGCGATAGTTCAGCGTATCACCCCCGTTAGCGCGTTTGCTGTGGTGGCGGCGCTATGCCTGGTTGCGTGCGCTTCATACGCCGCGAGGGCGGCCATGCGCGCACGCGACCGCAAGCAACGGCGGCTGGCGGCCATCTCCGGCGAACAGGATCGCCTGTCGCTGGCGAGCTCCCCTTACATCGGCAGCGCCACGCCCACCATCGGCGAAGAGCAAACACTGAGCGGTACGCTCAGCCTCAGCTTTCGCGCCACGCTGCTCGCTTTGTTGGCGGCGCTGGTCTGTCTCGTCGGCTTTGTGGTCAGCGTCACGTATGTCTCCACGATCATCTGGACGACGCTGGATGGTGATCTTGCCTATCAGACACAATTTATCGGCGCGCGGCTAGCTCCTCCCGTGTTTACTGGCCTATTCGCCCTCAGCGCGCTTGGAGTCATCGTATGCGCTGTTGGTCTGTGGGCAAGCTTTCGCGCCGCGCTCTATCTTACACCCTTCACCATCACGCTCAATGCGGAGGGTATCACCTGGCGCATCCATCGCCGCCCGCCAATCCGCCTGCGTTGGAGCGATCTGCGTCTGCTGGAAGTCGCGCACCTGGATACGCCCAACGGCTACGCGCAGCTCTACCGGCTGTATAGCCAGCGCGCCGCTATCCGTTGGATGGCGCGGTCGGCTGGGCTGGCCGGGCTGCCTGCGCTTATCAGCGCGCAAACGGGCTTGGCGCTGCGCACGCTCGATCCCACGCTTACTATACCAACGCCCAACAAGCTTGCCGCCACACCGGCGCCAGCGCGCCCATCTTCACTCCACCGTATGCGCGCCTATGCGCTTGGCCTCGCGCTCTATCAAATCTTCTTTAC
>JAJPIU010000182.1 GCA_021324535.1 Pseudomonadota bacterium
CGCCATGAAGTATGGACGCGCCATGAAGTATGGACGCGCATGCTCTATGCGCAGATGTCGCAGAGGACATATTGCGCATGAAGCATGCCGAGCGGTAAACACCCTCGCACGCTTTCTGCTTCATCCAATGGAGGCGCCCTGCGTGTAGTAAAGTAGTGAATCCGATACACGAGACAAGCGCGCATCTCCGTCTCGGATGGCTCGACAACTCGTCAACGGGCGTATTCCACAAGCGAATGCGCTCCGCCATCATTGCATGGGAACAGCTACGCCAACGCTCACTACGCATGTGGAGCGTGCGCACTGTCCCCATCTGACACAAGAAAGGCGCGTTTCCTCCATGAACAATCTTGCGAAACTCTACGCAACCGTGCTTGGCGCGGTACTCACGCTTGTTGGTATTCTGGGGTTCGTCTCTCCGCTGGCCCCCAACGGAAATCTCCTGGGCCTCTTCGCCATCGATCCCCTCCACAATATCATTCATATCCTCTCCGGCGTGGTGGGACTGGCTGTCGCGTTCACGGCTGGAGGGAAGTATTCGCGCTTCTATGCGCTGATCTTTGGGATTGTCTATGGGTTGGTCACAGTGGTCGGCTTCATTCAGGGGACAACCGTGCTGGGGTTGATTCACGTCAACATCGAAGACAACATCCTGCACCTGCTGATCACCCTGGCTTCGTTGGGTGTCTTCTTTGCCACAGGCAATACTTCCAATGTCACGCGACCCAGCGCCGCCTAGCATTCACATCTCTCAGCGATTGCTCAGAGGTTTAGATTGCGAAAGGGGGAACGTCTTGTACGCTGCTCCCTTTCGCCTTCCTGGAAACGCCTGCGTCTCCAGGAAGGGGGCAAACAGACCATATGGAAACACAACATATCTCTTTATCACCCATGCCTCACATGCCTCACATGCGCCGCATACCTGCTGACGCGCTAGAGAAAGGCGTGACGCCTCGCATGCAGGATCGGCTGGCGCGGGGAGGCATCATCAGCGCAGGCGTTCTCTGCTTCTGTCTGCTTGCCTGGGCGCATTTGGGGGTGGGCGCCTACTTCTTCCCACCAGCGCCAACGGTTTCCCAGCAGGTGGCTCGCACCGATGGGTTTGCCGTGACTCTAGCGCTCTCTTCAGGTCAGCTGACAGCGGCAGGGCCGAATACGCTTGCCATCACTATTGACGATGCCCACCATCGTGCAATCACCGATGCCCGCGTCCAGGCGAGCCTGGTGATGACCACAATGGCGATGGACGCGCCCAGCGTCTCGGCGACGCTGGGATCACACGACCACTATATTGCTCATCCCAGGTTCGCGATGGCCGGGATATGGCGCGTCACGCTGGCTTTTATGCGCCCGGATGGGGTGACGCACATCGTCGTATTCACGGTCAGCGTGCGCTGGGGGTAGCATGCGCCACAAAAAAACGCCCTGCTGGATATTCCAGCAGGGTGATTGGAGCGGGAGACGGGATTCGAACCCGCGACCCATTGCTTGGGAAGCAATTGCGCTACCACTGCGCCACTCCCGCACGGTGTGACATTCCCAAGTATACGCTATGGGAGGCAGCATGTCAAGTGGAAGCTACAACTCACTGCTCGATATGATAGGGAGGGTGAACCAGAAGGTTGACCCCTGCCCAGGCGCGCTGTCTACCCCAACATGCCCCAGATGGCGCTGAATGATGGTGCGGCTGATGTAGAGGCCCAGGCCCAAGCCCGGCGTCACGCCTGCAAGTGGAACGATATGCGCCACCTGCGAGAATCGCTCAAACAGGGCAGCTTGCTGATCGGGCGTCAGACCTGGCCCCCCGTCACGTACAGCCAGACGCGCGAATGGAGCCTCCCCATCCTTTGTTACAACCGCCAACTCGACATCAATCGCGCGCTCTCTTGGGGAATATTTGTGAGCATTGCTCAGATAGTTCGTCACCACCTGGCGAATACGGTCAGGATCGGCGTTCACCCAGATGGGCGTCTCAGGCGCGCGAAGCGCCTCACAACGCCGAATCACACGGTCGGGCCAGCCAATGGTCACCTCATCAACGACGTCGTCCACCAGCGCCGTCAAATCCATGCGCTGCATTCGCATTTCCAGCTTGCCCGCCTGAATGCGCGAGATGTCAAGCAGGTCATGGACGAGACCTTCCAACCGACGTAGAGACGCTTCGCTGCGTCCGAGCAGCAGCCGCAGTTGCTTGAGTTGCTCAGCCAGCTGTGCATTCTCCCCACCCGGCTCGGCAGAGATACGATTCAGACGGTTCTCCATGATCTGAAGGTTAGCTTTTGCACTGGTGAGCGGGGTAAGCAACTCATGGCTCGCAATGGAAAGAAACTCATCCTTACGCCTGTTGGCCTCTTGCGCCTGTTCGAGCGCCTGCCGTTCGCGCTCCATCAGCAGCTTTCGCTCCTCCATCGTTTGCTGATGCTCAATGGCAAGTACGGCAGTGCGTGTCACGAGTTGAATGAGATGGAAGTCTTCAGAGGAAGGCGAACGGGGCCTGCGATAGTACATCGCAAATGTGCCCACAACCTGGCTCGTGCGGTTGATCAGCGGGGTAGACCAACAGGCGCGCAAATCGTGCGCCAGAGCGAGTTCGCGGAAATCATCCCAGAGCGGATCAGTGGCAATGTCGGTTACAATCACCGAGCGCCGCGTAAAGGCGGCGGTTCCGCATGAGCCAACGGCTGGGCCAATCGCAATACCGTCGATCGCCTCGTTATAGGAGGAAGGAAGACTGGGCGCCGCGCCATGCAACAGATGTGTTCCTGCCTCATCCAGCAACAGGATGGACGCGAGGACATCCTGACTTGACTGCGCCTCGACCCAGCGCACAATCTCTTCAAGGATGCGTGACAGTGGCGCCCCCTGAGAAACCATCTCAAGAACGATGGATTGCCCTTCCACAAGCGACTCAAGACGCTGCATATGCTGGGATGACTCGGTAGCGGTGGGTGGCGTGGGTCGGCTTGCTTTCTCTAAGGGCTTTCTCATGGGTAATCCGTTTCTGCTGCGCGTGCTGGCTTGAATTGTTTCGTCTCGGTTATGTCACAATGTGAGCTTTTGACGCTACCTTGATTGCTACCACCTATCGTAGCACGCCGGGCGCATCTGCTTCCTGGTGTGAGAGAGCGAGCTCTACATTACATCTCAGACAACGTGTATGTTTACAAGGCTGCCAGTCGCTCGATGGTCTCATAGACCAACTGCGGCAGTAACCCAAACGAGCGCGACATCATCAGCCGCTCACCGACCTGGTGCGCTCCACGTCCATAGGGGCCAATATCCACCACCGGCAGATGTAACGCGCGCATGGTCGCAAGTGGCAGGCCATATGAACCGGGGCGCGGGGGCGCATCTTCCGCGCGCCAGACGGGCATATTCGCTTCGAGCGCGTCAGTCTCCACTTGTGCATCGAGCCGCAGGTAGCTCATATCCGAAAGATAGGGGAAATATTCCTGGATGGTGAGCCGCAGATCTGGATGCGCAGCGATCACCTGAGTGACGGCTTCATGCAGCGCCGAGGGAGTGGCGCTCACGCCGGGATAATATGGCGGCGAATAGTAAACCACGACAGCAGGGCCATGTAATCCACTGAGCCGCCAGAGCCTGTGAACGAGCCGCAGGCTACGTTCGCGTTTGTCCAGCGTGGCGGGCCAGCGCGCCCACTCTTCATCGAGCGCCGCCTGCACAGCCTCTTTGCCGATGCGCAGCGTCGTCTGCTCCACCAGTTCCGCGTAGGGTAGTGTCATCCCCTGGCGTGGTGTGACCTGCTCGGCGCGCTCTGTTTCGCCCGCTTGCAAACGCCATCCCCGTTCGCGGCTGGCAATTTCGGCCAATGAGGCGGCAAGTGTTCGCTCCACACGTTCGCGCAAGATGGCGAGTAGTTCGCCCGGCCCGCGCGTATAGGTCAACACGTTCAGGTAGAAATAGGCGGCGAAGGGCAACTGGACGTTATAGGTATCTTTGAGATCGGTGGCGCGGAGGGTGACAGGCGCGGGAGTAAGCTGGCCGTTCGCCGCTTCGCACAGATCAGGATTCATACTCAGGTCGCGGATCAGGTCGGCCATCAGCAGGTTCGCGTCAACGCCATCAAACGGATCGCCTACATGCGATTCGCGCCCCACAACGAAAAAGCTGGGAAGCATCTTGCCAATCGAGCCGATGAACACATACCAGTTGGGATCACCGGGATAGGCCGAGGTGGTGTAGTCGGTGTTGATGGCGCCGACGTACTGCAAGCCATGCTCCTCAGCCAACCGCTGCAAGAAACGCACGCCCTGCAAGACGCCCACCGATTCATTTTCCTCATCGGGCGTCGCCAGCGTCACCAGCGAGAGCGGCGGCGGTTCGCCGGTTGTGCCTAGCCGCCGGGCATAGTGGCGCATGATAGCAAGGTTGGTCGCCACGCCGCTCTTCATATCCACGATGCCGCGCCCAAAGAGCCAATCGCCGGGGTTCGCCTCGAGGTCGGCGCGAATCTCCGGCCTGAGCGCGGCAAGCTCACCGAGCCGCATACTGAGTTCGTCAGGCTCAGTAGCCCACGGCTCCAGCGGCCCATAATCTTCAGTCCCAACCGTATCTATATGCCCAAGTAGCACGAGCGTCCTTGAACTTTTGCCGTGCAAAAAGGCGTAGGCGTTGTTTCGTTCATAGGGATCGCCAACGATGGGATCGAGTCCGATTGCCGTATAGGCGCCTGACAGATCATCTTCGCCAAGCAGGCGCACTACTTCTTCCGCGCAAGCGTTCTCTCCCACGCCAGGGCTGACGCTGCGCACCCGCACGAGGCTGACGGTTAGTCGCCGCGCCTCATCAAACCAATTTTGGGGCGTGTCGTTGCTCTCATTTTGTTGAGAGGTATCAGTCTCCATAGCGTTCTCCCATTCCGCAAAAACACTGCATCCCAGATATTGCCAGATATTGTACGACAGAACGCATAATAGCACGGAAGTCCCACTGAGCAGGCGGCGCGACGCGCAAACTGCTTATAGTGGTGTCTGGAAGTGTTGGAAGCGGCGGTGGCGCTGGTATGGGCGCCGGTTGTGTCTACCCGTGTGGTGGGGATGCAGGGAGGGAAAAGAGATGGACTACGATCCTCGGCAGCCAGCGCCTGACCCGTATGGGTCGTATGACGCATATGGCTCGAATGGCTCAAACGACCCGTATAGCTTGCCTGCCCCCTACTCTGATCCTTACGAAGGCAACCAGGGGAATCATGCAAGCCCAACGGGGGCGCGACGGCGCTCGCGCGGCCCACGATCACAAGGAGGGGCGAACGGACGTAACGCATGGCTGGCGCTGATTCAGGCATCGAATCCGCTGGATGAGTTTATCTATCGCTTTCAGCATCACTGGGAGACGAGCGCGGAGTATCGCCGTACTGCCAGCATTGTGATTGCTGTCTCGGCGGTTGTGCTGCTCTGCGGATGTGTCAGCCTGGCGACTATCTTCACCACCTCCGCGCTGGCGAGCGCGCCAACCGCAGGTGGGCCAACCGCGGGAAACACAAGCACTGGCACGAACGCTTTCAGCGGGCCACACGCATTTCCCACGAACACTGTGCCTGCGTGGCCGACGCCAGTGTATCCAAATCCCATCCCCAACCCAAACTCGCAAACGCCACAGCCCTCGCCAACAGTGACCGGCACGCCATCCGCGACCACAACTCCCGGAAACCCCGTTACAACATGCAATGGCGGCCAACAAGGAGTAGCCTGGGATATGTCCCCCTGTCCTCAGGCGGCGGGGCAGGGCGGCCAATTGCATGTCTACGCGCGCCACTACAAAAACACTGGCGTCAACATCATCATCAACTTCGGCTGCTCCGGCGACGGCTGTACGCTTGACTTCACGCCCGACAGCACGCAACTCGATGGGACGGGCAACCTGTATCTGAGCTATACCGTGCCTGCGGCGGCGGCCAACAGCCAGGTGAACATTACGGGATTCATCCAGCCGCAGGGCGGCCCACAGGTTCCCATCGTCGCGGCGCCCGTCCAGTAACTATTCCACAGGCAAACCAACGATCTCCATCAGCTTCAGCGCGTTGGGCGCCCTTTTCACGCCCGCAGTATGGTATAACGTGAGCGAGGGCGCCCGTACCTGATGGAAGGGGTTCATCTATGGCAATTTCTGCAACTCCAACAGCGAAGCAACCACTTGACGCCCAACAGGCGCTGGCGCTGGTTGCTGAACACCGCACCGAATTTGAGGCTTTGGGCGTACGTGTCTTAGGGTTGTTTGGGTCTTTTGTCCGTGGTGAGCAACGAGATGACAGCGACCTGGATTTTGTAGTTGAGTACGCGCCTGGGATGCTGACGTTTCGCTCATATATGCAGGCAAAGGATCTGCTGGAAGCGTTGTTTCAGCGGCGGGTTGATCTGGCGCTACGCAGTGATCTCAAGCCGCGCCTGCAAGCGACGGTTCAGGCGGAGGCGTGCTATGCCGAGGGATTATCTCCTGTATCTTGAGGACATCCAGCAGGCGCTTGATAAAATCCAACGGTATACGCAGGGATTCACCCAAGAAACGCTTGCGGATGACGAATTGCGCGTAGATGGAATTGTGCGCAACTTCGAGATCATTGGCGAAGCGGTGAAGAACTTGCCTGCCGATCTTCGTGCGCGCCATCCCAGCGTTCCCTGGAACCAGATCGCGGGCTTGCGCGATCTGCTCATCCACCAGTATTTCTCGGTGAACATGACGATCCTATGGGACATCATCGAGCACGAAGTCCCCTTGTTGCAGAGCGCCATCCGCGCCATGCTGGAAACTGAGCGCGACGAAGAAAATCAGCCACAGGACAGCACTCAGGCGCCTTGACCTGCCATATTTACTCTAGGGGTAGGCCGACGATCTCCATCAGCTTCAGCGCGTTGGAAGACGTAGCGATGCCTGGACGTAGCTTGTAGTCAAAGCGCATGCTGGGGCCATCCGGCCCGCGCGCGAAATCCTCAGTGAAGTGGGCGTTGGAACTGATGGCGGCGAAGTCGGGCGCGTCGGCCAGCGTCAGGTCGTGTGTCGAGACAACCCCTATCGCCCCCAGCGAGAGCAGGCGCCGAATGATGCTCCGCGCCGCGATCTGGCGTTCGCTGGTGTTCGTCCCATGCAATATCTCGTCCAGCAGGAAGAGCGGGATGCGCCGATCATCAGTTTTTGCTCGCACGCCGTTCGTGCTTTCGCCTGATGGATCAGGCTGGTTGGCCTCCGCGATCTCCACCACATCTTTCAGGCGATACAACTCCGCCATGTAGTACGAGACGCCGTACTCCAGGGAGTCCTGCACACGCACGCTTGTCGCCAGCGCCAGTGGTGGCAAAGACATCTCGTCCGCGCAGACGGGGCCGCCTGCCTGCGCCAGCGCCACGTTCACGCCAATCGCCCGCAGCAGCGTACTCTTGCCTGACATATTCGATCCCGTCACCAGCAGAAAAGTCCCTGGCGGCCCCACACTCACATCGTTGCCGACAACCACATCCGGCGCCAAGAGAGGGTGCGCCAGGTTGCGCGCGGTCAGCCTGGCTTTGGCGTTCGTCGGGATGAAGGTTGGAGTCGCCCAGGTGGGGTTATCATAGGCAAGCGTGGCCAGCGCGGCCAGCGCCTCGAGTTCGCTGAGGGTATCCAGCCAGACACCTACCCGCCGCCCGGCGCGCGCCTGCCAGCCTTCCAACGCGCGCAAAATATGAAAGTTCCACAGGAACGCCCATTGTAAGAAGGGCGAGATCAGCGAGAGACGCAGATCTCCCCAGGTCATTATGCGTCCCAGGCGGCGCATCTCAGCGTCGGCGTTGAGGTCGCCCGCCGCCAGATCCGCCTGGATGCGTTTGAGCAGTGGCGCGGAGAAGGGCTGGCGCCCCACCAGCGCGAACAGACCCGCGTAGGGCTGAAAGACCCGCTGGCGCTCGGCGACACGTTCGAGCGCGGCGTCTACCTCTTTGCCCTGCGTCTGGACAATGATCAAGTTTATCCCGATGAAGACCAGCCAGAACGGATAGGGCGTCAAGCGGGTCAGTTGGGCTATTCCCAGGAGCACAACAAGCGCAGGCGAGATGTAGGTAAGCGCGTTGAGGATAGGATGTGTGGCCAGCCAGGGCGACGCCTCTGCCCATTCCAGGAAACGCGCATATGCCCCCTCCGTCATCGCCGACATCCTCCCAAAGAGCGACAACTCGTCGCGCAGGTCTATCTGTGGACTGAGTTCGGCCACCGCCTCCTGGCGCTGCCTGATCTCGGCGACCGGCGCCGGGTTGAGCAGCCACCCCCGCAGGCGAATCTGTCCGGCGGGGGTGGTGGCCGTATTGAGCAAATGCTGTAGCGAGGCATGTCCAAGCAGGTCGAGGTCGCCTGCAAAGGGACTGCTCTCGTTACTCATGGGATGCCGCAGGGGCAACTGCGCCCAGTCGCGACGCATCCGCAATGGTCCCTCGCTGTTGATCTGCCAGAGCGTGGCATAGTGGTTATAGTGATCATCCAGGCGCACCTGACGCCGGAAGGCGAGGATGAAAGCGACTATCAGCACAGGGATCAGTAGAAGCAGCGGGATCAGGTGATACGCCAGACCAAGAACCAGCGCGGCGACGGTGGCAACCACAAGAATGACGCCGAGATTCGCGGCCAGATAGCGTTGACGATTATACTCATTACGCAGCGCAGCGAAGCGTTCGAGCCGCTGCTGATAGATCGCATCCACCTCCGCATAATTGGTGGGCATGGGCTGCGTTTCTGGCGAAGAAACGGAGGGGCGCTCAGGAAGGGATTGAGCCTCTTCGTTGGCGCTGGACGAAGCTGGCTGGCGTTGCACGGTGTACGGCTCCTTGTTGGTGGCGTATAGGCGTTGGGATGGCTTTCTTAATTCTAGCGCGCGATGGCGAAGGGTGAACGAGGCATGTCACAATAGGTAAGATAGTTCATGCGCCCGAACAACGTGGCGGTTCTTTCGTCACACAGTAACGAAAGCGATCACACGCAAGATTCACAAATAACTCGGCTAACGCTGCGCTCATAGAAAGGTTTCTCACCGTATGACCACGCTCCCATCGGAATCTCCTTCGGCCTCCACATCCTCTACGCCCTCGTCGCCGCCGATCATCAACTACGATACCGACGGCTACGACTATCGCTCATATTGGAACGGACGCAGCTACGAGAACTGGGCGGAGCGGCGAGTCATACGTCGCTGGCTGGCGCATCAGCCGCCGATAGATTGGCTGGTTGACCTGGGCGGTGGCTTCGGGCGCAACATCCCACTGTACCTCCAGTACGCGCACCATGTTGTTTTAGCCGATTATTCTTGGACGAATCTAACGAACGCCGCAAGCACGCTGTTGGCCAATCCGGCCAACTCTGGGCGGGTTTTCCTCCTGCGTGTCAATCTGTACCATACGCCATTCCGCGACGCCGCATTTGATGTGGGGATGACGGTGCGCGTGCTGCACCATCTCATCGCGACCGACGCCGCGCTGGCCGAGATGGGCCGCGCGATTGGTTCGGCGTGGCTGCTCGATGTGCCCAGCCGCCACCATCTGCTAGCGCAGGCGCGGCTGCTGGCGCATGGCAAACGCCCAAGCTACGGCGACCACCGCCCGCTGGATATTGGCACCCCGGAAGAACCTTATATGAGCTATGACCTTGGCGTCATTCGCCAGGAATTGACACGATTGGGCTGGTCGTCGCGGCTGGTGGCCAGCGTCGCCAACTTCCGCCGCTGGGAGCGCGTGGTGCCCCGGCCTGCGCAACCGCTGGCGCGCCCGATTGTGTATGGCGCCGAGGTGGTGGGCCAACAGGTGGGACGCGGCTGGTGGGGGCCAAGCCAGTGGCTAGGGCTGACGCGCCCACGCGCCACACTCGCCGCGGTCGCGCCACAGGGAGACGCGCCAGAGGAGTGGCGTGCGCTGGCCCCCCGGCTGTGGTGCCCATCTTGCCACAGCGAGCTTACCTGGTCGGCTGCAGGGCCACGTTGCGCCGCCTGCCAGCGCGACTTCGAGCAGCGCGACCACATCATAGATTTTGTGGTGAGTTAATGCTCCCGTAGAGACATCGGTGTGATTCCAAATGAGAAGGCGGCATGGCCCTTCAAGCCATGCCGCCTTTGCCGCTTACGCTGCTGCTATAGCGTCGTAGTTCTACGGTCAAGCCAACATCCATACCAGGGCGCGGTATCCCGTCGCGGGATGGCAGGTACTCTTGTCTTGCGGATTAGTACAGGCTGGAGTCGTCACCGTGCCATAAACATAGAGTATCGAATAGGGGGTGTACTTGAAATGGGCAATGTTTGCCACCAGCCAGCCATCGGCATCGCTACCACTTTGCACGGTTGCAGCCAATGCTGGGTGAGTCGCCAGATCGCTTTGCGCCAGTCCGGCTTGCGCAGGGGTGACAAGCGTCAAGAAGTTTTGGCTTGCTGTAACGGGAGTACCAGGGGTTCCTGCGCCTGTTAACACGAAATAGTGATCGCGACCGATGATCATAGCCGATTGATGTTGGCTGTTGTGCGCGTGAATATGGAAGAACCAGAGACTGGCGCTCCGTTCGATCTCGACGATGTGAAACGTCACGTTCGTCTCGGGCGAGGTCAGCGTTGCGCTGATCTGTCCATACTGGGGGACGTTGGCAGATGTGGGGCCGCTCTGTCCTCCTGGCGAGCGGGCAGGTGATGAATCGCCAGGATGCTGTGTCGTCACCAGGGCGACCAAACCAACGACAATGGCTATGGCAACAACGGTGGTGAAGAGGGATGTGTGGCGACGCATGGGATGCGCTCCTTTTCAAAGTTGTGGTTGATTCAATCCGTACATCGCTCTGTGTGCCTCAGCACTCAATACGCTCTTGCACACACATAATCCCACACTTCTCCTGTATCAACATCCCAGTACCAGCCGCAGCCCCAGAGCGGTACCGTATAATACTGGCCCCATCCGGTAAGCCTATATGTTGCACATGAGAAGTGTACACAATAGTTGAGGTGTTGTCAAATGGCAAAGTTGGCAAATTGACAACATAATGGTCGGCCAAAGGTCAAGACTAGGTTAGAGCTAGAGAACGGCTACCTAAATAGATGAGTGTTTTCGCTACAGTGTCCTCCTTTTCACATGATACAATACGACAGGCTGATACGCGGTCAAGACACCAACCGAAAGCATAGTGAAACAAGGGAGCCAGCGAATACCATGAGCGAGAGCTACACACCAACGCCAGCGGACAAGTTTACCTTTGGCCTGTGGACGGTCGGCAATATCGGACGCGATCCCTTTGGCGAA
>JAJPIU010000025.1 GCA_021324535.1 Pseudomonadota bacterium
AAGGGCGCCGCCATCAAGGTCTTCGATTCGTCGTTCATCCCCAACTTCAAGCTGGTGGAGCATCTGCGCCAGGTGGCCGAGCGCAACGGCATTGTTCACCAGATGGAGGTGTTGCCGCGTGGTGGGACGGACGCAGGAGCGATCCAGCGGGCGCGTGGGGGCGTTGCCGCCATCACGATCTCGATCCCTTCGCGCTACGTGCATACGGTCAACGAGATGGTCAGCGTGGTAGACCTCGACGCCGCCGCGACGCTTGTTGCGCGCTACCTGGAAGACGCCCACCACGGCGACTATCGCCTGTAAGAGCGACGGGCGCACGAGTCCAGTAACCAATTTCCCTGCCAACCCTTGACATGGCTTCCTCCCTTGTCGTATCAAATGTCGTATTAAACCATCTCAAACCGAGAGCACGACTGCTCATAACAGAAAGGCCAACACATGGATCCGAACGACGGGAAACTTGACAAAGAGGTTCAGGATGCGCTCGACCCTAACGCAAATGTCAGGGGTGATAACCCTGCGAATCTTGCGCGTGATCCTGTCTGCGGCAATATGGTAGACAAGCGTTCCGCGCCGGACACGCTCACCACCCCGGATGGCGCCACGCTTTATTTTGACTCGGCTGACTGCAAGCGGCTCTATGAGGAGAATCCCGACCAGTACCGCACGCAGTAGTGGCTTCGATCTCCTGTCCATACCCAATTGTCGCATAGCACACCGGCCATCGAGGCCACATAACTCAACCTGAACCGCATGTGTTCCTTCGACCAGGAACGCATTTCCCTGCCATGCCCGCCGTCCTTCCCTGATGTTGTGCTATACTGAAACGCAGTATGTTTCACCAACTTCGACGGTGTAGAGACGATGGGGGAGCGCACGTATGGCGGATACAGCAACGACAACCACTACCACGCAGGTGAGCGCGCCTGCCGCGCATTTGCCCATTGCGCTCGATGCGATGGGCGGCGACTACGCCCCCGGCGAGATTGTGCTGGGGGCTGTGCAGGCTGCGCGCGAATACGGCGTCAGCGTGACGCTTGTGGGGCCGGAGTCCACCATCGCGCCGGAGCTTGCCAAGCACGATACCAGCGGCCTCACCCTCGACATCGTGCATACCGACGAAGTGATTGCGATGGACGAACATCCCGCCGAGGCAGTACGTACGAAGCGGCGCAACAGCATCACGCTCTGCCATGAACTGACGCGCGACGGCAAGGCGCAGGCAGCCGTCTCTGCGGGCAACAGCGGCGCGGTGCTGGCGGCGGCGATCTTCACGCTCAAGCGCGTCAAGGGCATTGAGCGCCCTGCGTTTGGCGGCGTCTTCCCTACAGCGGGCGGCGGGCGCGTGTTTATGCTGGACATTGGCGCAAACACTGATTGTAAGCCGAGCTATCTGCTACAATTCGCCCTGATGGGCAAAGTCTATCTGCAAACCGTCTTCGGCGACATAAACCCACGCATTGCGCTCTTGGCCAATGGCGAGGAAGAAACCAAAGGCGATCAACTGACCCAGGAGGCGCACAGGCTGATCAAAGCGTCGGCGGCTTCCGTCGGCCTCAACTTCATCGGCAACGTGGAGGGGCGCGACATCAATGCGGGTGTCGCCGATGTAATCGTTTGTGACGGCTTCGTGGGCAACGTCGTCCTCAAGACGTTGGAAGGCGCCGCCAAGATGATCCTCACAACGATTCGCCAGGAACTGACCTCCGATCCGCTGAGCGCCGTAGGGGCGCTGCTTGCCAAACCCGCGTTTGATCGTGTGCGCAAGAAGCTCGACTACGAGGAGTACGGCGGCGTGCCCGTGCTGGGCGTCAACGGCGTCTCGATCATTTCGCACGGAAGCTCGAAAGCCAAAGCCATCAAGAACGCGATCCGTGTGGCGCGCCAGGCCGCCCAGGCCAATCTCCCCCAGGCCATCGCTGCGGGGATCGCCACCATTGCCACACCCGCCGAGGCCACTGCCTCGTAAACGAAGCCACAAAAAGCAAGGAGTTCCCAAGTGAATGAACCTACCCGCCCCGATATTGTCCGCCTGGACGCCATCCGTCTGACGGTTGTCGAGCCAAAGGGAACCGTCAGCTTTGTCGCGCATTGTTCGGCGGCGAACGCGCTGACGGCTGCCTGCGCCAGCGACCCCAACACGCTCGACGAACTGCTCACTGCCTCGCTCTCGTTTGATCGCAGCCTGCGCGACAAAGTGGTGAACGGGCTGGCTGTCTTTGACGAACACAACCTGCCCGATAACCTGAGCGCCATCCACAAACAGCTTGAGATACTCGCTCCCAAAGAGACACCCGTCTTTCGTGTGCTGGACGATGTGACGCGCGAGGCCAGCCTGCGCTCCGTGCGCACAGGCGTTGTGCTGTTCAATTTGCCTGCCAAACGCATCGTGCAGATCGAGAACACCTACGAGCCGCTTACCCGTTCAGGAGAGGTCAACTACCACAACGGGCGCTTCCTCAGCCGCAAGCTGCTGGAGTATCGCCTGCCTCCCTTCTGGACGATTGTTCCTTGAGCCGATAGCGGGCGCCATACAAGTACCGCCGCCGTCTCTGGCCGACGCGTGTTGCTCTACCCCAGGCGCCGGTTGTGGGGCGAGCAGGCGGGCGGTTGAAACCGCGCCTACGAGGCTCTGCCACAAAATCCGCCTGTGCGGACTCGTTTGAGGCGAAGGTGATCGCCAAATCGCTGGCTAGATTGTCTAGCCATAGCGAGTATCGCCATCCCCGGCGGGTTGTGCGCCTGACTCAGCCGCCATTCTACCAAGTTATCTCTCGCCCAACATGTAGCCATAGCGCCCCATGCTCCTCATTTGAGCGCAACGGGGATAACTGCCGTTTGCGAGAGGTCGGCGTAGATCACGGTTGAGTGGGCGCCATCGTCCACTATCGTCAGGGTGAAGCCACCACCGTAGGCGTTGGCAAACGAGATTTGCGTCAAGAGGGTGAACACGCCAGTAGATGGGTTCAACTGGAACAGGTTACCCGTCTCCCCTGAGATCTCGACATCCTCGATCACCTTGCCCTGCGGACTAACAAAGACATAGGCGCCGTTGCGTTCATGTAATCCGCTATCCTGCCAGGTCGCGCCGCTATCGCGGCTGTAGAAAAACTGGGCAATGGAGTCACCCCTGTCGGAGATATCCTGCACAAAGACCTGCCCATGCGCTGCTGTCCACAGCGCCATCCGGTTCACATCCGCCCAGGAGCGCAACGTTCGCCAGGAGGCTCCCCCATCGGTAGTGGCGTAGAGCGTCATGCCGAAGGCGCCCGTGGAGACAAGCGCATAGATGTGGGTGATGGTCTGAAAATCGCTCGCGTAGCCTTCGAGCGCGTTGTGTTCACCAATCGCTATGTCCAATGAATCGGTATTGACTGTGACCCATGCGCCGTTGACTTGTTTCCCAGTTGGGGTCAGAGTGGTGATGGCCAGACGTGAGAGCGAGAGATCGCTGCCGTAGCTACAGATGCCTGCCAGCAGGCGCCCATTCACCAGCGCGAAAGGGTCTATGCTATTGCCACAGGGGGCACTGAGTTGGCGCCAGTGTTGACCAGTGTCGGTCGTTACCAAAGTTGCTCTTGCGTGCAGAATAAACGTATCGGGGCGTATAGTATCTGCCAAAAGCCAGCATGTCGTGGTAGCGGGAATGCCAGGAATAGCCCTTACATTCCAGTGCAGTCCGGCGTCATTGCTGAGCGCGAAGCGAGGCGCCTCTGCGGTATTGTAGCCTATAGGGAGCATGCACCCTGCGAGGCGCCCAGGTCGTGCAGCGCTGGCAACTGGTGAGAGGTGGTAGCCGCTGAGCACCTGGAACTGACCAGGGGCATAGGAGATAGGGGTCGGCCCGAACATTGTGATACCTGGTGTCGTCTGTGGCGCTTTCGCATGTTGAGTGGTCGCTGCACATCCGGCGAAAACCATTAGGCTCAGCGCCAACGTCAGGGCAGACACTCCAACTTGCCGCCATCGGCTGCACGTGAGGATTTCTTGATCCATCTCTCCCATTCTTCTCCCTTATCAACACGGTAAGAGGTTTGTCCTTTGCCAGACGTCTAGCAGGACAGCATAACGCGCTGCCCTGCTCTGTCTTTAGTGCGCGTCTGTCCGTCAGTTTATGACGAGGACGTTGGCAATTCTGAGACTGCGTAGGCATGGCCATCTACACCGACCACATACTGTTGCCCATTGGCTCCGGCGATCAGCCAGATGGGATCGGCTGCAAACAGGCCACCCGCATTCCACACGATTTTGCCGGTCTGTAGGGCGGTTGAGTTCACTGGAAAGCGGATCACAGGCAATCGCCGTCAGCCTACCCGTCGCGCAATAGCTGCTTTTGCCCGGTTTGCCCCTACTTCGCTGTACATCACGTAATCACAAACCGCTCCCCGGCGTGGTAGCGTTGCGGCGCGGGTAGCGTATACACCGTCACCGTGCCAGCCCCCACCACACGCCAGTGAGTTCCCATCTCGGTGGCGCCCGGATCGTCAGCGCTGACGATGCCGGTTGCCTCTGCCACGCCGATCATAGTAGGAGTGTTAGCTGCTCCTGATGGCGTGGGCGGAACACCAACCAGACTCAACGCAAGGAACGCAGCATCATTATGATGTGGCAGAATTGCCACGCGCGCGGCCAGCCCTAGCGTCGGCGTCCACCTGTGCCCGTAGCGCATCGCCGCGCCAAGAACCATCGCGCCCGCGCTTGACCCGACGATCATCGCTCCCTGCCGCCAGCGATCCAGCACGGCCCAGAAGAGCGCGCTGCCCCGCAGGTTCGCCAGCAGATACGCCGGATCGCCACCCGTCAGGTAGATCAGGTCGGCGTCGTTGAGCATCGCCACGATCTGTGGGTCGTCGGCGTCCTGGCGGCTGAGCGCCATCACCGGATATGCCTGCGCGCCAAGCCCATTGAAGTAGTCCACGCCGTTGCGCGCCGCCTGTTGCGGCCCCTGGCGAGCCGCCGCCATCGGCAGAATCGCCACCCGCACTGGCTGCCGCGCGATCATCCCTAGCAGCTCGCGATCCATCGGCACGCAGTTGGCGCGAAACTCGTTCCCACCCATCAGCACAATTTGCCCGTTTACCATAGGCACGCCTCCTCTGAATGATCCCCATTCCCGATAGGAGGAGAAGGGAGAGGTTTGCTCCTTCAGAGCGTACATCAGGGAAGCGTACACGCACATGCGCATGGCCGTGTTGTGCGCCAACCAGACACGTCGCCCAGGGGCGGCGGTACTTATTGTGTGCGCCTCGGAAGGCTGCAAAAAGCCCCTCCCCCTTTCAGGGAGAGGGGGTGGGTGGGGTGAGGGCTATCCCTGGCTTTGTTTCGGTGGCAGCGGACGCCCCGGCAGCCACCAGTTCCAGCGGCCCAGCAGGCGCATCGTCGCCGGAACGAGCAGCGTGCGGATGATTGTCGCGTCCACCAGCACAGCCACCGTCATCCCCAGGCCGATCTCCTTCGTCGTCGTGATGCGCGTGAAGGTGAAGGCCCCCGTCACAATTACGAAGAGCAGCGCCGCGTTGGTGATTACGCCGCCCGTCTTTTCAAGGCCGCGCGCCACCGCCCAGCGATTGTTCTTCGTGAGCTGCCACTCTTCGAAGATGCGCGAGAGTAAGAACACCTCGTAGTCCATCGAGAGGCCAAAGAGGATGCAGAACATCAGGATCGGAATCGTGCTGTCAATTGTGCCGGTACTCGTGAAGCCCAACACGTTTGAGAACCAGCCCCACTGGAAGATGGCTACCAGCACGCCATAGGCCGCGCTCACCGACAACACATTCATCAGGATGGCCTTGAGCGGCAGGATCGCCGAGCGGAACATCAGCAGCAACAGCAGGTACGTCGCGATCAGGATGAAGAGGATCGCCTTCGGGAAGTTGCCATACAGGTAGTCGTTGAAGTCCATCGAGATAGCCTGGCCGCCGCCGACGTATACATTCAGCCCCTCAGCGGGAGCCTTGTCGCCCGCGCGCACGCTCTTCACCAGATTTTTCGCCGTTGTGCTATCGAAAGGCGCGTTCGTGTCCACGGTGATCAGCGTGGTGTCGCCGTTTGTCGTCGCGCCAACCAACTGCGCAAGCGCGGGAACCGCCTTGTAGCGCCCGCTGGCGTAGAGGGCAATCAATTGATCCGAAGTGAGCGTCGGCGCCGTGCTGTTGGGTGAGGTTGGCAACATGGTCAGCCCGGTGACGCCCGTCACGTTCTGCTGGCTGGCGAGCCACTGCTCCAGGTTGTTGACCTTTTGCAGGTTGCTCGCCGTCAGGATGTTCGATCCGTCGGGCGTCTGTACCACCACCTGAAGTGTGTTGGCGGTCGCGCTGGGATATTGCGCCGTCAAGATGTCGTAGCCCTGGCGCGCCTCGATGTTTGTAGGCAGCGAGGTCGTGTCGGGCGTGCCGATGTTCAGGCTGAAGACCGGCCAGCCCAGCGCCAGCAAGGCGACGCCCACCAGCAGGATGATCAGCACAGGGCGACGCATCACACCCAGCGCCAGCGCATGCCAGAAGCCGGTCTTCTCTTCCTCGTTGTTCTCGCCAACGGTGTGGGTGGTCGAGCCGACGCCAAGCAGGCGACCCAGCACCGGCACACGCAACGCATTCACACGCGGCCCCAGCACCCCCATCAACGCAGGGAGGAAGGTCAGCGCCGCCAGCGCCGCGACGGCCACGACCACCGCGCCGCCAATGCCAAACGAGGTCATGAAGGGGATGCCGATCAGTGTCAGGCCAATGAAGCCGATTATCACGATCAGCCCGCTGAAGAGGATCGCCTCGCCGGAGGTGGCTACCGTCCAGCCCACCGCATCGCGAATCGTGCGGCCCTTCGTCAGTTCGTCGCGGAAGCGCCGCACCATGAAAAGGCTGTAGTCAATCGAGACGCCCAATCCCACAATCGAGGCGACGTTGAGCACGAAGACGCTGGTGGTCGAGTGGACAGCGATGGCATAGATGATCGCCAGGGCGGTTGGCACGGCCAGCAGCGCCAGCAGCAATGGTAGCGCCGCCGCGACAAGCGCGCCAAACACGATGATCAGCACGATCAACGCGATGGGCAGCGCAGCCTCTTCGGCGCGTCGGGTGTCTTCCTCGGTAATGACGCTAAAAGCATGGTCTACCGCCGGGCCGCCGGTAATATAGGCTTTGGCGGGGCCGCCTGTGGGAATGATCTTGCGCAGGGCAGGAAGCTGTTGCGCCACCGGATCGTAGCTCTGATTGAACGACAATGAAACGAAATAGGTGCGACCATCTTTGCCCACGCCGCCAGGGTAGACGCCCGTCACATGCGGGAAGGTCTTCGC
>JAJPIU010000277.1 GCA_021324535.1 Pseudomonadota bacterium
CCAGAGCCAGGGAACGACATCCGAGACGCGATGGGCCGCGCCGACGCCAAGCATCGAGAAGAAATCGGCGAGGGCCAGCGCGAACGCCACCAGCACAACGCCGCAGCCAATCACGGAGATGACGACGCGCGGCAGTATGCGCCCGAAAAGACCCAGCACGACGAAGCCGACCAGCGGCGCAAGCAGAATGTATGGCGTCAGGTTCAGCATCGCAACACTAGCCCTTCAGCGAGTTCAACTCGTCAACGTCCACGTTGTGGCGCGTGCGGAAGATCGAGACGATGATCGCCAGCCCCACCACCACCTCTGCTGCGGCCACCGTCAGCACCAAAAAGACGAACATCCAGCCCTCAACCGAGTTGAGGAAGTGGGCGAAGGCGATGAACGAGAGGTTGACGGCGTTGAGCATCAGCTCGATGGACATAAACATGACCAGTGGATTGCGCCGGATGACGACGCCTGTCGCGCCGATGGCGAAGAGGATGGCGCTGACCGCCAGATAGGCCGAAAGTGGCATGGATTCTCTACTCCTTTGCGCCGGAGCGTCGCCCCAACGCCACCGCGCCCAGCACAGCGATCACCAGTAGCACGCCTGTCACCTCGAAAGGGAACGAGTAGCCGTGGAAGAGCGCCAGCCCGAACGCCTGCGTATTCCCCGCGCTGGCCACCTGCTTCGCCAGGCTGGCCGCGCCGCTCGCCTTCACATCAGCCGCCAGCCTGCCCGTAAAGGCTGCATAGCAGAGCGCCACTGCCAGGATGACGCCCATCCCAATGCCAGCGCCCCACTGCCAGCGCAGACGATCACGCCCGGTCACATCATCATTGGAGCTGGGCGCAAGCATCGTCACCACAAATAGGAAGAGCACCATCACGGCGCCCGCGTAGATCAACACCTGGATTGTGGCGACGAAAAGCGCCTCGAGCGTCAGGAAGAAGAACGCGAGGCTGAGCAGGTTGAGGATCAGGCTCAGCATGCAGTAAACGGCGTTGCGGAAGAAGATCACGCCAAGCGCCGAGCCAATCGCCACCGCCGCCAACACATAAAACGCTATCTGCTGAAACAGCATACCGCCTCCCAACCTTCTCTCACCTACTCATCTTCGCCGTCTTAGCCGTTTCGGCGTTATTCTTCCGGCTTGCCTCGCCCGATCAGTATCTCGGTCTCCGGCGGCAGATCGCCCTGGCCGACTGCGGCGGCTGACGCCTCCTGCCCATCGAAGTAGCCCTGGCGTCCGGGGAGCGGCGTGTTGGTCTCCTCAGGAGGTGTGGCCGACCATGCGTCGAGCGAGCCGCGTGTGGACTGGCCGACCGGCTCGAGCAACTGCTCCTTGTGGTAGATCAGGTCTTCGGGATTCATGCTGGACATCTCATAGATGCGCTCCAGCGTGATGGCTCCCGTGGGGCAGGCTTGTTCGCAGTAGCCACAGAAGATGCAGCGCAGCAGATTTACATCGAAGACACGCGCATAGCGTTCGCCAGGAGAAACCGGCTGTTCCGGCGAATTCTCCGCCGCCTCGATGTAGATCGCATCAGCCGGGCAGGCGCCCGCGCAGAGGAAGCAGCCGACGCAACGTTCAAGCCCATCCTCGTAGCGATGCAACACATGCCGCCCGCGAAACCGCGCGGGCAGCGTACGCTTCTCTTCGGGGTATGAAACGGTGGTCGGCTTCTTGCCAAGCTCACGCAGGGTAGTCGCCAACCCCTTGATCATCTCCATCGCCATTGTGTCTACCTAACCCCACTGTCCCGTCTTTACCCCTTCCCAGAGGTGGGAAGGGGAGATTGATTGCTGTATGTGGCGTTTCGGCGGGCGGTTGAAACCGCGCCTAAGGGAGACGCTGCGGCGTCTCCACGAAGTCCGCCTTCGCGGACTAAAGATGTATCGGTATAGCCCACGCAGGTGGGCTTTGTGGCCGAAGCGGAGCGTAGGCCCTTAGCTGCGGTTTTAACCACCTGCCACGCCCAACCGCCCGCCGCGCTGACCCGCCGCGATCATCCCACCACAACTGGCTCCCCCTTCTCCGCAGCACTGTCAACCGCGCCATTCGCTGCTGGCAAGCTCACCAGCCGCACCGACGAGGGTAGCGCCACACCGACGCTGACGGTTGCGTTGGGTGTCCCAAAGTCCAGGCGCGCCAGTTCCATCTGCCCTGCCGTGCGGCGTCGCGCCCGTAGATAGTACACGCCAACCGCGATCACCAGCACGGCCAGCCCAAATAGGCCGCTGACCCACCACGACAGGCCAAACGCGACGACAGCCGCCGTCACCAGCGCGTTGACGACCGAGAGCGGCAGCAACACCTGCCAGCCGAAGCGCATCAGTTGGTCGTAACGGATGCGCGGGAGCGTGGCGCGCAGCCAGATGAAGACGAACAGGAAGAACGCCACCTTGATGAAATACCAGATAAAGGGAGCGCCTAGCACGCCGTTGAGCGCGCCAAGCGTCCATCCGCCGAAGAAGAGCGTCGCCAGCACCGAGCTTGCCGTGATCATATTGATGTACTCGGCCATCTGGAAGAGACTCCAGCGCAGCCCGCTGAACTCAGTGAGGTAGCCAGCGACGAGTTCTTGCTCGGCTTCGGGTAGATCGAACGGCGCGCGGTTCACCTCGGCGATGGCGGCGATGGCATACAGGAAGAAGCCAAGCGGTTGC
Organism: Pseudomonadota bacterium; assembly: GCA_021324535.1. Lineage (GTDB taxonomy): Bacteria > Chloroflexota > Ktedonobacteria > Ktedonobacterales > JADMIN01 > JAJPIU01. The sequence goes on from JAJPIU010000277.1 coordinate 2,654, forward strand.
GCCAGGATGAACCAGATGCCCTGATGTACCTGCGCCTCGACGATACCCACCATGCTCAGTGTACCCGCGAACATCAGCACGCCTGCCAGCGCGAGGCCGATGCTTACCTCATACGAGACCATCTGCGCCGCCGAACGCAATGCGCCCAGCAGCGAGTAATGGTTGCCAGACGACCACCCCGCCAACACGATGCCATAGACCGCCAGCGAGGAGATCGAAAGGATGTAGAGAATACCGACGTTGAGATCGGCGATATACGGCGCCCAGGCGCGGGCAATCGCCGATGTTCCCCAGGGCGTCGGCCCACCCAGCGGTACCACGGCGAAGGCGGTCAGCGCCACAAAGACGGAGATCGCAGGCGCCATCAGGAAGACGAAGCTCGACGCCTTCGCTGGCAGGATATGCTCCTTGAATGCCATCTTGATCGCGTCGGCCAACGGCTGAAACACGCCGAACGGCCCGGCGCGATTGGGGCCAACCCGCCGCTGGAAGCGCGCAATCACCCTCCGCTCGATCAGCGTCATATAGGCGAAAGCCGTCAACAATGCGACAATCGCTATGATGCTCTTGACGACTGCCGCAACCAAAAACCAGGCGAGATCGCTCATGATGATGCCTGTCCTTCCGCACGCCCACCGGCCAGCGCCAAATCTCCCGACCCCGCATGATCAGACGAAGCAGGTATGCCCTGCGCGACACCCTGGGCCAGCATCTCCCATGTGAGATAGGGTGAGCCAACCAGCGTCGTGCGTCCCTCAGTGTCGGGCGCTCCTGGCGCCAGCGGCCAGCGTGCGCCCGTCTGCCCCAGTGTCCTCCGCGAGGCGCCCGCGTAGAGGGGAACCGTGCGCGCAATCTCGCCGAGTATCTGCGCTGGCGACTGGTAGTTCCAATCGAGGCCAAGCGCCTGCGCCACGCCGTTGAGGATCGCCCAGTCGGCCCGCGCGCCGGGGAGTTCGAGCATCGCCTTGCGTACCACCTGCACACAGCGTTCGGTGTTGGTGAATGTGCCGTCCTTCTCGGTGTAGGAGACGGCGGGCAGAACAACCGTCGCAGCCTGCGCGGTCTCCGTCAGGAAGGTATCCTGCACGACGAGGAACTCAGTCGAGGCGAGGCGGGATTGCTGCTCTGATGTGGCGTGGCGCATGGGGTTCGCGCCCATCACATACAGCGCCTTCATGCCACTACCCAGCATGTCGTCATAGCCAAGCCCTGGCGCATCGGATAGATCGGCGTCCCAGGCGGCGCCAAGCGCCTCGCGCGCCGCAGTGTCGCTCACTGGACGATAGCCAGGCAGTGTATCGGGCAGCACGCCCATATCGCGCGCGCCAAGCGAGTTGTTATCCTCGAAGAGCGGGCCGACGCCCGCGCCACGCCGCCCGTAGTTGCCGGTCAGCAGCGCCAGGTCGAGCAGGTCGGCGGCAAGCGAGGCTCGAGATGGCTCCAGCGTCGCCATCTCGTCGTAGAGGAGAACGGCGCCCGTTGCCCCCGCTATCTCGCGCGCCAGCATGCGAAGCGCTGCGGCGTCGGTCTGCGCAAGGTCGGCCACACGCTCCGGCGTGTCCTGCGTGATGTCGGAGAGGCGCGTCTGCGCATCCGAAGCATGTCCCTCGGCATAGGCTCCGCGCGTCAGCCCTTCGCTGAGGACGACGTTGAGCAGCGTCCGCGCAATCAGGCCACTCTGCCCGGCGGCGTAGCGGATGGCGGCGGTGGCCAGCCTATCGAGGCGATTCGGCTCAGGCGTCAGCACATAGACCTTCGCGCCACGGCGAATCGCCCGACGGATGCGCAGGTCTATGATCGGCTGGCGATGGTAGGCGTCGCCTCCAAGCAGCACGATATGTGAGGCGCGATCCAGCCCGGCGATGCTGTCAGTCCAAACCCAGGGAAGCGCCTTGCCATCTGGCGCAGGGAAACGTCCGTGATGGTGGTCTATGTTGTTGGTTCCCAGGCCCACGCGGAAGAGCTTCTGGAAGAGATACGCCTCTTCGTTGGTGGTGTGGGTCGAGCCAATCGCGCCGATGGCCTGTGCGCCGTCACGTTCGGCGATCTCACGCAGGCGGCTGGCGACAAGGTTGATCGCCTCGTCCCAGGTGGCCGGTTGCAGCTTGCCATCACGGCGAATCAGCGGCGTGCGCAGGCGGTCAGGGCTGTTCACCGGATCGAGCGTCCAGCGGCCACGGTCGCAGAGAAAGCCGTCGTCAATCGCGTCGTTGGTGTGCGAATACTGGCGCAACAGCCGATCCACCCGCACATCTACGCTGACGTTGCAGCCCACCGAGCAGTAGCCGCAGACGCTATGGGTGCGCTTCAACTCCCACGGGCGCGAGACGAAACGATAGCTTTTGGCCGTCAGTGCGCCCACCGGACACATCTCCACCACGTTGCCTGAAAAGATGCTATCGAACGGGGCATCTGGCTCGACGCCCACCTCCGTGCGGTAGCCGCGCTCCTGCATGATCAACCCGTTCTCCTGAGCGACCTCCTGGCAGAAACGCGCGCACCGCTGGCAGGCGATACAGCGTTCGCGATCCAGCAGGATGTTCTCGCTGACGGGAACCGGTTTGAGGAAGTGGCGCTTACGCAAATCAAAGCGGCTGGCTCCTGGCCCGTGGCGCAATGTGAAGTCTTGGAGGTCGCACTCGCCGCCCTTATCACAGATGGGACAATCCAGCGGATGGTTGATCAGCAGGAACTCCAGCGTGCCCTGGCGCGCTTTCTTGACGGCGGGCGTATCCGTGTAGACGACCATGCCCTCGCTGACAACCGTGGTGCAGGCGGTCACGACGCGCGGCATCTTCTCCACCGCGACGAAACACATGCGGCAGGCGCCAAGCGGATCCATCTTGGGGTGATAGCAATAAATGGGGATTTCGATGCCTAGTTTATGCGCCGCCGCCCAGATCACTGAGCCTTTGGGCACGCTTACCTGGCGCCTGTCAATCGTCAGGGTGACGAGTTCTTCTTGTTCAGCCTGCTCTGCCATACGTTGCCTTACGCCGCCTTCTCGCCGTTGGGGGTCGTTTCGCGTGTTCACGGGCGGCGCCATACACGATGTCGCCTTGCGCACGCCATCTCTAATCGTAACATGGCCCTATATGCCTGTCAATCAGCATGGGAGGCGAGGTTGTATTACCGGCTGTGCGCCGGTTGGGCTGTGGGTTGCGCCGGGGCGGGGTTGCGCACGGCGGAAGCAACCGTGTGTATATCCAGCATGATCTTGATGGCGCGTTGCTCCTCGTGGTCACGCGCTGTTTCGAGCGCCTGGCGTACCTCGCGCAGAGGGAAGCGGTGGGTGATCAGCCGCTCAGGGGTCAGGCGTTGTTCGCGCATCAGCGCCGCCGCCAGCGCGAACGTCCCCACACGTCCGCCACCCTCGCCACCCAGCGCGGCGTAGCCTTCGCCGCCAGGCCAGTTTTCCGCGCCGTGGGCCAGCGCGCCCAAGATGGTGATCTCCTGGTTCCAGACGGGCGTCAGGTCAACGGTGAAAGGGTTGAGCCGCTTGCCTGCCAAGACAACCACGCCGCCCTCGCGCGCCCAGCGCAGCGCGCTCTGAAGCGATTGCGCGTTGCCAATGGTGTCGTAGACAATATCGAAGCCGCCCGTCACCAAATTTGCGCCTTGCCGATTTTTATACGTCTTGGCGTTCGTCAGCCGCACGATACCCGCCTCGCTATCGTCGGGGTACAGGATGCGCACGGCCCCCATACGGGTTGCGATCTCCACCTGATAGGATTTCAATGGGAGCGCGGTGACGGCCACATTGGGCGCAAGCGCCTGAAGCGCCTGGATGGTCAGCAATCCCAGCGGCTCCGCCCCGATGACAAGCGCCTGATCGCCCGGCTGTGTGCGATGACGCAGCGCGGCATGGGTGGCGACGGCGGCCAACTCGATCAGTGCCGCCTGTTCGTCGCGCAGGCTATCGGGCACGAGGAAGAGCTGTCCCTCGTGGACAACCATCTCCTCGCTCCATCCACCCCCGACCGCCTCCGGCCCCGGCAGGTAGCGATTCTCGCAGAGGTTATACGCGCCGACCGCACACTGGCGACAGGGCGGCTCAACGCCGCGTGTGGAGCAGCACTGATCCATCTGATAGGCCACGCGGTCGCTCACACGCAAAAACTCTACTTCAGGGCCAATTTCAACAACCTCGCCAACCACTTCGCGCCCCAGGAAGAGGCGTTTGGGCTGTGGCGCCGCCTGTACTGAGACATGGGGATCAACCTGCAAGCAGACGCGCGCCACGTCTTCATCTGCCACACCCGCCAGGATGTTGCGCACACGCACCCAGCGTGGCCCTGGCAGCCGTGTGCGGCCAAGCTGCGTCAGGCGGAAAGGAGCGAGTGGGCCAAAATAAGCGCGGCGCGAAAATTTGCCCAACAGTCGGGTAAAGCCAATGCGCGTCGGGGTCATATCAAGATAGGCGCTGAGCATACTCGTCTGCTCCCCTCTCCAACATCTCCATCACAGAATACCGTATGCGACACGAGTGTAGCACGCTGTATAGAGAACCCGCAAGGCGCATGGGCGATACGGGGGATGCGCAGGACAGGCACGATCACGCCACCTGCTCGACCTCTTTGGCCTGTTCGGTGGCGATACCGATCTGTGTGGAAGGAGTAGGCTTCGCCCTGGGAGTTGGGCGATCATGCCAGAGCCATGCGGCAATCAATGCTGCGACGACACACGGCAATCCCATCGCCAGGAAGCTGACCGGCACGCCCGCGCCGCTGGCAATCGCGCTGACCACCAGGTTGCCAATGGGAGTAGTGCCCATGAAGATCATGCTATAGACGCTCATCACGCGGCCACGCATCTCAGGTGGAGTTGAAAGCTGGGTGCGCGTATTGGCCGCAGCCGAGAACATGCTCATGCCGCAGCCGGTCGCCGCAATCAACATCATCACCAGCGGCAATGAGCGCGTCAGGCCAATCGCTGCTTCGAGCACGCCGAATGCCAGCGTCGTGCCAATCAGCAAACGATTCGACGGCGAACCTCCACGCTTTGCCAGCGCCAACGCGCCCACAAGCGCGCCAATCCCCAGCGCGGAGGAGAGCAGCCCAAAGATCGCTGGCCCCGCATGCAAGACACGGCTCGCTTCAAGCGGCAACGAGACGCTGAAATTGAAGCCAAGCGTGCCAACGATGGCGATCAGCAAAAAGGTGACACGCACGGATGGAGCGCGCCAGATGAAGCGAAGGCCCTCGCCCATACCTCGCAGCCGCGCCAGCCCATGCGCATCGGCGTTGGCGCTACGGGGCACGGGAACCAGCTCGGAGACACGCATCATCAGCAGACCGGCGATCACAGCGAGATAGCTGATCGCGTTCAGTAGAAAGAGCGTCGGGATACCAAGCAGAGCAATCAGCGCGCCAGCTACCGCTGGCCCCAGGATGCGCGCGACATTGAATTGTACGGAGTTCAGCGAGACGGCGTTGAGCAGGTGGCTCCCAGGCACCATCTCACTGACGAACGCCTGGCGCGTGGGCATATCGAGCGCGTTTACCAGCCCCAGCAGCAGCGCCAGCAGATAGACATGCCAGAGCTGCACGACATGCGTCGCGGTGAGCAACCAGAGCACGGCAGCCAGAATCGCCGCCGACGACTGGGTGATCATCAGTAGCGAGCGGCGTGGCCAGCGATCCACCACCAGCCCGGCGAACGGGCCAAGCACAAGCAACGGGCCAAACTGTAACGCGCCAGCGATGCCCAGCGCCAGGGGATCGCTCGAAAGGGTAAGCACGAGCCACTGTTGCGCAGTGCTTTGCATGAATGTTCCGGTGACGGAGACGACCTGCCCCAGCCAGAAGAGCCGATAATTGCGGAAGCGCATCGCCGCGAACATTCCTTGCCGTGCTTCCCTGTTGGCCAGCCGCGCCGCCCGCGCCATATGTATCTCCCTATGAATATATTGTCTTTACCCAGCGAAAGATATGTCTCTATCTAAACAATAGGGCACATTTCCGCCTGCGTCAACGTATGAAGGCCATATGTCATGTATGGCAGGTGTCATACGCAAAAGGAAAACAATAGCCCCGCCTGTCAACGGAAAAGCACAGGCAGGGCTATGAAGAGCAAACGCTCTATGAGAGCGCGTAGTGGTTCTTGTGGTAGTAGTGCATGCCCTCGCCCTGCACCTTGACCGAGAGCAGTTCCTTGAGCATGATCGGCTCACCGCACTTCTCGCAGACGCGCTCGGTCACAAAGTTCGTGTCGTCGCGCTGCGCCAGCGAGGCGCGCGCCGTCTTAGAAAGCTCACCCTTCTTTGCCATAAGGGGAATACTCCTTGAATGAAATGTTGGGGGTCAGTATCGAAAAACACGCCGCAACCAGGCAGATTGCTTGATGATGGCCCTTGAGCCATCCTCAGTATACCACATTTTCTGGCGAGTCGCCACCACAGCACAGGGCAAGCGATTCTCACGCCTGGGTTGGCAGGTCGCTTGTAATCTCGCGAAGCGCCAGTCTTGTACGAGCGACAATGAGTGCATGAAAGTGTTCTGCCTGTGCGCGATACGCATCCAACCGGTCGGGCATGCCCGCATGTCCAGCGAGTTGTGCGTCCTCTGACTCACGCCAAATGAGTTTGCCTGTGTCGGTAAAGAGCATGTAGGTTGCCATCTTGGATGAGGATGAGGGAGGAATGATTCCCCATGCCTTTATCGCTGACCAGGGGATGGTCATAGCGCTACTCTGACCAAGAGTGATACGTGTTACTCCAACGTCATCCGCAATCATGATAGGGAATCGTGTGCGCTGGCGTTGGATGGCGTATACAACTGCTACTGGTATGCTCAAAAGATAAAGAAACGCGCCTGCCGCCAAACCAATGATCGCCGTAGGAGAGAGCGTGAGCGCGCCAGGTAGCGTGACTGAAGGAATGACCGAGAAGCTGTCCGCCGAATAGGCAGGGGCTGCTATAATCGTTGCAAAGGTAACGAGCAGAAGTGCAACGAGTAGCCCAGCCACCACCGCGCGGAATGTCGCCCAAAATCGTAAGCGTGGTCGCGCCACAATACGACCTCGAGCCGACATGGCTTCTTCCACAGCTTTGGGGTTCGGCTGCCAGGGCGCTCCGGCGAAGGGCATACTCTCAATCTGTTGAATGGTAAGAAATCGTCCTGGAAAGCGGCGGAAGAGCAAGCGTAGGAAAGATGGCTGAGTAGTAAAGACTCGCAAGGGTGTATGGCTGCGCACGATAATCGTAGCCAGCAGACACCGCGCATTTGCAGTGTAGGCTTCCTGTCCACCCTCATACACGTAGCTGGAAAGCGCAGAAGCGAGCGTATTGGCGGTTTTGGTATTGTCGAATATAAAGTCGTCGGCGCGAATGCGGGTTATGTTTATGCGCAGATTTCGCTTGTGGCCGATGAGAATGTAGCCGCCAAACGGTTCGTTGGCTGGTTGGGCTACGCCAGGCCAGAGGAACACCGTAACGTGTTCCCACGGCAAAAACTCGTCTCGATGGAATGCGCGCTTCACCGTGACGCCACGATCATCGGCGAACACGCTTGAACGCAGGCTGCTTAGATGTTGATTCACCGATAGCCAGGAAAACGTTCCCATCCAAAAGAGTGGACAAAGGAGAACAATCCAATCAAGCGTGTTCGGCGTCTTGATGAGGCTGGAATTATTGAGTGGGAGGAGCAACGTAAAAGGATTGAGCTGTGATTGGCTGAAGTCAGGCAACACGGAAAATATTACTATCATGCCAGCGCCGCCGAACAGCAACACTAACGCCGCAGCTTGCAGAATAGTCCTTGCTGTATGGGCATGTACACGGCGCACTGCCAGTGAAAGCGTCTCGCCTGGAAGCATTGCCAGACCAGCATCGGGTTGGAACGCCGAGGGGACGGTGGCCATCGCATCACGTTTGGCGGCGCGGATACGTTGCCCAAGGGTAAGAAAGCCTATTGTATAGCCCCCTACAATCATATCGGCGCCAAGAGCAAACATGAGCGGCATGACGCCAAAGGAGATAAGCAGATAGGCTGGCACTGGTGGCAACGAGCCGTTCATCACCAGATAGACCCCTACGAGTATCTGGCTCCCCAGCAGCGCAAGGAGCAAAAGCAAATACCTAACAGCGCGCATACCTGGTTCCCTCGCTCAACAGTAGGAAACAGCGTTCATGTACAACTTCGCTGTATGCTAGCATAGCAGGTCTTTCGCTCCCTGCAAAGTGGACACCGAACAGAAGACACGATGGGCAGGAAGTGCGGTACAATACACGGAGAGAAATGAATACAATCACCTAGCTTTGAGATAGAGGGTTTCATGTTCAAGCGCATACAGGGCTTGTTTGGCCGCAAAGATCAAGAGGGAGAAACGGTGACGCTTCCTCCCACCGAGGATGAAACATCCATAGAAGGTGACGAAGCGGAGTACGCAGAAGTTGAAGAGTACGCTGACGAGGCCGAGGATGAAGCGCCAACCGATCAGGTGGAGTACGCCGATGAGGCTGACGAGGCAGAGTACGACGAAGAAGACTACGACAACTACGCTGAGGAGGAAGAGGAGCCAGAACCGGCAAAAAAGGGCATTGGCGGCTTCTTCCGCAATCCGTTTAGTCGTGGCCTGGAACGCACACGCAGCCTCTTCGGGCGCGTCAACGAATCGCTGGCGAACGACGAGATCACCGACGCCCTGTGGGATGAACTGGAAGAGGCGCTGATCAGCGGCGACGTGGGCGTGCAGACGACCGAGAAGCTGATGACGATCCTGCATGAGCGCGTCGAAGCGGAGGGGCTGACGCGCGGCTCAGAGCTGCGCGAGGCGCTGAAAGAAGAACTGGCGCTGTTGCTGGGCGATCCTGAGCCGCTGGTCTTCTCCGACACCTCGCCGATCACGGTGATCCTGGTCGTCGGCGTCAACGGCGTCGGCAAGACGACAAGCATCGCCAAGCTGGCGAACATGCTCAAACGTCAGAAGCATCGCGTGATGCTGGCGGCTGGCGACACCTTCCGCGCGGCGGCCACCGAGCAACTGAAAACCTGGGGCGAACGCATCGGTGTTCCGGTGATCAGCCACCAGTACGGCGCTGACCCTGGCGCGGTCGCCTTTGATGCGATGCAAGCGGCGCAGGCGCGCAAGAGCGATGTACTGATTGTTGATACCGCCGGGCGGCTGCATACGAAGTCAAACCTGATGCAGGAACTCAAAAAGATCAGCAGGGTCTTACAGAAATACGATCCTGAGGCCCCGCACGAGGTCTTGCTGGTGATTGACGCCACCACCGGGCAGAACGGGTTGCTTCAGGCCAAGCAGTTCGTCGAAGATTCCGGCGTCAGTGGCGTGATCCTCACCAAGCTTGACGGCACGGCGCGGGGCGGCATTGTCTTCGCTATCTCAGCCGAATTGGGTCTGCCCATCAAATACCTCGGGCTTGGCGAACAACTCAAAGACATCGCCCCCTTCGACGCCGACGAGTTCATAGACGCGCTCTTCGAGGCAGACTAACCGGGATAACAGCGGCATCACGTCAGGGCGCTGTTGCGCTGTTGCGCATTTGCGCGGATAACCTGCGCCTTTTGCGGATTTTGCCAGCGCGGGGGCTTGACGTGTGGGCTGAGATGCGAGATGATAGAGACACTATCTCTATGCGTTCAGGCATGCGTTGTGCGGGAAAGGGGCCTCTAGGCGTCCGCGCGATGTGATCTTTTTCATGAAAAGGTGGGTGAGGTATGGCGGAGAATATGCAGCATAGCGGCATGGCTGGAATGGCGAACGGCGCACATCCTGCGCCCACACCATCCACACCATCCACACCATCCACACAGCCAATGGCTCCCGCTCGCCCCGCGCCTGATGTGATGACGAAGTGTCCGAACTGCCGGGAGATCATCGTCACGAAGGAGCTTGAAAAAAATCTGCGTGTCTGCCCGCGCTGTGGCCATCACTTCAGGCTCACCGCCGATGAGCGTATCGCGCTCGTGCTCGATGAAGGCTCCTTCCAGGAGATGTCGGCTGACCTGATGACTGAAGACCCATTGCATTTTGTCAGCCGCTCCAAGCCTTACCCCACCTACGCCGCCGAATATCGCGCAGAGACGGGACTCAATGAGGGCGTCGTCTACGGGCGCGGCGCCATCGAGGGGTTGCCGCTTGTGCTGGTGGTAATGGATTTCCGCTTCATTGGTGGAAGCATGGGAACCGTCGTGGGCGAGAAGATCACCCGCGCCATCGAGCTAGCCGCCAAAGAGCGCATCCCGCTGGTGGTCTGTTCGGCGTCGGGCGGCGCGCGCATGCAAGAAGGCGCGCTTTCGCTGATGCAGATGGCGAAAACGTCGGCGGCGCTGGCTCGCCTGGCCGAGGCGGGCGTGCCTTATATCTCGGTGCTAACCGATCCCACCACGGGCGGCGTCGCAGCAAGTTTTGCCTTCCTGGGCGATGTGATGCTGGCGGAGCCAGGAGCATTGATTGGCTTCGCCGGGCCGCGCGTGATCGAGCAGGCGATTCACCAGCGGTTGCCCAAAGACACGAACACCTCTGAGTTTTTGCTGGCGCACGGGATGATTGACGGCATCACGCACCGGCGCGAACTACGATCCACGTTGGCGCGGCTGTTGCGCCTCTATCAGCAGGCGGCGACGTTGGCGTAATTGGCCTAAGAGCGGTGGCGCGGAGCCAGGGGGAAAGATATATGGCGTATGATCTCGACTTTGAGCGGCCACTGGCCGAACTCGATAAGCGTATCCAATCACATGAGCGGCGCGGCGACCATGCGCAAGTGGCCGAACTTCAACGCGAACGTGCGCGCTTGCTGGAAAGCATCTATGCGAAGCTGACGCCCTGGCAGCGTGTGCAGGTGGCGCGCCACCGTGACCGCCCCTACACGCGCGACTACATCAAGCGCATCTGCGATGATTTCTTCGAGTTCCGTGGCGACCGGCGCTACGGCGACGACCGCGCCATTCAGGGGGGCATCGCCAGCATTGACGGCCAGACCATCATGATCCTGGGCCACCAGAAGGGACGCGACATCAAAGAGCGCGAAGAGACAACCTTTGGCATGGCGCATCCTGAGGGCTATCGTAAGGCGCTGCGCATGTTCCGCCACGCCGAACGCTTCCATATGCCAGTGGTGACATTGATTGACACAGCGGGCGCCTACCTGGCGCGTGAGGATGAAGAGCGTGGTATCGCGCTGGCCATCGCCGAGAACCTTGAGGTGATGGCGACGCTGCGCACTCAGATTCTCTGTATCGTGATCGGCGAGGGAGGCAGCGGTGGCGCGCTTGGCATCGGCGTGGGCGACCGTGTCCTCATGCTGGAGCATACCATCTATACTGTCGCCGCGCCCGAAGCCGCCGCCTCGATCATGTGGCGCGACGCCGCCTATGCGCCCGACGCTGCGCAGGCCATGCGTATCACTGCGCCCGATCTGCTTCAGCTTGGGCTGATCGAGGGCATCATCGAGGAGCCTGTGGGTGGAGCGCATCGCGACCATGCCGCCGCAGCCGCTGCCGTCAAGCAGGCCATCGGCGTCAATCTGGCCGAGCTACGCGCCATTCCCATGCCGACCCTGCTCGAACGCCGCTATGAACGCTTCCGCCGCATCGGCCAGCCATCCGGCCAGCGCGCGAGCACACCTGCGGCGCCCGCAACAAGCGCCAGATGATGCTACAATCACGATAGAAGTTTATCCAGCCATGACATCTAAAGATGGTCTTGAAGGAGACGATGTTGCGCTTCACTATTCGATACTGATCGAATGGTCTGAGTGACGACTCCCCATGCCTAGAAGGCGGGGGCTTCTTGACGTCCTATGACGCCTGAGACTGTCGCCCCAGTCTCGCCATCCTCACGATGTTCAAGCTCGCGTTCAGATCACGATCAATCACCAGCCCACAACAGGGACACGTATACGTTCGTTCCGAGAGCGGCATCTTCTGTCGATGCCCACAGGCGGAACAATCCTGACTCGTGTAGGCTGGATTCACCTGCACAAACGTTCGACCGGCCCATGCTGCCTTGTACGAAAGAAGTGTGGCGAATTGGTTCCAGGCTGCATCTGAGATGGATTTTGCAAGACAATGGTTGTGGAGCATGCGATTGACCGACAGGTCTTCAACAGCGATCAGATCGTACTGGTTGACGATGCGCCTACTCTGCTGATGCGCGAAGGTGGCCCTGCGCCACGCAATACGCTCATGCACACGCGCCACAGGCTGGCGACGTTTCTTGCGTTCCGGCGTGCCCTTCTCCGCTTTGGAGAGTTTCTTCTGCACACGTCCAAGAGCTTTCTCGTCGGTGCGGAAGAAGCGCGGATTGGCAATCTGCTCGCCCGTCGAGAGGGTAGCAAAAGTCGTCAGACCAACATCAATCCCCACCTCGCGTCCGGTCTTCGGCAGCGGCGTGGGATCAGCCACCTCACACGAAAAACAAACGTACCACTTGCCGGTTGCCGAGACCGAGATCGTGGCCGTCTTGGGCGTGCCTTCAAGCGGGCGGTGGTGGACGATCTTCAAGTCGCCCACATGCGCCACATGCAGTCGGTCGTCTTGCAGTCGCACGCAGCCGTTCGCCAGTTGGGGGTAGGTGAGACTCGTATAGCGTCCTTTGCCTCTGAAACGAGGGAAGCCAGGGGTTTCCCCTTGCTTGACGCGACGGAAGAACGCTTGAAACGCCAGATCAATGCGCACGGCCACGTTCTGCAAGACCTGCGAGTAGGCGATCTTCAACGACGGACGCTTTTTTTTGAGCGCAGGCAAGTCCGCCTGCTGCTCGTACAACGAGAGCGCCTGCTGGTGGCCTTCCCAGGCGGTCTTACGTTGTTCGAGCAGGTGGTTATAAAGCCAACGACACTCGTCGAGCGTCTTGAGCAGGATGGTCTCCTGCGCTGGCGTCAGATACAGTCGGTACTTGAAGGTTTTACGCATATAATATATATGTACCGTAGCACAAAGCATACGCGCATGTCAAGCGGGGGGCCATTCATCCCCATGCGTAGAACGCAGGGGCCTTCTGGCCCCACTAGGTAAGATCAAGCCTATGAACCGCACGGATCGCCTGCTTGCGATTGTCCTTGAATTGCAGGGGCGTGGACGGTTGCGCGCCGAAGACCTCGCAGCGATCTTCGAGACGAGCAAACGCACGATCTATCGTGACCTTCAGGCGCTCGGTCAGGCGGGCGTGCCCATCGTCTCCATCCCTGGGCGCGGCTATTCGTTAGTGGAAGGCTACTTCCTGCCGCCGCTCAGCTTCACCACCGATGAGGCGACGCTGTTGCTGCTTGGCGCTGATGTGATGGCGCAGAGCTTCGACACCTATTACCGCGACGCCGCCCAGGCTGCCAGCCGTAAGATTGCCGGTGTGCTGCCCGAAAAGCTGCGCGCCGACGTGCAAGCGTTGCGCGAGAGCATCCACTTTATCACCGGCGAACAGCGTAATCACTCCCCTGAACGGCACGATAAGCTGCAACGTCTGCGCGGGGCTATCCTCAGCCATCGCACCATTCGCTTTACCTATTTTGCTCGCAGCAGCCAGCAAGGGCGCCCAGTAAGCGACACGCAGCCGGCAATGGAGACGCAGCGTACAGCAGACCCCTACGCGCTGGCGCATGTAGGCGGCGCATGGTATCTGCGCGCGTTTGATCACGAGCGCCGAGCGATGCGTACCTTCCGGCTCGACCGCATCGAATCGCTAACGATACTCGACGCGACGTTTGTTCGTCGGGCAGATAACGTGCGCCTGCGCGCCACCCTGGAGGAGGAGGGCACGCTGACCGCACGTATCCTCTTCGCGCCGGAGGTGGCGCGCTGGGTGCGCGAAGAGCCGTCGTTCTACGTGATTGCAATGGAAGAGACGCCGGATGGTCTGCTGGTGACGTTACGCCTGCGCACGGAAGACGACGCGCTCGGCTGGCTACTCGGTTGGGGACGCCATGCGCGTGTGCTGGAGCCTGAGACGCTACGTGAGCGGCTGATCGCCGAGGCGAACGCGATACTGTGTAGCTACCAGGATGAGCAATAATTACCAATTTTGCGCATATTCATTCCCCTTGGATCGCTGTTGCCATACTGCTGTCACACCGATGGCGGATACTGTCCATAGGCGAACGAGAAACGCCTTTGAGGAGGACAGTATGAGTATGGCCATGAGCGTTCCATCCGGCTCAGTTGTCAAGTCCGGCGAATCGAAGACTTCCACAGGCCGCTTTGTTTTGCAGCCGCTTGGCCCATTTTCTTTGCAGGCAAGCATTGCCTTTCAGGAACGCTTTACCCCTGCGGCGTACGGCGGCGCGTCTGACGATCATCTGCATATGGCGTTCGTCGTTGATGGCAACGAAGAGGCCGTCGGCGTCTGTGTACGCGAACACGAGGGCAAGCTTCTCTGCGAGATGCACGGCGAAGTGGATGCGCAGGCGGCGTATGCCCAGACCATGCGCATTCTTTCCCTGGATGTGGATGGGCGCGCGTGGCCACTTGTGGGCCAGCGCGACCCCGTCATTGGACAGCTTCAGGCCCGTTATCCAGGCTTACGCCCTGTCTGTTTCTTTTCTCCTTACGAGGCCGCTGCCTGGGCGTTGATCGGCCATCGCATCCGTATCGCACAGGCGGCAGGCATCAAGGTGCGCATGGCCAGAGAGCTTGGGCAAGCGGTGGAGATTCATGGAGAGCGCATGTACGCCTTCCCCGGCCCAGATCGCCTGCGAAAGCTAGAAGCGTTCCCTGGCCTGTTTGGGCGCAAGGTCGAATACCTGCGCCAGTTGGCGCTAGCCACGCTCGACGGAAAGCTCGATGCGGCCTACCTGCGTGCGCTTCCGCAGGAGCAGGCGCTCGAACACTTGAAAACATTACCCGGTGTCGGCGACTTCTCTGCCCAGCTCATCTTGCTGCGGGGAGCAGGCGCGCCCGACGGGCTGGCGGCGCATGAACCACGCCTGGGCAGGGCGATTGCGCTGGCCTATGGGTTGAAATCGCCTCCAACTGCGGAAGAGATGGAGCGTATTGCCGAGGCGTGGCGTCCCTACCGCACCTGGGCTACCTTGCTGCTACGGGTGACACTTGAAGCGGCGACACACGAAATTGCCGACGAGTGAGCCGCCCGGGCACTGAACTATCAGCTATCCCATCGTTATCTATTTCATCACACGCTAGCTACGAACAGGAGACATACCATGAGCAACACGAACAATATGAACAACACCCAGACCACCTTGACCGCCAACAGCCTGAACTTCATCATGCTGCACACCAGCGACCTCGCGGCCACACGCGAGTTTTACACGTGGCTGGGCTTTGTGGTCGTTGACGAACTTCCCGATTTCGTGCAGTTTGCCGCGCCAAACGGCCAGGGGGCAGCGTTTGGGGTTGGCCTACTCACACCTGAACACGGCCACGAGCCGGAACTCTGGTTTGACATCAGCGACGCCGACGCAGCCTTCGCCCAGGCGCAAGCGCAGGAGTTAGAGATCGTCCATCCCATCATGGAGATGCCGTTTGGGCGCGTCTTCGCGATCAAAGACCCGGCAGGCTACATCTTGCATCTCTCGCAGGCAGCGCAGCAAGGCTGAGCTACCCCCCGACCCCCTTCCCATGAATGGGAAGGGGGATTACGTGGCGCCACATAGAGGACAGTTGAGCGTATAGATGGGGATTGCATTCTAATACGTCACGAAGATGCGGCGCGCAGGGCCATCAATGGTGATGTGGCCGCCCAGCGGAATGACGCACTGGGGATCGGTGTGGCCGAAGTCCAGGTTGAACACCACCATTGCCGCAGGATTGTATTCGTCAAGCGCCCGAAGAATGGCCGATTGTTGCTGCTGGATAAAGGTCGCCTTCTCTTCTGGGGTATGGCGATGGGTAAACGACCACGCTTTGGGACGCGCGACCAGGACTCCTACGAACTTCCCAAGCAGTCCGCGTTCGCCCATACACATCAGCATGCGATAGACCTCCTCGGCTGGAGGCAACTCCTCGTCGGTCTCGATACACAGAATGGTGTCAGTGTACGCCTCGTTGGGCAGCAGATAGCGGTCAACCGCCAGATTCCAGTGCAGGATCGTCAGATCGCCACCCCAGGGGATTCCCTCCACAACTCTATCGGCGTTACGCCAGGCCCAGCCGTTGTTCTCAAACATGCGCGGCTCCTGGGTCAGTGTTTGCGGATCATCCCAGTCGGCGTCCTCATCCGTGAACGTCGCGGGCGCCGTCAATTCGGTAACGCCATGCGTAAAGAGCGCATGTCGAAGGGACTCAGCGCTATAGGGATTCATCGCTCCGCCACGCCCGAACTGTACCAGGATCGAGCCGCCATAATACGAGACGATGCCCAGATTCCAGAGCAACAGATGCAGATTGGTGTTGTCGCTGTAGCCCAAAAACGGCTTGGGATGCGCCTTCAACACCGCCGGATCGAGGTATCTCAGCAACTTGATCTCGTCGTCACCGCCGATGGAGCAAATAATCGCCTTGATGTCGGGATCGGCAAAGGCGGCATGGACATCCCGAGCGCGCGCCTCCAGTGATGACCCCATCATACGGGTCGTCGGATACTCTATGGGCGCCAGGTGAAACTCTTCTCTCAGTCGCCGCAATCCTTGTTCGAAGACCGAGGGGAATAGCCCCGGCAGGCCGCTCGACGGCGAGAGGATGGCAACCCTCTCGCCGGGTTGTGGCTTGGGAGGATAGATGAACTGCGGGGACGGGTGGTCAGGCTGGTGTAGACTGCTCATGTTTAGGTTCCTTTTGGTAGGTTCTGCTCTCACGATATAGGCTACCACGAATAGTGGCTCCTGCCGCGTCGGTATGTGAAGGAGAGGAAACATGACACAAGATGTCATCAAGCCCTGGTATGCTACCACATGCAGGAGGATGGCTTATCTTCCACTTCAACTCGCAGCAGCTCCTGACCGGCGCGCAGAGCTTCGCCAGCTAGTGGGTCAACATCATTCAGGCGTATGGGCTGGTGGCCACCGTCTGCCTGATCATGGCGGTGATCACCGTCTTCGCCGTGCGCGAGACTCCCTGGAAGCCCACACCAGTCTCGGTGGGCGCCGCTTCCAATATCCAAGCAGGGAGTACGCTGGATGGGCGTTTCTGGCGCGACCTGGGCCTCACTGTGCTGGCGACGCTGGTGATTGTCGGCGCCGCGCTGGCCATCTTGCAGGTTGCGCCGTTTGGCCTGCGGCTGAACTCAGATACGCTGAGTGTGATTGAGTTGATAGGCATCGCCGTTGGTGGGGGCAGCCTATGCGTTTGGCTTCCGCCCCAGGCGCAATCCCGATTTTAGCTGGGTGGTGCTGACGCGCATGCTCGCCATGATGGCGTCTATATCGTCCAGAACTTCTTGCTGTACTACATGGCCGAGGTGGCGCACGCTCCCTCGCCTCAGGCCGCGACGACCATCTTCCTGCTGCTTCTCACCTTGACAGCCACGCTCAGCACGTTCTTTGCGGGCTTCGCCTCGGATCGCATCGGACGCAAACGCATGGTGTATATCTCCGGTGGATTTATGACCGTCGTTGGGCTGGCGTTCATCTTCGCGCCGTATCTGCTGCCCGCGACCGTGCTGACCATCGCCTATGTGGCGGCTGCCATCTTTGGGCTTGGCTTCGGCGCGTATGTCGCGGTGGATTGGGCGTTGGTGGCCGACACGCTGCCATCAGAGGCGACCTATGCGCGCGGCGATATGGGCGTGTGGAATATCACGCTGACGCTGCCACAGGTCTTCGCGGTGGTGTTTGGGGGCTGGCTGTTGGCCTTCGGTGTGGCGATTGGCCAGCGTTCGTTTGGTTATACGCTGCTCTTCGTGTGGTTCGTGGTGTTCTGCCTGCTTGGCACGGTCACCGTGCGCTACATTCGCGGTGTCAAGCGGTAGTGACGCTAGCCCTCATCCAGCCCTTCCAACTCACCTTTCAGGTCGCGTGTCAGCAAGGCGGCTACGGCGGTTCGCACGTCGCGCCCGTCGAAGAGTACATGCGCGATCTGCTGCGTGATGGGCAGCTCAACGCCAAGGTTGGCCGCCAGTTGCAGGGCGGCGCGTGTGGTTGTTACCCCTTCGACAACCGTGCGTCGGCCCGCCAGCGCCTCCGTCAGTGTTTGTCCCTTCGCCAGCGCCAGCCCCAGCGAGCGGTTGCGGCTCAGCGGACTCGAACACGTCGCAATCAGATCGCCCAATCCGGCAAGCCCAGCAAGCGTCAACGGATTTGCCCCCGCCGCCAGCGCCAGCCGCGAGATCTCTGCCAGCCCGCGTGTCATAAACGACGCCTTGGCGTTGTCACCGTAGCCCAGCCCGTCGTTCACGCCGATGCCAATGGCGATGATGTTTTTGAGCGCGCCACCAAGTTCAACCCCCACCACATCATCGCTGGTATAGACCCGAAACAGCGGCGTGTTCAGCGCAGCCTGGGCGATCTCCGCCGCCGTCTGGTCGGCCAGCGCCACCACAGCCGCCGCAGGCAGGCCACGCGCCACCTCCGCCGCCAGGTTTGGCCCGCTCAGCACACCAATCGCCATGTCCGCTGGTAGCTCTTCCGCCAATACCTCGGACATGCGCAGATGGGTATCAAGCTCAAGCCCTTTGCTGGCGCAGATGACGATGACTCCTGGGGAGAGCAGCGGCGCCAACAGCCGCGCATGCGCTCGCACCTGCTGCGCTGGAGGAGCCAGCACGACGATCAGGCTGTTTTCCACCGCCTCGGCAAGGTCGCTCGACACGTGCAGGTTGGGAGGGAAAGGAAAGTCGGGCAGATACGCTGTGTTCTCCCGCGCTTGCTCCATCTCCTGCGCACGGTCAGCATGGTGTTCCCACAGGTTGACCGTCTCGTTGGCTTCCATTGTTTGCGGGGCAGCCGCTATCAGCCGCGCCAGCGTTGTGCCCCAGGCTCCTGTGCCAATCACCGCGACATTCGCCATAGCTGCCCCTCCCGTTTCTGCCTTTTGGCTTATGCGCCTGTGCGCTTCTCGACAACCATTTACGACAACCTTTTATCAGAATTATGCGGCTCTGTGCGCCTGCGCGCCACATCGCTGGCAAAGGCTATGCAAGACGCAACACCTATACAGATACATCTACAGTGCACGCAACCCGAGACGCTGTCAATAATCCACACTCCGCATTGCCCCTCAGAAATCCCAGGTGTCCTAACCCCGTGTCTTTTCATACAATGGTTCGTAAAATCATATTATGAGATGTCATTCATACCACGAGTTTTGATAGGATAGCATGATATTTTATCCCTTCGTGAGTAAGCGAGGGCGGGAGGTGGAGCATGGGGTCGGTGTCTCCTAGATGTTCGGTGTGTCGCAATGTGAAGGGGAATGCGCGGTATGTCGCGCGCGAGATGATGTTTGGCTTTCGTGACGCCTTCACATATGCGCAGTGTGCGCGTTGCGAGGCTCTCTTTCTGGTGGAAGGGCCGAGTGATCTGACGAAGTATTACCCAAAGGACTACTATAGCCTATCTGTCAGACCCGACGCTGCGTTCAAGCATCCCGTGAAGCGGCTGGCAAAGCGGTTACAAACAAACTATATCGTCACAGGGCGCGGCAAGCTGGGCAAACTGGCGGCGGAGCGATTGCCGGTGGCGCAGACACATGCGGCATCGCTTGCCGGGCTGGGTCTCACCCATCGTTCGCGCGTGCTGGATGTCGGCTGCGGAGCCGGTTTCCTGCTGTATGCCCTACGCAACGCGGGTTTTACACAGACGGCGGGGTGCGATCCCTATCTCGACAAGACGATCACGTATCCCAACGGGCTGACGCTCTATAAGCGTTCCATACATGAGATGGCAGGAACATGGGATGTGGTGATGTTTCATCATGCGTTCGAGCATCTGCCCGACCCACGCGAGACGTTGCAGACCGTGGCGCGGCTGCTGGCGCCCGGCGGGGTTTGCCTGATTCGCATCCCCATCAGCGCATCCTACGCCTGGGATCACTACCGGACGTGCTGGGCGCAACTTGATGCGCCTCGCCATTTCTTCCTGCACTCGCCTACGAGCCTGGGCATGCTGGCGGAAGACGCCGGGCTGCGTGTCGAGCGCGTCGTCTATGATTCGACGGCGTTCCAGTTCTGGGCCAGCGAACGCTACCTGCGCGACATCCCGCTGTTGGCTCCTGTGGAGGCTGAGCATCCCGCAGAGGCGCGGTTGCATGGCGCAGGTGTGTTTACCCAAGGAGAGTTGGATCGCTTCGCCGAGCAGGCTGCTGTGCTCAATGCCTGGCAGTGGGGCGATCAGGCGGCGTTTTATCTGCGTAAATGATCTATGGATTGGGAGCAGGCGGACGTCCCCATAGCACATTGCGCAATATTTCATCGGTATGTTCGAGTGTGTGCTGAAACGTCTTAGTGACAACCCATTCCAGCGTGACTGCGCCCCACAGCGCTGCGCGTTCCTCCTGCCATGCTGTGCCTTCCACCTGAGCGATGACGCCGATCTGATCGGCGCGCACGACCCGCAGATCGGCCAGCATCGTCGTCAGCGGATGGTCTGCGCCGTCCGCCCAATCGCGCTCCTCAACCGCCGCGTCCTCTTCCTGTAAATGCGCTGGTGGCGCGGGATCGCCCAACCATTGTCGCATCGTGGGCAGCGCGATCCGTTGCTCATAGCAGAGCAGGTGAAACACAATGCGCGCCGCTGACCATCTGCCAGGACGTGGCGCGATGGTGAGCATCGTTTCAGGGAGGCGGCTCAACGCCCATTCGAGCTGATCGAGGCTGGTGCGCAGGAGTGTGGTATATTGTTGAGAGTGCGCAGCCATATTGAGTATCTCCATCAACGCACGGCGGCGATCAGCGCGCGAATGCCCACTACCTGCACGGGCGCCACCTCGCGGAAGCCCGCCTCACGCAGCCAGAGGAGGTTTTGCTCCACGCTCCCCGGCTTATCACCCCGCTCTCTTACCGAGCGTTCATGCTCGACGAAGCTCTCACCCTCCAACTGCTGTGTATTAAAAGCTGCCCCAACCATTTGCCAGATGGTGTGATAGACGCCGAAGAGCGCAGGGGTCGCCAGCCGCATGCGATCCATCAGCAGGAACAGCCCGCCTGGCGCCAACACAGTGCGCACGCTGGCTAGCGTTTTTTGCTTGCCCTCGTCGCTGCAATTGTGAATCGCCTGCACGGCGATGGCCGCACCAAATGGGCCGCCTGTCAAGGCTTCCGGCGCCATCGTCTCGAAATCTTCATGGATCAGACGGGCGCGCTCCTCAAAAGGAGCCAGCGTCTCGCGCGCCATTTCCAGCATCGGCGGCGAGCCATCTACGCCTACCAGCGTCGTCCCCTCGATCTCACGCAGCACGCGCTCGGCGACCACGCCATGCCCGCAGCCGACATCCAATACGCGACGCGGTACCTGCGCCATATTCAAGTGATCGGCAAGGATTGCCAGCAGGAGGTCAAGGTGTTGCCGGCGCGAGGAGTTGATCGCGGGGTTCTCCTCAGCCCAGGCGCGGGCAAACGCTGGATTGTTCCACTCTTCCACGGAGACGCTTCTTTCGTTCTCTACCCAAGCGCAGACGCTTGTTGGTATACATATGGGACTTTCGGCGACAGTATACCATGCGCCAAGGCATCGGTTGGAATAGATAATGGTGTGGCTAATGCGCAAGCAAACGGCAAGGGCAGACGCGGGTAGCGCCGCCCTCCTGGGCGGCCAGAAGACTTGAAGCGAAAGAGAGTGACCAATGACTAAAATAACCCCACCTATCAACACACCAGCGGAAACTGCGGCCTACATGCAGGCCAACCGGGCAAACTGGAACACCTGGCTTGCGCGCGATCTCGCTTCGGAGCATCACCAGGATGTCGCGCGCTTCCGGACGACCGGATCGAGCCTGCGGCCCATCGAGCGCTCGGAACTTGGCGAGGGAGTAGGCGTGGCCGGAAAGTCACTACTGCATCTGCAATGCAACATGGGCAGCGAGACACTCTCGTGGGCGAGGCTTGGCGCGCATGTGACAGGCGTAGACATCTCTGACGCCGCCATCGAGATGGCCCGCATGCTGGCGACCGAGGTGGGCTATGCGTCCAACGATGCGCGCTTCATCCGCGCCGATATTTATGATCTGCCGACCATGCTTGACGAACAGTTCGACATCGTGTTTACATCATATGGTGCGCTCTGTTGGCTGCCCGATCTGAACCGTTGGGCGCATGTGGTGGCCGATTGCCTGAAACCAGGCGGCGTTTTTTATATGGTCGAGATGAGTCCGCTGGGCAATCTCTTCGCCACGCGCCCACAGGGCATAGATGATCCCACCGGCCTGACCTTCCGTGTGGGCGGCCCATACTTTCACCAGGAGACGCCAGAGGTTGAGCGCGATAGCGACGAGGCGATCTACGTCTGGAGCTATGGCCTGGGCGAGACGCTGATGGCGCTGCTTGACGCCGGGCTACGGTTTGACTACGTACACGAGATCCCGCTGGCGCACTATCAACGCTTCCCTGCGCTCGTCAGGGGCGATGATGGCTACTGGCATTGGCCGGAACCCGCCGACGCCACAACGCCGCGAAACACCCTGCCGCTGCTCTTCTCCGTGCTGGCGCGCAAAGAGACCTAACCCCCAACCCCTTCCCATCTATGGGAAGGGGAGAGTGGTCTCATTGGACAGTGAATGTGCCGGACATATAGCCCTTGGCCGACATTGGGCCGCCATGATTCGCATAGCCAACGCCGCAGGGCGCCTCGCAATTCCAAATATACTTCCCTGGCCCCTGTGTACGGAACTGGAAGACGGTCGTCGTCGGGTGGAGCGCAAAGCCATCGGCGTCGAAGCCACCGTTCAGGTCGGCCTCCGTCACCGGAACGCTGATATAAAGCCAGGGCTGATTTGAAGCGGCAATTCCATGAATGGTGAAGGTGTGGGAGACGACGGTTGGGCTGACGACGGATTCCCGCTTGCCGTTCACGGTGATGGTATTGCCTATCGTCCCCTGCACGCGCTCAAAAAACGGATCGGTGAGGCTGTTGGGGCGTGTGTAGTTGACAATCGTCACAGTGACCAGCGAGTTCGCCCCCACCACAATATCAGGGGTCGAGTAGTTCACCCAATCCTGGTTGTTGCTGTTCTTGCAGGCGGCGTCCTGGTTGGCGATGTCGGGGTGAGCTTTGATGAAGGTGGCGTCGTTGCATGGGTCGGAGGGGAAGACGCTTTCCATGACGCTATACGTGTGGCCGCCGATCTGCTGGCCAGTGGACGTATTGCCGTTGGTTGCTGCGGTGGTGAGCGCATGGATTGTCAATCCAACGGTGGCGACGACGGCGACAATTATCACGAGAAAGACGATCCCGCCGAGGTATTTCTTCTGCATGTGCCTGGCTCCCTGTGTTGCGTGTGATGTGGCGCGCTGATGGATGATGCCATGAATGACGTTGGGTTTGTGCGGTCTGATTTCAGTACAACGGAGAGATCATACCGCGCCCGCGTTCAACAAGCCACATCACAGGAGAAGAGCGCAAGCAACCGGCGCGTGACGCCTATGGTAAGCAACGGTGTCTGCGCCGGAATCTTATCATCTTTTATTGCTGCTGCGGTGGATAACCACCTTGTGGCTGTTGCGGTGGATACCCGGCTTGTGGCTGTTGTGGCTGTTGTGGTTGCTGCGGCGGATAGATGGGCGCAGTCGGCGCCAGATTGCCGGTGTAGAGCGAATCCTGATAGAGGGCAGGCGCAGGCTTGGGCGCTCGTCCTCGGCCAATCAGTCCACCAAGTGCGCCAAGACCCAGACCAATCAGTGTGTTGATGACGATCACGATGATTGAGCCAACAACCGCTGCGGTGAGATACTGGCTCCCTGTCTCATGTGTACTGCCCCCTAACGATTGGATAGCCTGATTGCTCAGGTTCACCAACTTATCGAGGTTGAAGTAATCAAAGATGATCGCTCCCACACTACCCAGCACAGTGCCGATCAGGCCAACAAATAAGCCTGCGACCAAACCGGAAGTGACTTTGCCAGTTTTTGCTGCGGCAGTCACGCCCGCGACGATGGCGAGGATGTAGATCAGGATGGTGAAGACGTACGAGGAAATTCCGCCAATGGTGAGCAAGTGAGCGATGCCGGTTCCGGCATACACAATGAGGTACACAATCCCCACTATGACGCCATAGAAGAAGCCTTGGCGCAGCCCCGGATTGCCGGTGGTAGTTGTCGTTTGCATGATGACGTTTCCTCCCTTACAAGAGAAGTGAAAAAAGACATCCAACCGAGCGGCGCTCCACAGGGCGCTACTGTCCTGCATGCGCCACATCCCTATGGTACGCCAAAAGCAACGCATATGCCAGGCCACTTTGCGCGCCTCGCCGATGGTGTTTGTCTTCCTGATGTCCTCCCGCCGCCTTCTCAGCAAAGAAAATGGCTGCAATCTCTTGTTGTGCGGCAGTAATGGCGCGTGAGGGCATATAGCATGAGAAAACCCTGTGAATCGGCTTCCATATGGCCTTCAGGATGCAACCCGCCGTCCGCAGGCGCGTAGCACAGGGTGAGCGATTGCTCGGAGGTTGGGCGTTGGCTTATGATCCGATCTGACGCGCTCAGGCTGTGTCAAGCCATAATGTCACCAGGGGAAAGCAGCCACGGGAGCCAGAGCCAGCGCCCAGGAGAAGGAAACGATAACGATGTATAACCAGTACAATCAATATAATCGGCCAGGTCAGTACCAGGGGCCAACTACGCTGGGCATCAGCGAACGCTGGGAGCGTGTGTTGTGCTATGCGGGTGTCTGGGTGACGGGGCTGATCTTCCTGCTGATCGAGCAGCGCAACCAGACGGTGCGGCGTCATGCGGCGCAGTCAGTTGTCGTGTTTGGCGCGCTGAGCCTGCTTGGCATCATCGCAGGGTGGTTGAGCGGCATTTGGGTAATTGGCTTCATCTTCGGGCTGATCGCCAGCCTGATCGGGGCTGTAAGCTTCGCCCTGTGGATACTGCTGATGGTGCTGGCCTACTTCAGCCCCAACACGTTCATCAGCGGGCCACGCTTCACCCGCTTCTTCTAAAAAACATGGGGGGAAGACCCACGCGTCTTCCCCCTTTCCCCTCGCACAATGCTAGTCTGCATCCTCCCTTACACGAGGAACCCAGTCGAGTTGTTCGCCTGGCACGCCATGCTGGCCGAGCAGGAGGCTCAGTTGCGCGGCGTGCTCCTGTACATGGCGCATGCTATACATCTGGAGTTCGAGGTAGCTGAGGTTCACTCGTTCCATCCAGGGGAAATTAGCGGGCTGGCGCGCCCGCTCGTCAGTCATCGTCTCGATGGTGATTTGGCATTTCTGGCGCAGCTCCGCCAGGTAGCCACGCAGTTGCTCTTGGGTATAGGGCTGTATAATGCTTGGATCATCGAGGTCTTCCGGCGGAACGGGATGAAACGGCGCTGGAGGAACGAATCCTTCCTCAGAGCCATGGAGATACAGATCGAGCCAGAACAGCGCGTGGAAGGAAATGATCCAGAACTCCGCGCGCTGCGGCTGATCTTGCTGCTCCGGCGGATTCGGCCAGACGGGCTGGCGCCATAGAGCATCAGGGCAGGCGGCCAGCGCGTTGTCGAGCATATCAATCGCCGCGCCAAACTGCGCCCAGAGCATGGGGCGCCACTTGATGTCCATGTGTATTCCTCCATCTGGCGCTATCGTGACAATTCGGCCTTCAAGAAGGCGATGGTGCGCTCCCACGCCAGCTTGGCCGCTTCGGCGTTGTAGACATCGGGGCGGTTGGCCTCGACAAACCAGTGTTCGGTTCCAGGATAGGTGTAGAAGGTGGTCGGTTTGCCTGCTGAGCGCATCTCCTGCTCCATCTCCGCGACCGCCTCAGGTGGATCAAAGGCGTCGTGCTCCGCGAAGTGGCAGAGGTAGGCGGCCTGAGCGTTGCTATAATCCAGTCCTGTAACCGTGGTATAAAAGGTGACAACAGCGGCAACCTCTTCGGCGCGGTTGATTGACGTGACAAGCGCGTAGGCGCCGCCCATCGAGAAGCCTACGAGCGCGAGTTTGCCGGAATCATCAGCTGAGGCTGTCGCATCCGGCGCGGCATGTTGGCGAAGATACCGCATAGCGCCTGCGATGTCGCCATTCGCCTGTTGATCGTCCAATCCTTGCGCCAGCGTTTCCGCCTCCTCAATCGAGGTCGTCGTTTTGCCGTGATAGAGATCGGGCGCAAGCGCCACGAAACCCGCCTCGGCGAGCCGGTCGCATGCCTGGCGAAACGGCTCCGTCAGCCCCCACCACGCATGCAGTACAATCACCCCTGGCGCTTGTGTTGTTTGCGCTCCCGCCGAGACATCCGGTGTCGCCAGATAGCCCTGCGCAAGCGATCCCATTGTGTCGAAGTCAATCACCCGCCCGGCCATTTGGCCCTCCTGATCCTGGATTGTACAGATCGCGCGAAAGACAGTATGTCTGTCCTCTTCCCACGCGCAAACGAAAAAGCGGAAACCTGCAAAAAAGATGCCTCCTCTCCCGCCACGCGGGGAGGTGGCAGGCGGTGGGGGCCGCTAGCCGACCAGCGCCTTCACCGTCGCGACGATGTGCCGCGCGCTGATGCCAGCCGCATCCAGCAGTTCGTCAGGCTTGCCGGAGCCGGGCATCTCGTGGACGGCGAGCTTCGTCACGGTGGGCAGTGGCCCTTGCGTGCGTTGCGCTTCCGTGCCGGAGAACGCCGCCAACACGGCGTCACCCAGGCCGCCTTCCACCCAGTGATCCTCCACCACGACGATACGCCCACCTGTGGCCTGCGCCGCCTCATGCAGCGTCTTCGCGTCAATCGGCTTGACCGAGTAGGCGTCAATCACGCGGATGACGATGCCCTCGCCCTTCAATTGGTCGTAGGCTTTCAGCGCCTCGTGCAGGGTGATACCGGCGGCGACCACTGTCACCTTATCCGCGTCTGACTGTTTCACCACACGGCTGCCACCGATGGTAAACGTCTCGTCAGGGCTGTAGATCACCGGCGTCTTCTCGCGTGTGGTGCGGATGTAGCTGATGCCGTGGTGGTCGGCCATCTCTTCGAGCAGCTTCGCCGTCTGGTTGGGATCGCTGGGGTAGAGGACGACGCTGCCATGCACGGCGCGCATCATCGCCAGGTCTTCCAGCGCCATCTGTGAGGGGCCATCCTCGCCAATCGAGACGCCAGCATGCGAGCCGCTCAGCTTGATGTTCGCACGCGAGATGGCCGCCATGCGGATGAAGTCGAACGCGCGGGTAAAGAACGCGGCAAAGGTTGAGGCGAAGGGTTGATAGCCGCGCACGCCAAGCCCGACGGCGGAGCCGACCATCTGCTGCTCGGCGATGTATTGCTCGAAGAAGCGGTCGGGATAGGCTTTGGCGAAGTATTCGGCGTAGGTGGAGTTGCTTACCTCGCCATCTACAGCCACTACGTCGGGCCACGCCGCGCCAAGAGCCTTCAGCCCATCGCCATAGGCCGTGCGGGTCGCCACGCTCGATCCAACGTCATACCTCGGCGCCTGGAAGGGATGTCTCTCGCCGTGCGACGCAGGCTGCCCCGGCTCCGGCTTCTGCACCTGTACGATGATGTTGCGTTCGCCGCCCAGGCCCGAGATAGCGCGCTGTGCCATATCGGGAGGAAGCGCCTTGCCATGCCAGCCGTTCTGATTCTCGATCTCCGGGAAACCTTTGCCTTTGATGGTATGCGCGACGATCAACGTCGGCGTCTCAGTCTGGCGCTCGGCCTCGGCGTAGGCGCTGTTGATCGCGTCGAGGTCATGGCCGTCAATCTCGATGGCATGCCAGCCGAAGGCGCGCGCACGGGCGGCATAGGCATTGGCGTTCCAGCCAAGCATCGTCTCGCCGCGCTGCCCCAGCCGGTTCATATCGAGAATGCCGACCAGATTGTTGAGCTTATAGTGCCCGGCCAGCTCAAACGCCTCCCAGATAGAACCTTCGGCCATCTCGCTATCACCCAACACGACCCAGATGTGGTACGGCAGCTTGTCGAGATATTTGCCGGCCAGCCCAATCCCTACACCAATCGGCAACCCCTGGCCAAGCGAGCCGGTCGCCACGTCCACATAGGGCAGCAGCGGCACGGGATGACCCTCGATGCGGCTGCCAAACTGGCGCAACGTCATCATCTCGTCATCTGAGATGCCGCCCGCTGCTTTGTAGACGGAATAGAGCAACGGCGCGGCATGGCCTTTAGAGAAGATCAGGTGATCGTTGGTGGGCGCATTGGGGTTGGAGAAGTCGTAGCGTAAATACTCGTACATCAGGACGGCCATCAGGTCAGCCGCCGACATGGACGATGTGGGGTGGCCGGAACCTGCCTTTGTCGTGCTGCGGATGCTATCCACACGCAGTTGTTGGGCAAGTTCGTGCCATTGTTCTTTCGTCGCCATACAGAGTTAAGCCTCCTCGGTCTTGATCTCGGTTGTCCGATTGGATGTTGTCTGTCCATCAGTGTATGACGCCGCCGCGTTCCGTTGCAATGCGCGCGTGATCACGCCAGGGAGATCGCTGGCGAGCTTGGAGTTGGCGATCACGCTGGTCGCGCCAGCCGCGCGGGCCAGCGCCTGCGCCTCGGTCTCCACATGCGAGCCATACGCCACAAGCGGCACGCCAGCCGCCCGCGCCAGGCGTATCGCCTCTTGCCAATCTATCCCGTGCGCCGAGATGTTGACCAGCGCAATGGTTGGCCGGTCGGCGTCGGTCGCCTGTAGATGCTGCGTGAACGCGGCAAGGTTGCGCGCCGTCTGTGTGCGGTAGCCCAGATGCTTCAGCGTCTCCCGCACCTTGACGACGAAGAACAGGTCGCTTTCCAGCAGCAGCGCCAACTCCTCCACCCTCTTCCCATCTGGGGAAGGGGGCCAGGGGGTTAGGTCAGTCATCGGACTTCTCGTAAATCGGGCGGCGGAACTGCTCGGCAAGCTCGTTGTTGATCACGCGAATGTCATGCCATTGTTCGGGAATGTAGACGTGTTTGCCGCTCTGGCAATAGGGTTTCGAGCATGTGCGCTCGTGGCTGGTCTCAAAAATGAGGTTATCGCCCTCGACGGTCAGCCAGATATGCTTGCGTGAGTAGCCGTCCCCCCACTTGAGCAATAGGCCGCCGCCATATTCGTCGAAGCGGCCCATGCCATAGAGAAAATCGCGGTTGAACTTGTTGAGCAGATCGCGCACATGGCTTTCGGCGATCACCCACGCCACCTCCGGGCGCATATGGGTGGTGGCCCCTGCGTCGAGGTCTTCCTGGGGAATGGTGAGTTGGCGATCCGATTGCTGCGTCTCGCGGATCATCTCGGTGATCTCCGCTGCTTCCTCGTCCTTCAGTGAGCGCGGCTGACCAATGATGGAGGGTTTGCCCTGTCCGTGGTCGCGCTGCTGGCCTGCTGCCATAGGTATGCTGCCTTTCCAAGTGTATGAATGTTGGGAGCCTGGCGGGCGGGTGAAACCGCGCCTAAGGGTCTTGCCAAGCAAGACCACAAAGTCCACCTACGCCGCCTACGCGGACTCTACTGCGCCAGAAGAGATCGCCAGGGGCAAGCGATTTTGCATGCCATGCGATGGCCCCCCCCGCGTACCGCCGCTCTCTAGAGCGGCCCCGTGTCGCTGGCCCAGGAAGGCGCCTGGCTTTCGGGCGTTTCTTCTGCGCCTCTAAAGCTCCCAGTGGCGATTCAAA
>JAJPIU010000154.1 GCA_021324535.1 Pseudomonadota bacterium
ACTAAAGCCTCTCCAAGAGTACGCTGTATTTCCACTCTCGATCAGGCTGCGCAGAAGAAGGCCGCAAGGGGCGTTTGTCCCCGGTAGGAATATGGGCAGGCGCAAGAGGAGATCTGAATGCCAGCAACAGTGGCCAGCCCTCATGGCCGAGCGGGCGTGCGGGGTGCGACGATGGCCGCTCAGACGTATGCTGTGGAAAGCGCGATCCACACCATGCAGAGCCACCTGCCCGAAGCCCTCACGCTTGAAGACTTGGCGGCGGTGGCCTGCCTGAGTCCCGCGCATTTCTCTCGCGTCTTTCGCCGGCTGATCGGCGTCCCTCCCATCGAATACCTGACGGCCCTTCGTTTCCAACGCGCACGGCAATTGCTGCTGTTGACCTCGCTGAAGATTACCGATATTTGCTTCGAGGTTGGTTTCACCAGCCCTGGCACGTTTACGAGCCGCTTCACCCAGCGCGTTGGCCTCTCGCCACGCCAGTTGCGCCAACGCGCGCAGGCGTTCGAGCCAGTTCCAAAATCGCCGGACGCGCAACACGTATTGAACACTAAGGGCACGCCTGGGAGGAGCCAGCTCTGCGGGTATGTTGAGGCACCCACTATTTTTCAGGGGACAATCTACGTTGGCCTGTTCGACAGCCCTATTCCCCAGGGTAAGCCTGTGTGTTGTACCAAAATCGAGGCGCGGGGGCGTTATCAACTCGCGGATGTCGCTGATGGCGTCTACTATCTGCGCGCAGCCGCGTTTCCCCTTGCCCCGAACCTCCTTGCTGCGTTGCTGCCTGGCGAGCAACTCTTGCTGGGGAACAACCCTGATCCACTCTTGATCTCCCAAGGGCGCGTCATCGGCGATCCCAACCTCACCTTACACCCACCGCGCCTTAGCGATCCGCCGTTGGTGATGGGGCTGCCATTGCTATGAGGGGGTGTCACTTCCGACATGCTCCTGCGCTCTATACGCGCGCAAAAGAGCAAAATAGAAGAAGTTTTGAGTGTGCGGCTGTGCTACGATGGGCAAGAGGTTACTCGTGGGAGTGGCCAGTACCTAATGGGAGTACAGCACAATGACGAACCAACCCTCACCGCTTAGCAGTTTCTATGCAGGCTGGGATACGTTTCAGCGTGACCTGGTTAACGCTGTCGCGCCGCTTTCGCCTGAGCAATGGGCTTTATCGGTCGCACCGACGCATTGGTCAATCGAGCGGCTTGTCCAGCACATCGCTGGTGATCGCGCCTGGTGGTTCCATATCTGGATGGGTGAAGGAAACACTGAGGTGGCCGAAATTGCCCATTGGGGAGCTGAGGGCGCGCCTGCGCGTTCGGGCGCTGAGCTGGTTGCAGGGCTGAAGACTACCTGGCAGGTGATCGAGCGGAGCCTTGCAAAGTGGACTGCCGCCGACCTCGATTTTTTGTTTCCATCACCCCCCGAACTCACAGAAGAAGAACGTGCCATCTTCGGCTCGCGTACACGCCAGTGGATCATCTTCCATGTGCTTCGCCACGACATTCACCACGGCGGCGAACTGGCCCTCGGCATGGGTGGCTATGACCTGCCCACCATCTGGCGGTTCTAGCCAACGCTCTTCAGCAGCAAGGAGCAGGCATCATGACAGAACAGGGAACGCCCCTGGCCACATACTACAAGCCCGGCTGGGAGAACTACCACCGCGCCATCGTCAACGCCATCGCGCCACTTTCATCTGAACAACTTGCCCTCCCGATTGCGCCGGACCAGAGATCGATAGGGGAACTGCTCGACCATATGATCGGCGCGCGCTTCAATTGGTTCCACCTCTGGATGGGTGAAGGCGATCCCAACATTGATTGGGACGATGGCGCGGGTGATGTCCCGCCAACAATCTACAAGGCCGCTTCACTGGTCGCCATGTTTGAGAAGAGCTGGCGTGTGATCGCTTCTGCCTTAGACCGCTGGACGCCCGCCGATCTGGAACAGGTTTTTCCCGCGCCAGACTCTCACCAGGCATGGTTACGGAATCAAGGGTTGGAAGAAGAGCCGCCGCATACGCGGCAGTGGATTGTCTGGCACGTCATGGAACATGAGATTCATCATGGTGGTGAGCTTTCGCTGGCGCTCGGAATACATGGCTTGACAGGCTTCTATGCCTGATAAGTAACAGGTACAGAAGAGGGGTATAGAATGATACAGAAGACCGATGCGATAGTTCTGTTTGTCCAGGATCTGGACGGATGTACAGCGTTTTATCGGGACACGCTCCAAATGAAATATCAAGGGGGCGAGCCTGATAACCTCGCCATGTTCCTGCTGCAAGATGGGTTATCCTTGATCTTGCTCTCACCTGCGGGAACCGCAGACGTACTTGGAACAGCGGCTCAGGTAATACCTGGCGCCGGTGGGCCACGCGGGTATCTGGCGACATCGGTAACGGATGTTGATGGCGCCTATGAGTTGCTCAAGGCAAGAGGCGTTAGGTTTGTCCAGCCACCAACCGACAAGCTCTGGGGGCTACGCATGGCGCATTTTACCGATCCAGAGGGCAACCTCTGGGAGATCACCCAGGATATAGATGTGAAACCCCATCAGTAACTGCCCACCCGGCGAAGACACTCTAACAAATTTCTAACACACCTCCTACGTGACTCTAACACGTCTCCTATGCGGCGCTAACGTCTGGCGCCGCATACTTTTTATGGTGATGTTGTTTTCATGAACGCATCATCATTAAGAATGTCTCTTCCCGCAAGCGTGGGAACAATGCGAAAGTTTTAGATCAATGACTGCCAAACGCCAGGCTGCGCAGCCCCCAAAGTCTACAAAGGGACGCGCGGCGCAACAGACTGGTACAAGTGGCAAAACACAACAGGAGCGTACAAACGTGGCTGTGAAGATTCATCCTGTGGCCGACCGTGTGGTGGTCAAACCAGCGGCGAAGGAAGAAATCACTCGCTCTGGCCTGGTGATTCCTGATACGGCGAAAGAGAAGCCGCAAGAAGGCATCGTGATCGCTGTGGGCCGGGGCAAGCTGCTCGACAACGGCAAGCGCGCCGAGATGGAAGTCAAAGAGGGCGACCGCGTGCTCTACGCCAAATACGGCGGCACCGAGTTCAAGCAAGATGGCGAAGAGTACCTCGTGCTGCGCGAGTCCGACATTCTGGCTGTGTTGAGCGACGAGAAGTAGACGAATAGTACCTGCACACGAATCGTAAGGGAGCATAGAGAACCACATGGCAAAGCAACTGGTATTCGATGAGGCGGCGCGGCGCTCACTCAAGAAGGGCATTGACACCCTCGCCTCCGCCGTCAAGACGACGCTTGGCCCCAAAGGCCGCAACGTCGCGTTGGATAAGAAGTTTGGCGCGCCTACTGTCACCCACGACGGCGTAACGGTCGCCAAGGAGATCACCCTCGAAGACCCGTTTGAGAATATGGGCGCGCAACTGCTCAAAGAGGCCGCCACGAAGACCAACGACGTGGCCGGTGACGGCACCACGACAGCTACCGTGCTGGCGCAGGCCATCGTCAACGAGGGCTTGAAGAATCTGGCCGCTGGCGCCAACCCCATGCAACTGCGCTTCGGCATTGATCGCGGCGTCGAGGCGGTTGTCGAGTATATCCGCAAAGAGGCGACGCCCGTCGAGGGCAAGAAGGAGATTGCGCAGATCGCGACCGTCTCCGCCGCCGACCCGCAGATTGGCGATTTGATCGCCGATGTGATGGAGCGCGTCGGGCGCGATGGCGTCATCACCATCGAAGAGAGTCGCGGCATCAACTTCGAGACCGAGTACGTCGAAGGCATGCAGCTCGATAAGGGCTACATCTCCGCCTACTTCGTCACCAACTCCGACCGCATGGAGGCTGTGATTGACGACGCCTATCTGCTGATCACTGACAAGAAGATCAGCGCCGTCGCCGACATTCTACCCGTGCTCGAGAAGTTGGCCCAGCTTGGCAACCGCAACATCGTCATCATCGCCGAGGATGTGGATGGCGAGGCGCTGGCGACACTGGTGGTCAACAAGCTGCGTGGCATCCTCAATGTCCTGGCGATCAAGGCCCCTGGCTTCGGAGATCGCCGCAAGGCTATGCTGCAAGACATCGCCATCCTCACTGGCGGCCAGGTGATCAGCGAAGAGACGGGTCGCCGCCTCGAGAATGCGACGATTGCCGACCTGGGCCAGGCGCGCCGTGTGATTGCCAAGAAAGACGACACCACCATCGTTGAGGGCAAGGGCGATGTCGCCGAGATTCAGGCGCGCATCAAGCAGATCAAGGCCGAGATTGACAACACCACCAGCGACTACGACAAGGAGAAGCTCCAGGAGCGCCTGGCCAAGCTGGCCGGTGGCGTTGGACTGATCAAGGTTGGCGCTGGCACCGAGGTGGAGCTGAAGTTCCGCAAGACGCGCGTTGAGGACGCCGTGTCGGCGACGCGCGCCGCCGTGGAAGAGGGCTTCGTGCCGGGCGGCGGTGTGGCGCTGCTCAACGCCGTTGAGGCGCTCGATCATGTGCATCTCGAGGGCGACGCCGCCACGGGTGTGGCGATCCTCCGTCGCGCGCTCGAAGAGCCGTTGCGCACCATCGCCACCAACGCCGGGCAAGACGGCGCCGTGGTTGTGGAGTCCGTTCGCCGCGCCCAGCGCGAGCAGAAGAACAAGCGCATTGGCTACAACGTGCTGTCAGGCAAGACCGAGGACATGGTTGAGGTGGGCGTGATTGACGCCGCCAAAGTGACACGCTCCGCCCTGGAGAACGCCGCCAGCATCGCGGCGATGATCCTGACGACCGAGGCGCTGATCACTGATCTGCCTGAGAAGGAAAAGCCCGCCGCTCCGGCGATGCCCGACTACTAAGCCGCACCTAACCTCCTGCCCCCTTCCCATCTACGGGAAGGGGGTTATCTATTTTAACGAGAATACAGGATAAGCGAAACCACACAGCGGGCCAGGCGGGCCAGGCGCAGGCCAGGTTCTTGGGCTGGGGGGTGGCGGCGAACAAGCCCGCCCCCAGATGCGCGACAAAGTAGGGGGCTGCGCTGCCGTGAATGCTCGAGCTGGGAAAGGGTCTTGCGCTGCTCAACGACCGTCTCAATCAGCGCCCGTTGGCGCCGCTTGCGCCGCCTACGACCAATGACACCAGATTACCAGCCGCCGCGCCGCGCTCATGCTCCGTTGGGCCGTCTGCCGTCTGCACTACTGTCCACTCGTGCGCAGATGCCAGTCCCCCTGCGGCGCGCCCTGCTGCCAGCACTCGTCCACCGAGCCAAAGACTTCGCGTAGACGCATCTCATAGGGCTACCTCCTGCTGCTGCTGATTGGCAGGTATTTCGTTGCCTGCTCATACCAGGAGGGGAGCCTTATCCAATAGGCACGTCATTTTACGAGGATGGATGATCAAGCCAAAAGATTTGCGGTAGACTCAAAGTACGTCAAATCATCAGAGAAATGGACGGGTTTGAGATGGCAAACCAACCTGCTCGCTTCCGCTCATCTCTACCAAGCGACACTGGCGCTACGGATGACGACGAGCCGAACTTCATCGCCATCCGTGAGCCACTGGACGCTCCGAATACTTCGACGCCACCAGGGCGGGCCACTCATCAGGTTCACGCTGCCGACGAGAGCGACGCCGAGCCGCTTGAGTGGAACCGTCGGCTGACGGCGCGCGGCAAACTCTGGCGCGGCGCCCTGGCAAGCGGGATTATCGCGGTCGCCTGTGTGGCCATTCTTGCGCATGCCCCGCTTTCTACATTCTCTACGACGTTCTTTCCTCCAAATGCGGCAACCGGCCACGCGGCCCCCACGCCATACCCATTGACAGATCTGACCACCTTCCAGTTGACAACAGTTCCGCTGAGCGCGGCGCATAATTTCAGAATGACGATAGCGCCAGCCAACGACCCTGAGCAGACGCTCTACGCCTGTTGGAGCGCAGCCCCACTCTCTCCAAAAAGTCACACGGGGCAGATATACCTTGCCTACCACCATACGACCGACAATGGCTACGCCTGGACACCGCTGCCCGTTCCGCTTATCCATTCAGATGTGTGTACGCTTACCCTCGATACCATCAACCCAAAAGGCATCTTATTGAGCCTTGATACAGAGGGATATGAGCAGTGCGTCTTACCGCTGCTCTACTATAGCGCGGATGGCGGCGTGACCTGGACACCTGTTGATTGGCCCGCAACATCCGTCGCCGCCTGTAATCTGCACATGGCGCTGGTGGGTGGGCGCCTCTATGCCTGGAATGACACCTCTCTGCTGCCGGGGTCGCTTACACAACTGCCTTCCGGGCGCATCATTACCAGCCTTTTGGACGCCAAAGGGGCGGCGCGGTGGACTGCTGCGGACAACGGGCTGAGCGATCTGGGGATGGTCAACGTGATTGGCGTGCGTCCCGGTGGTGGGCTGCTTGCGGTGGGAGATGTGGCGTCGGGCGGAGAGACGCGCACTCTGCTGGTAAGCGCTGATTATGGGCAGACATGGAGCCGCGAGGGCGCGCTACCGGGTATCTTTCCACAGGTATTCGTCTCGTCAAATCCATATGATGTGGCGCATGGCGGCTGGGGCCGACTGTATTTGCAGGCGTTCACGGCAAACGGCGCCGCGAATGGACAAGGGGCGCTTTTTCTGGCAACCGCCTACCTGGGCGATGGCTGGCGCCCGCTGCCGCTGCCGCCGCTCTCTGACGCAACAGAGGCCAACGTTGGCGCGCCGACGGTGATTGGTGTGGGAACCGATGATACCTTGCTGGTGATGCGTGGGGCAATCAGCCAGCGCATCGCCAGTCCTGGCCCACCAGCGAAGCATCTGTGGCTCTGGGAGAGTGAACATCAGCACTGGCTGCTCAACCGCGACCCAACCCCCGCCAATACGATTGACCTCAGCGCATCATGGACACAGGGACAGGCGACGCTCTGGTTTAGCGTACTCGATCCAGACGTCGAGCCGACGATCTATCTGCTCTCGGCGACGTTCGCCCGGCAGCCGCCAGGCGCGCAACACGTCGCAGGAGGCTAATATGCTGGCGTGTTTCATTTGGTTGAGGGGCATAATATGGTATAGTACGAGAGAGCGGCGCCAAAGAGAGAGCATGGGAGCCAGGTAGGGAACATATGGAGAAGCAGATGCCGAGCGAAGCAAAGGAAACGCCAACGACGCTGGAGTTTTCTGATCCGATGGAGATCAGCCCGCGCCGCCGGGCGGTCAATACCGTCGTCACGCGCGTCGCTGACGCCTTACTGGAGG
This sequence comes from Pseudomonadota bacterium, assembly GCA_021324535.1. GTDB lineage: Bacteria > Chloroflexota > Ktedonobacteria > Ktedonobacterales > JADMIN01 > JAJPIU01. Next base: position 7,227 of record JAJPIU010000154.1, read on the forward strand.
GCATACAGCGCCACTGGCTGGCGGGCGTGAATACACTGCTTGGCGTCTTCATCGGGGTGGCGCTGCTCACGCCGCTTGGCTATGCGCTGGGCTGGGTGGGGCCGAGCAACGCGATCTTCTCCGTCTATCACTACTTCTGCGCGCAGACGCCCTCGCACTCGTTCTATATTGAGGGCTATCAGGTGTGTTTGTGCGCGCGCTGCCTTGCCATCTATACCTCGCTGCTGACGGGTGGCCTGCTACTGGCGCTTTTCCGCACGCGACCACAACTGCACGCGCGCATTCCGCACATCGGCTGGCGCTGGTGGCTTCTTGGCATGATCCCGATGGCGCTGGACGGCGGCACACAGCTTTTTGGTTGGCACGAAAGCAATGTGTTTTTACGATTACTGACGGGGGGCATCTTTGGCTTGATGACCGCCTGGTTCCTCTTCATGCAGATCAATGAATCGTCGCAACCGACGCAGCCGACACGCCCGGCAGCGGTTGGCGCCAGACGCCGATAGATCACGAATGCCGGTTGACGCCAGGCTGCGGACGTGATATGATAAACAGGCATCGCGTGGAGTACAAACACATCACCTACACATCGGGCACACACGGGTGGTTAGCTCAGCTGGCAGAGCGCGTCGTTCACACCGACGAGGTCACAGGTTCAAGTCCTGTACCACCCACCACTTTTCGTTTTGTGTTTCTCCCATCCCTTAGCTAACACTTACCATCCAGGCTCAATCAGCCACAGCCGCAGGGCAAACGCGCCCACCAACACACAAGCCCCCGACATGATCGCCAGCCAGAGCGCGCCAACGCCATAGGCCGCCACAAGCGCCAACTGCAACACCGGATGCGTCTGCCCTTTCAGCGCGTCAACTATCGCAGAGCCTAACGTTGCAACGCCAACCGCGCCGCCCCAGGCAAGCCCAAGCAGCGCCAGCCCAGCCAACAGGCGACTCCACCGCAAGAGCGCGGGCGCAATCATTGATGTGTGCGCTTGTGGTTTCGTGGTAACGGCTCGCTTGCGTGGGAAGCCGCTTCGCGCGTGCTGTGGGCTGAGTGGATGCGTGAGGCGCTGACTTGGCCTGAGTGGGCGTGTGATGCGCAATGCGGGCGTTTCTTGCGTGGGGAGCGGCGCTACCGTAGGCACACTCGACATGCCTGGGAAGGCTGGCAAACCTGGCGGCGGCAGGGGCGCACGGCGTCCCGGCGCAAGCAGCGTCGCTGATTCGCCGGAATGATCTTCCACTTCATTGGTCGGCAGGTCATCGGATAGGAGAGCTTCATGTGGCGCTGTGTTTGTGAGCCTGACGCTCATTATTGGCTCCAGTGGCGCCGCCAGCTCGCTGTTCCCAGGCGCGCCGGAGGCCATCGGATTCTCCGGCGCGCCAACACGATCTGCGTCATCGAGCGACATCTGCATGTCCCTCCTTCGCTGTTTCCTGGGAAAGGAGCGATTTCAGCGTATCGCACAAGGCGTGGCGCGTCAAATCAGAGGAACTTTTCGCCCACTGTGTCGGCTACGGCCCCAGCGGCGGTAATGTCGCGCTTGGGTTGCTCGGCGGATTCCCATCCGGCAACGGGGAGCCATACGCATTGAGGTAGGTTGTCGGCTGCATGGCGATATTCAGCGTCTTGTGGATGACCCGGCTGGCGCCCGATGCCTCACGCACGGTCAGCGTGAGCGTGTACGTCCCCGTATGCGTGTAGGTATGGCTCACGGTGACACCCTGACCTGTTGCGCCGTCGCCAAAGTCCCAGGCGTAGCTGAATGACGCGCCATCGTTCACCGGATCGTACGTAGCGTTCGCATCCAGCGCGAGTGGCTGCCCCACGACGGTCTGGCCGATGTCGCTGATGGCTGCAAGTGGCTTGCCATCGGCGGGGGCGACACCAAGGATCGAGGGCTGCTGGAGCATCCAGGTGGTGATCATCCCAGGCAGCGCCAGCGAGAGCGTGAGCGCGGGCGCCTCGGATGATGTGTCGTTGGCGAAGGTGTTCATCATCTGGATGGTATCCTCCGGCTGGTCAAACGGGTACGACCAGGGCGGTGGATTGTTGTCGTAGTAGGTTGAGTTGCCGACGAGTGTGGCGCAGGGCAGCCCGGCTAGCGTGAAGGGAACCTGGTCGCTGCTGCCAAGCGTATCGGGCGCTTGCTGGACGTTGCTTAGTTGCGATTGCGCAAAGACCTGCTGTTTGACCGGATTCCCGCTGTCATCGCGATAGGTCAGCGTGCTGTAGCCCAATTGCTGGAAGCGCGCAAAGACGTTGGGAAGCGCCTGACGAAGTAGCCCGTCAAAGTTGTTGATGGCGGCGTTCTGGCTGGCGGTATGCGTCAGGTCGGGATAAAAGTCGGGATTATTCCCTGAGGGCGCCGTATAGATGAACAACGGCAGGAGCGGATTGCTCGTCTTGCCGAGGAAGCGGAGCGGGTAGGCGATGCCGCTCTGCTCTTCGTTGAACATGGCGATGATATTGCCGGTATCGCCGTTGACGGTCTGATTGAGATAGTGGAACGAGCCAAACAACCCTTGCTCTTCGGCGTCGAAGATGACGAACCGCAGCGTGCGCGCGGGATAGACCTGATGCGCGCGCCAATAGATACCCAGCGCCTTCGCCACGCCAAGCTCGATAGCGCAGCCGCTGGCGTCGTCGTTTGCCGACTGTGTGGATGACGCTTCGCCGTCGTAGTGGCAGCCGATCACCACCTCTTGCTCAGGATGAATGACGCCAGGAACCGTGACCTCCACATTGAAGGCGGGAACCGTCGCCGGAGTGTTCGACCAGCCGTCCACATGGAAGGAGTCGCGCCGCACGGTTGGCCCGAAACCTGCCAGGTCACGTTGCATCTCCTGCGCCCAATAGGCGGCGAACTCGTTATGGCCATTGACGTTGACCGGCAAGTTGTTATCGAAGCCTGCCTGGCGATGCTGGAAGTGTGTTGCCATGTAAAACAACTGGTCGTAGATGTAGTTGGGATCAACGGTGGCGAAGTCGAGCTGGGTTGGGGGTGGGTAGGTGGGCGTTGGTGTGGGGGTAGTGGTCGTTCCGGTAGGCGAGCACGCCGCCAGCAGCAACGGGATGACCATCGCCACGAGCGCCACTGTCCGCAATGAAAAATTCCGGCGCGGCGAAGGAGCATGCTCACTTGCGGTGGCAGCGTCCCTCGTAGAGAAGCAATAAAGGATTGATATGGACATGGGGCTATCCAATCGTTGTGAGGAAATCTCCTCCGGCCATCTCACAGCGCCACAGGGCGTCTCTGGCTGTACGAATGAGACGGGACAATTGACGCGACTTTTTCGCCCGGCTGCCCACGTTACCATTGCCTCACGTAGTGGGTGTTATAGACAACCGGTGATAGTCATCGTTTCTTCTCGCCTTTTGTATGGAGGATACCATGCGAATGATTCGCGCTTGTTCTGGAATGCTTGTCATCATGCTCTGTGGGTGTTTGATGTTGTTGGCGGCGTGCGGTGGCCAGGGGCATGCGTCAGCGGAAAATGCGTCTGCCACGATTACCGCGACGACAAATCCCAAGTATTCATCTACCCCTGCGCTCATTCCAACACCGACGCTTACCCCGCGTCCACCCTATGCGTTTCCCGGCGCATGGCGCAACACGCCCGGCTCGTTGCTGCTGGCTGGCCCGAATACCTATGCGTTTGCGCCGTCCAACCAGCAGGTGGGCTACGCCTGCGCTGGGGCTACCTCTACGTCCGCCAAGCTGGATGTGACGCGCGACGACGGGGCAAGCTGGCAGGTTTCACAGGGACAACCGGGTGGGTGTGGCTCTGTTTTCATTGACGCCCAGGATGCCAATGACGTGTTCGTTCCCCAGGGATCGTCGCCTGATCAGCTCTGGCGCAGCCGCGACAGCGGCGCAACCTGGCAGGCGTTGGGTGGCATCCCCAGCGTGGATACCGGCCCACTTGGCTGGGCGGATGTCGCCGTCATCGGCTCACGGCTGATCGCCTCTGTGGCGATCACTGGCGAGAACTCGATACAAAACCCGCTGCTCTATAGCGATGACGGCGGCGCGACCTGGCAGCAATTGGCGCAAAGCGTCGCCAATCAGCCGCCTGGCTATACCCTCACCAGCCAGTTTGCGGTCGTCAGCTCAACAATCTCTATCTCTGGATACCAGGGGACGGGAACCGGCGGGTTGAGCAAACTCTCAGGCTCGCCACCAGGCTCTGCTGACTACTGGCAGTCAACCGATGGCGGCAATACGTGGAGTCCGGTATGGAAGACGGCGCCGATAGGTACCTTCCCGATCTTCACACGCTCGGCGACCGGATCGAACTATTATGCGATCTCGACGGTCACAACGCAGATTGGCAGCGGAGAGGGTTCCATTGAAGATACAACAGTTCAGTGGAGTGCGAATGGCGGAGCAAGCTGGGAAAATCTACCCGATCTTCGTGGCGCTGAGAACGGGTATGTCGTCGGCGGCGCCCCAGACAGTTCACAGATCGCGCTTGCACCCGATGGCACGGTCTTTCTTGCCGCGCAACATACCCCAAACGGCGGCGATGATGCTGGTATCTTCTTCATCAATCCCAACGACCCCAATCCGGCATGGCGTCCGCTGGTGAGCGGGCGTGTGCAATGGTGGCAGGCGACGGTGACATCTGGCGGGCTACGCCTGTGGGGGATCGGCTCCTATGGAGGCGACACCTATCTCAAGTATGTGGATGTTATGGATGTCGCAGGGTGAAAGCAATGAATAAATAGCCCCTCTCCCGCCGCAACGGGAGAGGGGGTTGGGGTGGAGGCTAGCCAAGCGCGGCGCGCCGCCCGGCCAGGCGCCACCGCGATCCCTCTTCCTGCACGCCTGCGCCCGCCGCACGGCGACGGCTGGCGGCCTGGCCTTGCTGCTCCTGCGCCACCAGCGCCGCGATCAGCGCCACCATCTCGTCGGGCGCCAACGCTCCGTCAACGCCGTCGGCAGACGCGCCAGCGGCGTCGGCAATCGCTTCGGATGTTGTCTTCCCATTCAGCGCAGCGCGTGCCACATCTGGATTCCACTCCTGCGCGATGAAGTCGGTCGAGAAGTCGCCTGACTTGAAGCGTGGTTGATCCAGCAGCCAGCGCGCGAAGGGGATCGTCGTACGGACGCCAGCGATGGTATATTCGTCAAGCGCACGCCGCAGCCGCTCCATCGCCTCAGCGCGGTCTGCGCCCCAGCAGATCAGCTTCGCCAGCATCGAATCGTAGTAGAGCGGAATCTGCATACCGTCGTAGATGCCGCTATCCAGCCGCACGCCCGGCCCCATCGGCTCGCGTAGCGCCGCAATCGTCCCCGACGCCGGAAGGAAGTTGTTCAACGGGTCTTCGGCGGTAATGCGCGCCTCGATAGCATGCCCTCGGAAGTCAATTTGATCCTGGGTGACGCTGAGCGGCAGCCCTGCCGCCACGCGCAATTGCTCGCGCACAAGGTCAATCCCTGTGCGTAGTTCCGTCACAGGGTGCTCTACCTGTAAGCGCGCGTTGACCTCAAGGAAGTAGAACCCGCCATCTGGCCCAAGCAGAAACTCACAGGTGCCCGCGTTGACATAGCCGACCGCGCGCGCCAGCGTGACAGCCGCGCCGGTGAAGCGCGCCCGTAGCGCATCATCCAGCGCGACCGAGGGCGACTCTTCGATCAATTTCTGGTGGCGCCGCTGGATGGAGCATTCGCGTTCGCCCAGGTGGATCACGTTGCCATGCTGGTCGCCGATGATCTGCACCTCGATATGGCGCGCAGGTGTGACGGCTTTTTCCAGATAGACCGAGCTATCGCCAAACGCCCCAAGCGCCTCGCTGCGAGCCAGTCGTAGCGCGCCGGGCAGGTCTTGGGGCCGATGGACGAAGCGGATGCCCTTGCCACCGCCGCCTGCCGCCGCCTTGAGCAGAATAGGATAGCCAATCTGCTCGGCCAGCCGCGCCGCCTGTTCCACGTCTTCCAGGCCAGCATCGTAACCAGGAGTGACCGGCACGCCAACCTCCTGCGCCTTGCGGCGGGCAGCGGTCTTCTCGCCCATCTCGCGCATCACCCGCCCTGGCGGCCCCACGAAGATCATGCCCTCGCTGGCGCAGAGATCGGCGAAGTCGGGATTTTCCGAGAGGAAGCCATAGCCGGGATGAATGGCGCCCGCGCCGGTCTGCTTCGCCGCCGCAATCAGCTTGCCCATATTGAGGTAGCTCTCACTGGCGGCGGCTGGCCCGATATGTACGGCCTCGTCGGCCATCCGCACATGCGGAGCCAGCCGGTCGGCGTCGCTGTAGACCGCGACGGAGATCAGCCCCATGTCGCGGCACGCGCGGATCACTCGCAGGGCGATCTCGCCGCGATTGGCAATCAGGACTTTCTGGAAAGGGAACTGTTCGCGCACTGACGCAGTGGAAGAAGGCTGCCTCTGTTTTGATCTGTCCGATCTACCCGACCGTGCTGACATCTATGCCTCCGGCCTATGCCACTTGGAAGTTACTTACTCCCCGGTTATAATGGACTTGCTGAAAAATCAGTCATCATCCTAATGATACCCTACGCCGCCAGTATACCACTACATGCCGGAAGCATCGCTGGCGCGGGGGGACAGTTCTCAAAAGGGAAAGTGATTCATGGCGCTCAGGCTGTTCACATCGTTCGGGCAAAGAAGATCGGGCGCAGGCACGCGCGTATTGCTGGCGGGCGGCGCGCTGCTGGTGTGTTTGCTGTTGCAGGCATGCGGCCCCAACAATCCAGCGCCTCCCTCTGTGCCGGGTGGCGTCTATACCAGCTCGACGTATCACTTCAAGGTGACATATCCGGCGGGGTGGCAGGCCAACGCGACGCTTGCCAACACCAGCGCTCCGCTGATCCTGACGATCACACAATCCAATGTGCGGTCTGAGCAGGGGGCGCTCATCTCCATCTTCACCCTCGAAGTGCTGAGTCTGCGCGATCCCACCGTGCGCCAGGGCGCCGAGGCGCTGGCGAAGAATCGTTCGCTGACGCATATCACGCTGGCGGGCAAGCCTGCCTATCGCGATGCGCCAGTGACGCAGCAATCGCCAGGGGCGCAGACGAGTATCACTCATACGGATTACTATCTGGTATATGGGAGCTACGAATACCAGATGAGCACGGACGCCCTGAAAGGCGACGAGGCCAAGCTGCTGAGTATTGTCAACAGCTTCACGCTTCTCTCATGATGATGAGGAAGACGAGCAAGAATGCGTAAAACTTCGCCCGATCATTCCCGTATCTAATAGTGATGGCAGGTATCGTATCGAAGTAGAGCGCAACAGAACAAAGAAAAAGAAAGGATGGCGTATGGCCAATCCAAACCCGAATACGCCCGCGAATCCGAACGATCCATTGCGCACGCCAACGCCCGTGATTGCTCCCTCGGCTCCGGCGACCCCTGCGCCGCAGGTTCCCACTGTGCCCGACCCGGCGCGCCTCTTTCGCGAAACACATGACTTCGCGGAGCGCGTCTTTCAGCAGGTGGCGCAGGAGTATCTAGAGTTTCGCCGCAAGCAGTATCATGAAGACAACCCCAGCCTGACGACGATTCCGCCGCGAACTGAGCACGCAGAACAAACCATGTCGGGTAGGATTGCCGAGCAGGCGCTGCGGCTGATCCCTAAAGAGGTGCGCGTCATCCCTTTTGTACATGATCTGCTCGACACGCTTCAGTGGACGGTGGACATCAATACGCTGACCGACCGCGAACGCACGGAACTGCATAACATGACGATGATCTTCCTGAATGGGGTGCAGGGCGGCGTGCGCGCGTGGTATGTGCAGTGGCTCTTGCAGGCGGCCTATGCGCTGCAAACACTCTCGCATCCCAACTACTATCTGGCATATCCCTGGCAAGGTATGCTCTACAAGCCGCCCGAAGAACTTGCGGCGTTTGAGCGCGCCGTGCGCGCAGGCGATGCGGCGGGCATAGAGCGCGCGATACAGCATGTGGCCGATCATCTGGTGACGGTGCTGCGCGATCCGCTGCATACCCAGCCCGACCTTGCGTTTTCGGGGCCAAATGGTGAGCGCCGCAAGACGGTATTCAACCTCAAGATCGCGGCGGCGCTGGCTATTGGCGGCTACCTCGCAGCGGAGACCGTCCACAACATTCTCCATCCCCCCAAGGAGCTGCCGCCGCCGCAGTCGGTTGTCACCTTCCCCCAGGCGCTTGAAGAGCATCTGGTTCCTGAAGACGCCGAACGTTGACCTAACCCCCTGACCCCCTTCCCATCTATGGGAAGGGGGAATGCTGCGGGATGATACAAGAGTTGTATATGGATGGGATCATCAGTGTCAATAAAGCTGTGGGGATGACCTCGCACGATGTGGTGGCGTGTGTGCGGCGGCTGACGAAGCAGCAGCGCATCGGTCATGCGGGCACGCTCGATCCCGCAGCTGATGGCGTGCTGCCGCTTTGCCTGGGGCAGGCGACGCGCGTGGTGGAATACCTGGGCAAGACCGGCAAAGCCTATCGCGCGACGATCAGGTTTGGCGTCGTCACCGAGACGTATGACCGTGAGGGGAGAGTGATCCGTAAGGCGCCCGTTGCGCTGACCCGTGAGCAGATCGCGGCGGCGTTGCCGGACTTCCTCGGCGAGCAGATGCAGGCGCCGCCAATCTACTCGGCCATCAAGCGCGAGGGGCAGCCGCTCTATGCGCTGGCGCGGGCGGGGCAGGCCGTTGAGGTCGCGCCGCGCCCCGTGCGTATAGACGCCCTCACCATCGTCGCCTGGAACTCGCCTGATCTGACGCTGGATGTCGAGTGCGGCGCGGGGACGTATATCCGCTCGTTGGCGTATGATCTGGGCGAGCGTCTTGGCCCCGGCGCGTATCTTGCGGCGCTCACCCGCACGCGCAGCGGCCCCTTTACGCTGGCGATGAGCGTCACGCTCGACGAGCTTGAGCACGCGCTGGCCGACGAGAACGATCCTTTCTGGCGCACACGCTACTTTGCGCCCGATGAGGCGCTGCTTGACTGGCAGGCGGCTATCCTCAACATGGAGAGCGCGACGCGCATGCGCAACGGTCAGCCAATGCGCTTCGCTGCGGATGGGCGCGCAGGTGAGCGCAGAGACGGTATGCTGGCGCGGGCGTACTCCGACGATGGGCGTTTCCTAGGTATCCTGCGTTGGGACACGTCCGGCGACTGCTGGCGTACCTATAAGGCGCTGAACGTGGTCTACGCAAGCGATTGAATAAGAACGACAGACCGGCAAGGTATGCGACGGAGGCTGGTCGAGTACCACCGCTTTCCAGAGTGGCCCGGCGCCGCTTGTCTAGATGGAGCGCTAACTGCGCGTGCTCGTTGTGCCAGGCGCATTGAGATAAGAGACAAGGACACCCGCATGAAGCAGGAACCTCCGGCCAATCAACTACCTGATCTCACCTCGCCAAAGGCATTGGCGGCGCTGTTGCGCAAGCATGGCGTGTACACCAGGAAGGGGCTTGGCCAGCATCTTCTTGTGGATCGCGACGCGCTTGACGCCATTGGTGCGGCGACCGGCCTGGGCGAATCTGGCGCGCCAGAGAATGCGCTTGAAGTGGGCGCGGGGCCAGGCGCGCTGACCGTGGAGCTTGCGCGGCGGGCGCGGCGGGTGGTCGCGGTGGAGATCGATCACGCGATGGTGGGCGTGCTGCGCGAGACGACGGCTCGTTTTCCCAATGTGGAGATCATCGAGAGCGATCTGCTGAAGGTTGAACCAGAGGCGATATTTGGCGCGGAACCCTATGTGTTGGCGGCCAATCTGCCGTATTACATCACGGCGGCGGCGCTGCGTCACTTCCTCGAGGCGACGCAACGGCCGCAGCGGATGGTGGTGATGACGCAGCGCGAGGTGGCCGAGCGTATGGTGGCGCGGCCCGGAGATATGAGCCTGTTGAGCGTCAGTGTGCAGTTTTATGGAACCCCCACGCTGGTGAGGGTTGTCCTGGCAAGCGCGTTTTTCCCGCCGCCCCAGGTGGATTCGGCGGTCGTGCGCATTGAGATCGCGCCTACGCCGCCGCTGGAAGGCGCCGAACGCGAGCGAATGTTTGCGCTGGCGCACGCTGGGTTCGCTGAGAAAAGGAAGCAGTTACATAACAGTCTGGCGCGCAATCTGCGTTATCCGCCGGAGGCAATCAGCCGGTGGCTGGCGGCGGCGCAGATCGATCCCATGCGCCGCGCGCAAACCGTAAGCATTGACGACTGGATACGCCTGACCCGCGCCTCGCTTGCGGAAGGGTGATGCGCCGAGGAAGAAAGTGTGATGTTTGCCGAAAAGCACTCTCGCCTGTCCACTCAGAGAGAAGGAGACACATAGTGTCCGCCATTACTCATCACCGTTTCCATGCGACCCACTCCAATGCTCGCAATGCCTATGAAGCGGATGACGCCGAATCCATGTTGGGAACGCTCACGCGGCCTACAGGTGTGGCGAATGTCGAGCGATTGGCGCGCATCCGGCGGGCGCAACAGCGCAGCCGTCGTCCGGTGACGCTGACGCGCGTCGTCATCCTCTGGGCGACGCTTGCGTTTGTGGTGGCGCTGACCGGGGGAATCGGCAACGAGGCGTGGGCGCGCATCCAGCTTGAGCAGCGAGTAGCCCAGACACAGCAGCGCAACAGCGCTATCCGGCAAGAGATCACGCGGACGAATCGCGCCGTGAGCCAGGCGGAATCGCCTGAGATCATTGAGCAGCGCGCGCGCGCCTGGGGTTATGCACGCCCCGGCGATCACGTCGTGGTAATTATCCTGCCATCACACTGATCATTTGCGGAGCAGGGCTTGGCGCAGGGGCAGCGCGCGCAACGCTTCATGCGGCAATGCGTCGCCCAGATATGATGGAGGCCCTGCTGCGCGGCGGCTCCGGCGGGCGCATGGGGCAGGCCAAGTTGGCGCGCCATCTCGCGGGTGATCTGGTTCGAGGGCGCGCCTGGCAGCGCAAGGTACACAGTGCGCGCCAATGCAGCCAGCGCCCCCTCGCCCGTCGCCCCGGCCCAGGCGGCAGCGAAGGGCAGCGCAACGTTGGCCGCCAGAATAATCGCACGCCCCCGCGAGACAGCGCCTCCCTCGACAGACAGCGCCGCAAACAGGCGCTTCACTGCGCGATCATCCAGAGAGGCGCCGCCTTCCTCATTATGCGGGTTGTTCTCCTTGCCTTCGAGCGTCAGCCGGAGCGCCGCCCATGGCCCTATTGTTTGCCAGCGCAGCCGCCACGCCAGCAGCCCACGCAGCCGCAGCCTTTCAACCCGCTGCAACGCCACTGAGCCATCCCAGCAGACCCGATGTGGCGTGTTCTGGTCATCGCTCGATGGCAGCAACGCTTCACCAAGCGCGCGCAACGCCGCACGGTCGCGTCCGTAGCCAAGCCCTTCGGCGAGCGACAGCCAGAGCACACGATCAGCCTGCGACCAGCCTGTATCCGTCGGCTGTGCGTTCATCAATTGTTCGGCGCCATTGCATAGTTGACGGCGATTGGGCCAGAGATTGCTGAGGGTTCTCCTGTCAGGTGGCCCCTGAGCATATGTTATCGCGCCAGCCATGCGCAGTTCGTTCAACAGTCTGTTGGCTTTTTCCTCGAAGCGCGCTATTCCAGCGGCCAACAAGAGTTCGCGCCGCGCCATCGGTTTGAGCCGCGTGGTGAAAGAGGCGCACGGCCAGTCCATGGTCGGGGCTATGCTATCTGACGTGCGGGCGGGCTGCGTCGTGAGGCGCGCCTGGGGAATGCGCCTGCCGCTGGCAAGTATCGTTGTCTGTGGCGGCATGGGCTTGCTTGATGTGCACAATTGCCGTCGCGCGGGATTGTGTGGATTATGTGGATTGGGAGCGTTAGCCAGTGCGTCGTCGAAGATCACATGCAGGGCCAGGTTGTTATAGCGCGGGTCACGCTCATGGCCGTGAGCGCGCCAGTCGCCTGCCCGCAGATGAAGCTCGATGTCGCCGTAGACGCGCTCTGTATTGCTATCAATGTTTGCTTCGGGGACGCTGATTCCCTTCAGGTGATCAGCCTTCGCGTTGGTGGCGTCGGTGTGCCCGGCGCAGGCCAGCACGGCGTCGCGGAAGTCGGGGCCAGCCCCGCCGCCCGGTCGCCCTTGATAGAGGAGCGTATAGCAGCCGCCGTCGCTCGCGCGCAGACGTTGCCCGCGCCACTCGCCCGCCGCCCAGCGCGCCTGCAACGCCGCCTCGCGTCGCTGTGGCGCGCCTGTGGTTGTGGCCGCCGTGCGTTTGCCCATGAATGTCTGGCCTTCCGCCTGTAGTGAGAAACTGATCGCATAACAAGAAAGATACTCACGCCCATGGAAAAAGCGGAAAGGTGTGATCCACTGTGAATACATTTGGAGCCGGATATGAGGGCAGGCGCCGCGCTGCGCGCTACGTCGCTTGACAGCACATGCGCTGCGCCGCCATACTTCCTAACAGAGGGCGCAAGCGAAAGCGCCAGGGCGCCCACAACCGGCAGGAGGAAAACAGCAGTATGGACGACGCGAAGGACGGCGCGCCACAGCCACAGCTACAGCTACAGCCACAGACACCCGCAAGAGAGTTATGCCAGGCGCATGATGGGCCGCAGACGCTTGCCGTCGGAGCCGCGCCCGACACTCCGCCGGATGAGCAGGCAGATCCGCTGACGCTCACCTCCGCGCCCGATGTGGTTGGCAGCGCTGAGGCGCTCAATCGCGCGCTGAAGCCACTCCAGGTAAAGGCGAACACGCCTACATCCGCTGCTGCTCCTGTTGTTGCGCCCCTTCTGCCTCCTTCGCCCGAAGCGGCTCCCTTCCCCACAACGTTTGGGCCGTATGTCTTGCTGCGGCGGTTGGGCGCAGGCGCACTGGGCGAGGTCTATCTGGCGGCTCCGCGCAGGGCGGAAGCTGCTCAGGCGCGAACCGCTCCGCCCACGCAGCGCACGCTCGATTCGCTGGTCGCCATCAAGATACTGTATGCCCCGGCAGACGATCCCGCCGCGCAGGAGGTGGCGCGACGTACAACGCAGGCGGCCTCACTTGTGAAGGCGCACGCCATCCCACTGTATGAACTGATAACCACAGGGAATCGTCTGGGGGTGGTGATGGGCTTTGCGCCGCGTGGCTCGCTTGGCGATGCGCTCAACCGGCGCGATGAGGGGCAGCTCACGGCGCCGCTGAGAGCGCGTGTCGTCGCGCGGCTGGTGGCCCAACTTGGCGTCGCGCTGGCGGCGCTCCATGCGGGAGGGCTGGCGCATGGAGACCTCACGCCCAACAATATCTTTGTCCATCGGGGAGCCGACGGCGGGCCAAACGTGGCGCTGGCCGATATGGGGCAGGGCGCGCTTGCGCCAGAGGTCGCGCAGGCGTTGACCCAGGAAGCTCCGCAGACCGATGAGCTTCGCGCCTGGGCGGCGTTGCAACGGCGCTTCGCCGCGCCCGAACGCGCCACAACCGGCGCCACAACCGGCGCCACGCCAGCCGGAGATCAATACGCGCTGGCGATGCTCGCCTACCTGCTGCTGACCGGACGCGCGCCCGAGGCGGCGACATATACCGACCAGACGTCCATTTCGTTCTCTCCACCTCATCCAGCGTTGACGCCAGAGGTTGATGCGATTCTGAAGTGCGCGCTCTCTCCGCAGCCCGACGCGCGCTACCCAACGATTGAAGCGTTTACACGCGCGCTGACGACTGCGCTCGATCCCACCCTCGCTACACCGCTTGTCGCGCCTGAAGTGGCTCCCACAGAGACGCCTGAAGCGCCAGCCATCCAGCCACCCGCTCAGGCGCCCACTCGTGGCGCGCCGATTCCCACGCCGCCCGCCAACCTGCGGCGTCCGCTGATTCTGGCGACGACGCTGGCGCTGATCATCGCGCTGTGCATTGTCAGCGTGGGTGTGTATGCGTTTAGCGGCGTTGGTGTCTATCATCCACCCGCCTCGGTGAACCTGGGAACCGCCAGCGGCCCCACCGTGACGCCAACGCCAACGCTCACCCCAGGTGAGCAGTTTGCCAGCGCAGCCGCCGCCAGACTGCTCCAGCAGACGCCGGTGTTTAGCGATCCGCTTAACGGCTCCGCTAAAACGTGGGCGACCAGCGCTGGGGTGTTTTATGCCGCCGATGGCAGCCTGCATCTCGCTACATCCAGCGTTGCGCCGCTTGTGGTTGACGATCCTAGCCATACCACTCAGAGTGAACCGCTCGTTCAGGTGACGCTCAGCTTTGTGAAGGGGAACGCCAGTTCGCTTGCGGGCGTGCGGTTCTTCATTTCGCAGAACGCCGACAAGACATATAGCTTTATGGCCTATCTGATCGCGCCGTATGGCCACTACTCGCTGTGGCTCAACGAGCATGGCGTGTGGACAGTCTTGATCAGTGGCTACACCGCTGCGCTCAACAAGGGTATAGGCCACACGAATACCATTGCGGCGCTCGCCGATGGGCCGGATGGCGTGATCACCCTGTTCGCCAACGGGCAGGTGATCGCCCAGGTCTATCTGCCCAGTGATTATACCGGCCCCACCGGTGGGACACTTGGGCTGATCGTCTTGAGCAAGAACGTCGAGGCCGCCTATACGCGCTATGCCGTCTACGCAGGGGCTGTCCCCACAGCCACACCTACGCCCTGACGCCGCAACCATAGCAGGTTTGCTTGCGACGCTCCGTATTTGTTATGAATAATGAAGCAAACCCGCATATACTCCCCTGAGCCGCAGAACCGAAGGCAGGAAGACAGCTATGGGCATATCGCTGGCGACGATCAAGCGAGTTGTCACTGAGGCGCAGATGCGCGTGGAGGCGCTGGCATCGGAACGGCTGCGCTACGCGCTGGCGCCTGTCTATGAGATGGCGCTGTCGAGCGTCTATACGTTCGTCACGGAGAGCGATGATCCACCAAGCGGATGGGTGCGGGTCGCCGCCTTGCTCACGAATATGCGCCAGCGCCTGCTGATCGATGCGCTGGGAGCCGCGCCACTGGAGCAACTTCAAGCGCGTGTGCGCAGCCTGCTCGACCTGCCTGAGATTATCACCATCGAGGCGCTCGATGACATCCACTTTGCCATCAGAACGGCGATCTCCATTGGCGCGCCCCGCTATAACTCTGGCGATATTCAGGGCTGCTGCACGGTCTACTGGGCGACGATGCAGGCGATCTTGCTGGCGCCCGCCCCACGCGGATTCAATGGCTACGCGCGTGCGCTTGGCAGCCTGCGTAACGCCATCGAGGGCGATCCGCCAACCGCGCCGTTTGACAGCCAGGGAACCGACGACTTCGCCTGGGAGCTACGCGACGCCTTCGACGCCGCGCTGCGTGTCACGGGATGAACCTACCCCCCCGCCCCCCTCCCATTCTGGGAAGGGGGAGAGCGGAAGAGGGAAAGGCTTAACCTGGAAAATCTGTCTTAATGCCGTGCATGCCGAGGGTGAACGAAAGCTCGCCACCGTGGTGCAGGTCGTGTTCCATGACATGATAGACGATCCATGCGCGCGACAGGTGGACGATCTCGCCGTCCCAGTCATCCTGGAAGGTCTTTTGCATATCCTCGTCGTTCCAGCGCGCCAGGCAGGCGGCCATCATATCCCAGGTGAGGTCGAGCGCCCGCGCCAGTTCTTGCCCTGTGCGCGCGGGCGCATCCTGCGCGTCCCACTCTGCGATTGCCTTTATCTCGTCGTTCCCCTCGCCCAGCACGAAGGTGAACCAGCCGGCGCGGCAGCCGATGATGTGTGCCGCGTTCTCCCCCACGGAGCGCAGGCGCGGCGCGGGGCGCAACGCTAGCTGCTCCGCAGTGAGCGGCGCGACTGCGTCTTTGATGTGATCCTGGTATTGTTTCCAGTTCTCGTAGAATGTCTTCAGCGTGAAGCTCTCGCTAGCCATAGACCTATCTCTTTCTGAGGGCGTGAAGGCGCCCTTTGTGGCGTATAACGCCCTAAGGCGTGGCTTCAGCCGCCATCTCCTCAGCTATTCTCGCAGTCCAGGGTTGCCTCGGAGACGGAGAATCCACGTTCGCGCAAGAGCGCCATCAGCGCCTCGCAGTGGTTGCGGTCGCGCGTTTCCAGCGTCAGCGTCACGCCCACCTGTTGGATGGGGATGCGCGAGCTGGCGCGGTGATGTTCGATGTCAAGCACGTTGACTCCCTGCTCAGCGATCAGATTGAGCAGGCGTAGCAGCTCGCCGGGACGATCAGGCACCATCGTCTGGATGACCAGATAGCGGCCCTGCGCGGCCAGCCCGTGCGTGATGAAGCGTCCCACGAGGTTCATATCAATGTTGCCGCCCGTCAGCACAGCCACCACGCGCTTGCCCTCCACCAGCGGACGCGCCCGCCCGCTGATCAGCGCCGCCACGCTCACCGCGCCCGCGCCTTCCACCAGCAGTTTGCAGCGTTCCATCAGCAGGAGGACGGCGCGGATGATCTCGTCGTCGTCCACCGTGATGACCTCATCCACCAGCGAACGGGTGATGGCGTAGGTGTACTCGCCGACGCTCTTGGTGGCGATGCCGTCGGCGATAGTGTTGATGGCGGCCAGCTTGACCAGCCGGCCCGCGTCGAGGGTGGCGCGCATCGAGGCGGCTCCGCTGGCCTCCACGCCGATGATGCGCACATCCGGGCGCAATGTCTTTACCGCCGTGGCGACGCCGGCGATCAGCCCGCCGCCGCCGATGCCAGTCATGATCACCTCGATGTTTGGGAGATCGGTGAGAATCTCCAAGCCAATAGTCCCCTGACCGGCGATGATGGCGGGATCGTTGAAGGCATGGATGAAGGTCGCGCCGGTCTTAGCCTGGATTTCATGCGCATGCGTGAAGGACTCTTCGACCGTCTCGCCATACAAAATCACCTTCGCGCCATAGTTCTGTGTCGCCGTGACCTTCGCCAGCGGCGCGCCAACCGGCATCACCACCGTGCAGTCTATGCCAAGCGCGCGGGCGGCGATGGCGACCCCTTGCGAGTGGTTGCCTGCTGAGGCGGCGATCACGCCTCTGGCGCGCTCCTCAGGCGTCAACTGCGAGAGCTTATACGTGGCGCCGCGTATTTTATAGGAACCCGACCGTTGCAAGTTCTCAGCTTTGAGGTATGCCTCGGTTCCGCTCATGGCGCCGATGGTATGCGACGGCAGCAGCGGCGTGTGATAGACATGGGGAGCGATGACATCGCGCGCCCGCCAGACGTCTTGGATGGTCGGCAGACGCAGCTCTGGGAACGTCTGTTGCGCCTGCTCCGTCTCGGCTCCGGCGGCGTTTGTTTCCGCCGTCTCGGCGGTACCAGCGCTCGCCTCGTCGTGCGTCTCTGTCTGGTCAGCCTGGCGGGCGACGCGGCGGTGTGGCGCGCCTGTCGCGCTTGTGGCATCAATGCGCTTGCCGCCTGCGGTTGTCGTAGCGGCCTGCGATGTGGATGAATCTATGGTCGGCATCGTTGGCGATCCTCTCTTGGGTAGATTGGCGCTGTTGGCGCTCCCGCACACCCTATGCTCATTTTAGCACAGCGAACCAGGCCCCATATGGAAGAAGCGGAGGCAGGTGGTATAGTATGTATCGTGACGCCGTTTCGCCACGGGCGGGCGGGCGGGTGAACCCGCGCCTAGGGGCTAGCGCCGCCACGAAGCCACGGGCAGCCGGCGGGCGGGTGAACCCGCGCCTAGGGGCTAGCGCCACGAAGTCCGCCTGCGCGGACTCAGATGAGGGAGAAAGATCACCTTTGGCGGGCAGTGATCTGCTCTGAGCGTTCGTCGCCAGCCATATTGACCAGCCATATTGAATAGCAATACATAGACCTATGAGGAGCGCGTTGTGTCACTAGATACTCCGCCGTTGGTCGCAGATGAGGCGCCGTTTGTCGTTGATCAGCGCGCGCTGGATGAGGTGGCGCTCTCGCGCCAGGAATACGACCGCATCGTTGAATTGCTGGGGCGCGCGCCAAACAGGCTTGAGCTTGGCCTCTTCGGCGCCATGTGGAGCGAGCACTGCGGCTATAAAAACAGCCGTCCGCTGCTCAAACGCTTCCCTTCGACGGGATCGCGCGTGCTGCTTCAGGTAGGCGCGGAGAACGCGGGCGCGGTGGACATCGGCGACGGGTTGGCCATCGTGATGAAGATCGAGAGCCACAACCACCCTAGCGCCATCGAACCCTATCAGGGCGCGGCCACTGGCGTTGGCGGCATCGTGCGCGACATCTTTACAATGGGCGCGCGTCCCATTGCCCTGCTCGATTCACTACGCTTTGGGCCGCTGACGGAACCGCACAACCGCTATCTCTTTCATGGCATCGTCGGCGGGATCGGTGGCTATGGCAACTGTCTGGGCATCCCCACGGTGGCGGGTGAGATCTACTTCGATGCGACCTATAGCGGCAATCCTCTGGTGAACGCGATGTGCGTCGGCCAGCTCGAAGCCGACAGGCTGATCTCGTCGCGCGCGGGGCATGTTGGCGCGCCAGTGATGGTGGTAGGCGCCGCCACCGGACGCGATGGCATCCACGGGGCCACCTTCGCCTCGGTCGAGCTCAACGAGGCGTCGGAGGAGCGACGCCCTGCCGTGCAGGTGGGCGATCCCTTCACCGAGAAGCTGCTGATGGAGGCGTGCCTGGAGCTGCGCGATACCGGCTGGCTGATCGGGATGCAGGACTTGGGCGCCGCCGGGCTGACAAGCTCCACAGTGGAAAGCGCGCACAAGGGCGGCGTGGGCATTGACCTGGATACTCTCAAAGCGCCGCGCCGCGAGTCGGGCATGACACCCTATGAGGTGATGCTCTCGGAGTCGCAGGAGCGCATGCTGGTGATCCCCAAGCCCGAACACGCCGACGACGTGCGGCGGCTCTTCGCGCGCTGGGGGCTGCGCTGCGACGCCATCGGCCAGGTGATCGCTGAGCCAGTGATCCGCGTGCGCGAGGGCGAGCGTATCGTCGCCGAGATACCCACGGCGCTGCTGACCGACGCTACGCCCGCCTACACGCGCGAGGGCGTTCAGCCGCCGGAACTGGAAACATTGTGGGCGTTTGACTACACAACGCTGCTGGGGCGGCTGCCTACCCCAAACGAGGCGCTGCTACGGCTGCTGGCCTCATCCGATCTGTGCAGCCGTGAGGATGTCTATCGCACGTACGACACGATGCTTGGCGCGAACACGCTGATCGGCCCCGGCTGCGACGCGGCGGTGTTGCGCATCCGCGACGCCAACGACCAGGAGACGGGCAAACGTATCGCGCTGACGACTGACGGCAATGCTCGTCTGACTTATCTCGATCCGTTCAACGGGGGCGCGCTGGCGGTGGCCGAGGCGGCGCGCAATTGTGTCTGCGCGGGGGCGACGCCGCTTGCGCTGACGAACTGCCTGAACTTTGGCGCGCCCGAAAAGCCGGGCGTGTACTACCAGCTCTCGCGTGCAATTGACGGCATGGCCGCAGCCGCACGCGCGCTGGAGACGCCAGTGATCTCCGGCAATGTGAGCCTCTACAACGAGAGTTATGGCGCGCCGATCTATCCTACTCCCGTTGTTGGCATGTTGGGGCTGATTGAGGGGCGCGAGCCGACGCCAAGCGCGTTCCAGGCGGAGGGCGATGTGGTGGCGCTGCTGGGCGACTGGTCGGCGGATCCGGCAGACCTGGGCGGCAGTACCTATCTGGCGACGATCCATGGAGTGGTGGCCGGGCGTCCGCCGCAGATCGATCTGGCGCACGAGCGGGCGCTGCACCAGGCGACGCTGGCGGCCTGCGCGGCAGGGCTGCTCCATTCGGCGCACGATTGCTCCGATGGTGGGCTGGCGGTGGCGCTGGCGGAATGCTGTATCTGGTCGGGGTTGGGGATGCAGGGCGAGGCTGAGACGCCGACGCTCAATGGAAACGATCCCATGTTGGCGCGGCTGGCGGCGCTCTATGGCGAGGCGCCCTCGCGCATTGTGGTCTCTCTGGCGCCGGAGAAGTGGGATGCGCTGGCGGAGCTTATGGGGCAGCATGGCGTGCCGTTGACGCGGCTTGGCGTGGTGGGTGGCGACCGTCTGCGCTTCGCTGAGACGATAGATGCGCCAATCGCTGTGCTGTATGACGCCTGGCGTGGTGGGCTGCGGCGCGCGCTGGAAGCATAGCCCCTCTCTTTGGCGTCTCCGATCCATTGGTTCTTTGTGTTGGCGTAAGGCATGACCTGCAACATGTTTAGATGGGTCATTTTGGCCTTGACAATGGATCACCTGTATGGCATACTGTCTGTGCATACAAAACGGTGTAGCTCGCTTCGAAGGATGGAAGCGAAGTTTTAGATGCGGCGAAGCAGTGATTGGCTGATGATAAAACGACTGTCTCTCGACTAGAAACGAGCGATGCCGTATGCCATCTAACCCTTCTCCCTCCTCTGCGCCCAACAGCGACGTCAACGAGTATTCCGCCAC
>JAJPIU010000221.1 GCA_021324535.1 Pseudomonadota bacterium
CGCAAACGCCTGTTGAGCAATCCCAATGTCAAGCCGTTCGTCGTGCAGAATCTTGGCCGCTACGAGCGCCAGGCGTGGCAGGCCGCCGAGTTTGCCCAGGGCGATCCCCGCCAGGCCGCGCAAGCCCAGCACGCCTATCGCCGCTTCATCCTCGACCTCTACCACGCCCAGCCGATAGACGGCTACCTCTGGCTGCACGGCGTGCGCGACGGGCGTATGGTACACGTCGGCGTAGTGGATGCGCCGGTGGCCGAGGGCGACGTGCGCCAGATCGTCAGCGAGTTCTGGAAGGCAAGCGGCCAGGGCGTCTCCGGCGCGACGGTCAACGGCGTGGATGTGCTCGGCTGGGACTTCGCCTTCAACACGAACGAGATCGCCACCCACTTCGCCAGTGAGGCGGGCGTCAACCTGCGGCTGAAACGCATCCCGCGCGAGGTGCTCGAAAAGAAGGCCGTCGAGCAAGGCGACATCCGCTTCTTCGAGCTTGCCGCACTCAGCCTGAAGGTCAGCCAGAAGGCGCGCGAGGGGCTGGCCGAGCCGGAGCAGGCATATGGCCCCGCCGTCGCCATCACCCTCACCGACTTCATCGTCCCGCCGGATGATGTGCCCGCCGAGGCGCAGGCGGCGGTGAAACGCTGGGATCAGTGGATCGACTACTGGGCGGTGGACTGGGATTACAAAGGCGACGCCTTCCACAACATGGCCCAGCGCTATCGCACCCGCAAAGACCCCCAACTGCAACTCACCCTCGCCCACACGTATAGCGAACCGGGGCGCTACACCGTCGTCGTCAAGGTGATCGACATCCTCGGCAACGACACCACGAAAACGCTGACCGTGGAGGTGAGGATTGTGGGGTAAGCGGGATCGGCGGTGGGCGTGGCGAGGGGGCGTGGCGAGGGGGCGGGCGGTTAAAACCGCGCCTAAGGGCTACGCCACAAAGCCCACCTTCGTGGGCTAGGAGCACGTAAGGTAAGCGGAATCGTCTGCGCGGCGCGAACACGTTGGCGTATCCGAGTCCGCGAAGGCGGCCTTCGTGGCCACCGGCCCTTAGGCGCGACTTGAGTCGCCTGCCTGCCAACATGCCGGGCGTGGCGAACGAGGCGAACGGGGCGGGCGGTTGAAACCGCGCCGAAGGGCGTTCCGCCACAAAGCCCACCTTCGTGGGCTAGGAGCAAAGTAGGGCCAACAGGATCGTAGGAGGCATGTCAATGTATCATGTCTAATCCGAGTCCGCGAAGGCGGCCTTCGTGGCCATCGGCCCTTAGGCGCGGTTTCAACCGCCCGCCGCGTCCTGCGTTCGTGCCGCCCGCCGCGTCTGCGTTCGTGCCGCCCGCCGCGTCTGCGTTCGTGCCGCCCGCCGCATGGCCCGCTCGCCACGAACCTACCCAGACAGGAAAGAAGGAGCAACACACCCCATGCCACGCGCCAAAGCCAACCCGACCGACGAGACAGGAATCACCCAGCTTTCGCTGATCGATCAGCAAGAATACCTCAAAACCGCGCCATGTGTGCCACTGCTGCGGCGACGTGTGCGCGAGTGGCGCGACCAGGGCTATCCGGACGCCACAGACGTCTCGCGCAAGCTGCTGGCGTGGTGGTTTCTGAATGACCACCGCCTGCCGGATGGCCGCCCCTTCGAATACCACGCCTCACAACGCGAGGCCATCGAGACGCTGATCTATGTGTATGAGGTGGCAAAAACGCGCACGCGCCATGCCCTGCTCGAACAGTTCGCGCGCGACCTCGGCGAGATACGCCTGCCTCCCGCCGACGACTTCGCCCGCTACTGCGTCAAGATGGCCACCGGTTCCGGCAAAACAAAGGTGATGTCGCTGGCCATCGTCTGGCAATACTTCAACGCCGTGATGGGCGGCAATGACACCGACTACGCCCGCACCTTCCTGATCGTCGCGCCAAATGTCATCGTCCTCGAACGCCTCAAAACCGACTTCGCGGGCGGCTACATCTTCAACTGCGATCCGCTCATGCCGCCCTATATGCGCTACTTCTGGGACATGCAAACACTCGTGCGTGGTGACGGCGAACGCGCGCACAGCCAGGGATTGATCCTGCTCACCAACATCCAGCAGTTATATGAGCGGCCTGACAAAAACGGCGACGCCGAGGCCGAGCCGCTTGCCGCCGTGCTTGGCCCCAAAGCGCCGCCTGCCCGCAGCGAATCAGCCGACTTCGCCGAGGTGATCGCCAGGCGCGACGGCGGACTGCTCGTGCTGAATGACGAGGCGCACCACACGCACGACGAAGGCAGCAAGTGGAACGAGGTGATCCACGGCCTGCATGAGCGCACGCCCGTCGTCAGCCAGCTCGATTTCTCCGCCACGCCACGCTTCCAGAAGGGCGCGCTCTTCCCCTGGGTCATCTCCGATTATCCGCTCAAACAGGCCATCATAGACGGCATCGTCAAACGTCCCTACAAGGGCATCGCCAACATCCCGGAAATCGCCTCCGATGACGCCAGCATCAAGTACGAGGGCTTCATCACCGCTGGCGTCGCGCGCTGGCGTGAGTATCGCGAACAACTGGAGGCGGTAGGCAAACGCCCGCTGCTCTTCATCATGCTCAATGGCACGGTGGAAGCCGACCAGGTGGGCGCCTACCTACAGGACAAGTATCCCGACGAGTTCGCTGGCGACAAAACGCTGGTCATCCACACGAAGAGCGACGGCGAGATCAAAGGCGAGGGCCGCAACAAAGACGACCTCGCCCAGGCGCGCCAGCTTGTGCAGAAGGTGGACGATCCCAGCAGCCCGGTCAACGCCATCGTCAGTGTGCTGATGCTTCGAGAGGGATGGGACGTCCAAAACGTGACGGTGGTGGTCGGCTTGCGCCCCTATAGCGCGAAGGCAAACATCCTGCCGGAGCAGACGATTGGGCGTGGTCTGCGGCTGATGTTTCGTGGGCAGAGCGTCGGCTACACCGAGCGGGTAGACATCATTGGCAACAAAGCCTTCCTCGATTTCGTCGAGCAGCTCGATACGTTGGAACAACTCGAACTGGGCACGTTCAAGATCGGCGAGGAAAAGCTCTCGATCATGACCATCCAGCCGGACGAGGAGAAGCGCGCCTACGACATTGCCATCCCCCAGTTGAGTCCGCTGTTGCAGCGCAAAAAGTCGCTGGCCGAAGAGATCGCCGCGCTGGATGTGCAGGCATTCGCTTGCCCGCCATTGCCGCGCACCCCAAACGACGCGGCTGAGAAGCGCTTCCGCTACGAGGGACGCGACTTCATCACGCTGCAAAAGGAGTTCGAGCGCGAGTACGACATCCCCACGCCGCGCAGTGCAGGTGAGGTAATCGGCTACCAGGCGCGGCTGATCGCCAACGACCTCAAGCTGCCCGCGCAGTTCGCGGCGCTGGTTCCCAAGCTGCGTGAATTCTTCGAGACAAAAGCCTTTGGCGGTTCCGTAGACCTGGAAGACCCTATCATCATTCAGGCGATGAGCCGTGTGCCTGTCCTCTATGTCGTGCGCAGGCTCTTCGGCGACGCCCTGCGTGAGAAGATCGTCGAAGGGCTTGAACCGTCGCTCCAGGGCGAGGCGCGTCATCTCTCCGATGCGCTGCCCTTCCCATTCTCCAACCCCAACGCGCTCGCCGGGCGCAAGTGTATCCTCAACTTTGCGCCCTGCTCCAACGCCTTCGAGCGCGCGTTCGGCTCCTTTCTGGATGGCGCAGCGGACGTGGCGGCATGGTGCAAGATCCCCGACAACTTCAAGTTCACCATCGAGTATACCGATCAGCGCGCCAGCCTGCGCTACTACTACCCCGACTTCATTGCCGTCACCGACGATGGTATACGCTGGATCATCGAGACGAAGGGCATGGAAAGCGTGGAGGTGGCCCACAAAGACCGCGCCGCGCTCCTCTGGTGCGAAAACGCCACCCGCCTGACCGGCGAAGTCTGGCGCTACATCAAAGTCCCCCAGAAAGACTTCTATGAGCTACAACCAGCCGCCTTCAGCGACGTGATCCTGTTGGGATGAGGGAGAGCCGACGCCGATAGCCGATTGGTCATAGGGCGCCGCCGGATCGGTTGACAGCCGCCATCCATAGGATACAGTAAGATTGAGCGCAACGAATCGGCGCGTCGTGGGCAAGCGAGCGTCGTGGCGAGCGAGTCGTGGCGGGCGAGCGTCGTGGGCGAGTGGGCAGGCGGTTGAAACCGCGCCTACGGGCCTGGCGGCCACAAAGCCCACCTTCGTGGGCTAGGAGAGCGTAGGGCAAGCCAGATCGCAAGGGGGAACGCAAACACGTTGGCATACCAGAGTCCGCGCAGGCGGACTTCGTGGCGGTAGCCCGTAGGCGCGGTTTCAACCGCCCGCCTCGTTCGCCCGCCTCGTTCTTCCTTCGCCATGCCCGCC
This sequence comes from Pseudomonadota bacterium, assembly GCA_021324535.1. Classification (GTDB taxonomy): domain Bacteria; phylum Chloroflexota; class Ktedonobacteria; order Ktedonobacterales; family JADMIN01; genus JAJPIU01. Next base: position 4,383 of record JAJPIU010000221.1, read on the forward strand.
ACGCTGCCTGCCACTGCCACCCATACCTCCCTCTCCGCTGGGGGAGGGCCGGGGGGGTAGCACGCCCAAATTGCCGGATGGAGACGCAAAATGGCTAGAAACAACGATCCCTATTCACCATTTGAGCACGACAACCAGCCGGATGAGATTGAAGAGACTGACGACCTCGAAGACTTTGACGAGGAGCAACCGGTGGCTGAAGAAGGCAGTTTCGAGGCGCAAGATGGCCTCGATGACGAGGCGATGGAAATGATGGATGTGCCCGACACTGCCGAGGGCGACGACTGGCAGGATTGGGCGGCGGACAGTGGAGACGACGAAGCAGCCGATCCAGGCGTGTATGCCCCAGCCTATCCCAGCCCGTTCAGCCCGCGCGCGACCCGCAAGGTTCCCGCGTTGCATACATTGGATGTGGCCTATGATGAGCACGGCAAAGTGGTTGGGATGACAACGGTCGCCAGGACGCCTGCCGTCCGCCCATCCGCGCCGTTGGAGCCGCTAAGCGAAGACAGCGCGAAGGTACAGACCGTCTTCATTCGTGGCTCCGGCGTGCCAACCGTCTCTCCCTTCTCCCGCCGTCGCCGTCGCACGCTCACGTTACGTATTGCTGCCATCTGCATTGTCGTGGCGATTGCGCTCACCGCAGTCTTCACCGTCACGCCGCTTGCCAGCCTTGCCAGTCAGCCAATCAGCGCGTTCCAGGGATTGACGGGCGCCGTGCTGGCGGGCAATGGGAATGTCAGCTTCATCTGGTATACCGCCAAGCCCGGCGACACGCCGGAGTCCATCGCGCAGAGCTTCCATATTCAGCTTGGCGGCTTCTACGAGCTCAACAACTTCTATCAGGGCGAAGAAATCAAGGTCGGCGAACAGTACAAGATTCCCACAGACCCCAACTATGGCGAGGGCTATGTGCCGCCGTCGCCCGTCAATGCGAACGAGCCGAACTACGGCAACACGCGCTATGGACCCAACTGGTGGGACTCCATTGCGGGCAATCCATCGCAGGCCGCGCCATGCGCGCCGGGCGGCAACCTCGCCGATCCGCTTGGCTACCATCTGATCTCGCCAAACTGGAATAGCATCTGGATACGCGGCTTCATCGTCTATGGCACATGGGTCTATCATACTGGCGTAGATTTGGCCGCGCCACAGGGCAACCCCATCCACGCCGCACAAGCCGGGCAGGTCATCTGGGCTGGCTACGATGGAACAAACGGGTTGGGCTGGTCGGTAAAGATCGATCACTGCAACCACGTCTCCACAGTGTACGGCCATATGTTGCAAGTGTTCGTGCATGCGGGCGAATACGTGGATGTGGGAACCGTTATTGGGCTGGAAGGCTCGACCGGCAACTCCACCGGCCCCCACCTGCACTTCATGGTGGAGGTCAACAACCTATGGGTTGATCCCATGCTGTTCTACACCAGCCAGTACACCATAAGCCACTACGTGCCGTCGTGATACGCCATGGGGCGCATCGGCAAGCGTGGCGGGCGTGAGGTGGCGGACAGTGAACAATGTGGAGGGCAGGGGCCAGCGGTTGAAACCGCGCCTACGGGCTAGCGCCACCAAGCCCACCTTCGTGGGCGAGCAGAACGGAGAGCAAGCGAGATTGCGGAGGTATGCGACCAACGTACTCTATCGTATCCGAGTCCGCGTAGGCGGACTTCGTGGCGCAACGCAGTGAAGCCCTTAGGCGCGGTTTCAACCGCCCGCCTGCGTCGCCCGCCCGCCTGGCTGCGTCACTGGGAGTTCTGGCTGGCGCTGGCGCTCGCGGCGCTTCTCCGGCTCTGGCAGATAGACCTCACCGGTTTCCTCGATGATCAGGCCGCGCTGATGACGCTTGCCCGCACAGGGATCACGCACGGCGCGCTGCCCATCACCGCCAATCCCTCCTCGATTGGCGCGTACAATCCCCCGCTGAGCGTCTATCTGCTCATGCCGTTCGCCGCCCTCACGCTCAATCCCTTTCCCGCCACCGTCTCCATCGCGGTTTGGAACGTCATTGGCGTCGCGCTGTGCTATCCCTTTGCATTACGCTACTTTGGGCGGCGCGTCGCGGCGGTTGGCACGCTGCTCTTCGCCACCAGCGGCGCCGCCGTGAACTATAGCCGCTTCATCTGGCAGCCAAACTATCTGCCGCCGCTGCTCGTCCTCTGGGCAATCACGCTCTATCTTGGGTGTGTGCAGGAGCGTCGCCGCTGGTTCATGGCTCATATGATCGTGTTTCTCATCGCGATCCTGCTCCACTCAGTGGCGGTGTTGCTGCTTCCGGTCACACTTGTCGCCATTGCGCTGGCTCCGCAACGACCACGCCTGGGTGAGTATGCCATCGTCGCGCTTGCCGGAGTGGTCTTGGTCACGCCATCGCTGCTATGGGAGGCGCTGAGTGGGGGCTACGATGTTCGCGCGCTCTACCATGCCGCGCTGCATGGCAGCCAGATCAACCTTGCGGTGTTCAACTCGCTCTACCAACTACTTGGCGCGCCAGGAACAGGCTACTTTGGCCCTACCGCGCCCTACACCCGCCTCAGCCCGATATATCCCGCGATCAACATCGCAGCCGCGTTTGTCTTCGCGCTTGGCTATCTCGCCCTGACGATTCGTATCGCGCATCCGGCGCTGGTCATCTGGCGCACGGTTCCCGCCGCGCCCTCCATCGAGGGAGACGATACTGCCCCTGCGCTTGCGGGCGCCTATCGGACGGCGACGCCGCGTGAGCGGATCGGGTTGCTTCGGCGCTGGATGATCGCCGTCTATCGCGGGTTGCGCGCCGATGCTCACTGGCGGGCGGAATTGCTGCTCTGGCTCTGGGTCAGCACTCCGGTCATCCTGCTCATACGCCACTCGGTTCCACCCTATGTCCACTACCTGCTGATCCTCTTCCCCGCCGTCTTTCTGGTGGCAGGCTACGCGGCGGTGGATGTTCCGCGCTGGCTGGCGGCGGTGGGTAATCGCTTTGCACGCACAAATGGTGAGGTTCCACGCTGGGTGACGCCTGTGGTGGTTGGCGCGCTTACCCTCTTGATCGCGGCGCAGGCCGGGCAATCGCTGGTTTATGTCGCCTCGTTGTCGGATGGCAGTTTCACGGCGCTGAACGGCCCTGGCTATCCACTGAGCGAACTCGCGGCGGTGGATCGCTCGATCTCGTTTTTTCAGCGAGCGACCCATGCCGCAAGCGTGGAAATCATCACCCCAACGGCAGCGCGCTATCGCGCCCCGCTCGACTATCTGCTGGTGAGCGAGCATCCCCACCGTATCAGCCTGGAGGCGAACTGCCTGGCGCTGCTGCCCACCGCTGCTGGTTCTACACTCATCGTCACTACCATTGCGCCCTCGACACAGAGCCGCGCCGCTGCGTTCTTGCCACTGCTGCCCAGTGCTCGTCTCGTGGGGCGCATTGTAGCAGCGGGTGGCCCGCCGTTCCGGGTCTATCTAGCCCAAGGCACAACGCCTCTGCTTCCCTACGAGCGTACTCTTGATGTTTCGTATCATGATACCCAGGGTGACGCGCTCACGCTGGTGGGCGCTGCGACTGAGGGAGTTGGCGTGATACGGCTGCGCTGGCGCATCACAAGCGTCCCGGCTGGCCATTGGCTGCGCGTGGGGCTTGAGACGCCTCAAGGCAAACCGCTTGCCCAGTCGCCCGCAAATCCGCTGACTCCTGTTACGCTCCAAGTACACGACGATTGCCAACCCAGTCAGTGGAGCGCAGGCGAGACACTCTTCACCTGGCTCTCGGTTCCCGCCGGAACGGCGTTTCCGCTGACCATCGGCGTTTCGGCTGGCCGCCTGGGCCTCTTCACCGCCTCGCTAGGGCCATTACGGGTGCTGGCGGATCGCCCGGCGCAGACGACGCTCATACCGTTGCAGACAGAGGGATAAAGCAATAACAACCCTTTGGCGCTAGGCGCGTTCAGCAGCTTCCGGACGAATCACCATGAAGCCTTCATGTATAGCAACGCCTCCTAATTGCCGATCTGATGTGACCAACGCCATTCCTGGCCGGTCTGTCTCTGGTAGCGCCTCACGCGCCAGGAGCGCCGTTGCCAGCTGCAGCGCGTCCAAGTTGCGGAGCGCATTTGGGGAGCTAGTACAGTAGTATATCACGCCGAGAGAGAGCAATGATGGCTACGGCTCCGGCTCAGGGCCATACTCTCCGCTGGCCAGCATATCCGTGCCCGTCCACATGCGCGCGAAGTCGTTGATCGCCTCGCCGGGAGACATCACACGCGGCTGGCAGCGGTTCACGTCAAGTGTCGCCACGAACCGCACGCTGACCAGTCGACCGCCACGCCAGTAGAGGTGGAGCAGCATGCCTTCCTCGGTCGCCTCCGACCAATCCTGATCGAAGACGAAGTTGCCCATTGAGTAGATGATCAGCTTACCCTTGTAGTTCTCGATGCCCTGTGTCCAGTGGGGATGGTTGCCCAACACCATCGCGGCCCCTGCGTCAATCGCGGCGCGGGCCACCTGTTGCTGGTACTGTGTGGGGTCTTTGGTGTACTCGATGCCCCAGTGAAAATAGGGGATCACCAGGTCGGCCTTTGCCTGGGCGGCGGCAATGTCCTGTGGGAGGGTGTTCACATCTATCGGAGCCAATCCCCAGGAGTTGGCGGTGGCGAACGGCCCCTGCGGCAGAATGTTGTCGTAGCTGAGAATAGCGATCCGCACACCCTTCACCGTCTTGATAGCGGGCATGGTCGCCTCGGCCAGATTATCGCCCCCGCCACAATGAAGAATATTATTGTCACGCAGCGTATTCTGCATATCTTGAAACACTGTCTGCCCCTCGCCGTTCGAGTGGTTGTTGGCGAGCGTCAGCACGTCGAAGCCGCCGTAGACCAGCCCATCCACCGCCTTCTTCGCGCTGATGAAAGTAAAGGTGGAAGGATCAGTCGGAGGCGGAACGAGATCGGTAATCATACACTCAAGGTTAGCGACGCGGAAGTCGGCGGTCATCAATTCGTCGTGTATCCTGCGGTAGGGATAGAGATAATCGTTGTGGGCAAGCATCTGGTTGTTCACGCCGCGCCCCAGCATAATATCCCCTACCGCGATCATGTCAACCGTTGTGGTTCCTGACGCCAGCGCGGCGGCCAGCGGCTTCGCAAGCGCATGTGTGTCTAGCCCCTGGCGGATCAACCGCTGCGCCACGCCAAGCCACAGACTCAGGCTGCCCAGCCCGCTCACTGTCGTTGCGCCATGCGCCGGAAAGACGCCATCCACACCAAGGTTGTGAAGAATCCAGTCAGCCGCCTCCACAGGCAGCAGCGTCATGCTCCCCGGCTGTTTGCGCAGCGCATCGAGCAGATCGGCCAGCGTATCATAGGTCGTCGCTCCCTGTGCCAGTGTCACACCCTGCGGCACGGGCAATCCCTTCAGCCAGAGGGGAACAGTCGGCAAACTGTACGGCGCGCCAACGCTCTGCCAGTCAGTAATGGAGCCATCCAGCAGCCCACGCGCCTGAGCGGCTGTAACGTTCTCGATAGGCACACGCAAGTGGGTGAACGCGGAGTAGGCGCTTGGGCCAACCGCGACTCCGCTATAGCCGGAAGGGAGCGCGCCAAACGTGAGGACAAGATCGGGCTGCGTGCTGAGGCTTGTCGCGCTCGTGACGCTGGCAATTCCTGCCGTATGGGCAAGGTGGTCTATGAGGGAGCTTGCCAGCGATGAAGGGATTGTGGCGTCGGCGTAGAGGCTGGCAGGCCGCCGCAACACAAACGGCGTCGCAGTAGGCGCAGGAGATGTCTTGCCAAAAAGCGGCGCGCACCCCACCAGCGAGACAGCCGCCACCGCGCTGGTCGCCCCCGCCACAGCCAGCAACTCCCGCCGCGTGATTCGTTTCGAGAGACGTTTCGGCTGCGTAGTCTGTGGTGGCTGCGAATTGCTTGCCTCGTGGCGTGTCAGTGCTTTTGCCATCGTCTTCCCCTTTCGCCATCACATCACGAAACTGGCGCTTTATGAGATACAACGGAGGGAAGAGAAACGTGGATACGATGACGCCCCATCAGGTTAGGAACATGCGCTATCTCAGCCTCGTTGACGGATGGATAGATCGGCGGCAGCCCACCCGGCATGCGCTCATTGGTCTATCCACGCCGGTCTATCCACGCCCCTCTCGAATCCGCTGCTGGAATAGCGTAATCACCCAATCCACTTGCAAGCTCATGGCAATAACCCCTCCGCACGGATCATATCATCCGGCGTCGTCACCTTGATATTCTTTGCCGAGCCTTCCACCAGCGCCACCGGCAGGCCGAGCCGTTCCACCGAGGCCGCCGTATCCGTCCCCTCGAAGCCATCCATTCGCGCCCGATCATACGCCGCAAGCAAGGCCTGCGCCGTGAACGCCTGGGGCGTCTGCGCGCGCGCAAGCTCATCCGGCGAGTAGACCGCCGCCACCGCGCCATCGCCCTCCACGCGCATCACCACCTCGTCGGGCGCCAGCCGAGTCGCCAGCAGCGCGCCCCCCGGCCCTCCAAGCGCGCGCACAGCCGCTATCACTCGTTCCACATCGTCTACGCTCACCAGTGGACGCGCCCCATCGTGGATCAACACCATCTCGATCTCGCCCAACTCGATGTGTGGACGCAGCGCCGCCAACGCTTGCTCCTCGGATTGATGGCGCGTTGCCCCACCAGCGACGACTCGCTCAACTTTGCGCAGCCCATAGCGTTCGACGATCTCACGCCCTATATAGGCTATCTCCTGGGGATGCGCCACCAGCAGTGTCTCGTCTACCAGTGGCGAACGCTCAAACACATCGAGCGAGTAGAGCAGCAACGGCTTGCCCGCCAGTTCCAGCAGCACTTTGTTGCGGTCGGCCCTCATGCGTGTCCCCTGGCCAGCTCCCAACACCACAGCGACAACCTTTGCCATGGACGCTCCACTTAAAAAACGCCCCCTTCCCATCGATGGGAAGGGGGCCACGGGGTTAGGTCAGTCCAGCTTATCGAGCTTGGCGCGTAGCGCATTGAGTGTATTGAGCAGGTCAGCCCGCTTGGCGAGCCACTGCTTCTGCGCCTCGAGCGCCTGGGCGAGGTCGCTTGCGCGGGCGGCCAGCGCATTGAGGCTATCGAGATGACGTGGATTGGCGGCTGTATCACGCGCCACCTGCGCCAGCGCCTCAACATCCTCACTCGACGGGAGCGCCGAGTCTTGCTCTTGCGCCAGCAGATCGTTCAGGAGGGAGCTGATCTCCTGAACGGTCGCGCGTCGCTCTTCGGCAAGCCGCGCCTCAGCCTCGCTCTGTTGGGCCAACGCCAGGCTGGCTTCGGTCAACTGTGCGCGAATCTTCTCGAGCGCCTCGGCGCCCGCTGTAGCGGATGGCATTGGCGGCGTCACTGGCGTGATCATACCGGAGGACGGCGCCGATGACGCCGCAAGCGCAGGCTGGGCAGGCGCCACTGGCGCATCGGACGCCTGAGGCGTTGGCGGCGCGAAAGACGCAGGCGCTTCCCACGGATTTTGCTGGGCTGACGCTTGCTGCGCCTGATCACTCTGTCCGGCAGGCGTCGAGGCAACCGCAGGGTGCGGGCTGGTCTCGTTCTGCGGGACGTGTTGATCTACCTGCTCCCCGCCAATCCGCTCACCGGCTACTGAGGCGCTTGGGCTGGCTGGCCCTGTGAGGAACAGCAAGTCGTGTTCGCCGATGGTGATATGATCGCCGTCATGCAGCACGGTTGGCTCTTGAATCTCAACATCGTTGACGAACGATCCATTGCTGCTGCCAAGATCGACCAGCGTATAGCGATCCCCTTCGGCGCGCAAGAGCGCATGACGGCGCGACGCAAGCTGATCGCCCTCCAGCGAAATATCACAGGTAGGGGAACGTCCCACTGTCACGGTTCGCCCGTCGAGCGCGAATTCACGCTCCCGGCTCTGGTCGGACGCCCCCTCGCCGATTGGACGCACAATCACTCGCGCCACCGATGTCGCAGTCACCATCTCTATACTCCCTTTCACTTGCTCTTCTGATGGCTCTGAAGTTGTCGCATTGTCGTGTATCTTATCACGTGTAACGGACACGTCTCGATAGCGTAAGCCAAACGCGCTCACCGCGCGCAGATCATGTGGGTCGTACGCCGCCTCGGCGACCGCCTGATCAGCCAGGCCAACATCCGGTGGCTGTGCAGACGCCTCCATGCCCTCTGCTGCATGCTGTATGTAACCTGGGTACAGGGCATGCGCTGCGTCGCCAGTGGGCGCGGACGCCGACTCCTCATGCTCGTCAGGTTCGTCATTCGCCACGGCAGCCGCACGCCAATCGCCAAATCCTGCCGTCGCAGGTGATGTGGTGTTTGCCGCAACGGCCACTACATGAAGCTCATTACCTCCATTGGATTGTTGCTCGCTCGGCGCGCCAACAAGTGGGCTAAACGCCTTATAGATAGGCGGAGAATGTCCGGCGGCTGGCGCATCATCTGGCGTAGTGGCAGGCGCCTCAATCGCAGCAGGAGCCGCTGTTTCAGGCGTAGCGGACGCCTGAGAAGCCGCCAACAGAACAGGCATGCCACAATGGCGACACTCATGCGCGCCAACGTCAACCTGCGCCCCGCAGCTACCACAATTCCCCATCGCTGCGCTTCTCCTCACCTTCCTGGTTGCCATTGGCTCTGTATTCACACACTCTTGGCGTTATGATACAACATCCCCAGCTTTACAGATGGCTGATATGTCGTCAGTCCTCAATGTATCACGCCGCGCCACGAGAGGGCGAGAGCGCAACTGTGAACCAGAACACGCTTTGCGACAAGTGTGACGAGGTTCACACATGGCTGTTAGCCGCCGATTCCGGCCAATATTTCTATCGAAACCTGGAGCTTTAACTCAGGATAGAATGCTCCTCCACCCACCCGCGCATGAACGCCAATTCGCGATCAAAGAACGCCTCGCGCTGCGCATCGCCGATGCCCCAGGCGCCCCAATTGCCTGCCTCCACGCCGAGATACCAGAACTCCCGGAGAAGCACGAGCGGCACGATTGCCTCTTGGTCGGCGGGATTGAGCGGACGCCGCTCCTGATAGCCGCCCAGGTAGGCGGCGCACAGTCGGACGACGGTCTGCGTGTCCCATCCCAGGCGCGCCTTGCCCAGCGCCGCGCCCCAGAAAAACACGGCGATGTCATACGCGCGCCAACCGATCCCGCACACATCAAAATCGAAGAAGGTGATTGTTCCATCAGGTGTCATGTGGGCGTTGCCACCTTGCGCGTCCCCATGACATACGCCGCTGTCGAGTCCGCGCGCCTGCAACGCGGTGAGCCGCTCCGTCACAGCCGTCCTCACCTCACAAAGAAAGCGCCAGTCCGCTGGCCGGTGGGCAAGGTAGGGACGGATGATGTCAAGCGGCCTAGTACACAGGAGATCCAGATCGAGCGCGAAGCGGGTGTGGACGCTGGAGAAATCGCTGGTCGCCGAGTGGATCGCCGCCACCGTCGCGCCGTAGCTTCGCGCGATATACTCGGTCTGCCTGGGTGGCGTAAGTGGGTCGCCCTGAGCATAGGTAAACAGTGTCAGCAGCCGGATACCCTCAGGGGCCAGCACGTCCGAGACATAGGCGCCATCGCGCCGCATCAGAGGGGCCGCGACGGATACTCCCCTGTCGGCAAGGTGAAGCAACACATCCATCTCGAAGAGGATGTCTTCGCGTGTGCGCCAACTCAGCCCAGTCGCACGCCTGACCTGCGAAACGCGCAGGACGTGGCTCCCCGTCGTGGAGATGACAAGGTAGGTATCGTTGAGGTTGTGCTGAAGCAGGGCACAGGAGCGTACTTCGCCAATGGCATACGCCGCCTCAACGAAACGACCAAGCGCATCGGTAGAGAGGAGCGAATGCGTCACTGGAAAAGGTTCAGGTAGGGAATGGGCGTTCGGCTGGGAAGCGTCAGGCACGACTGACTCTATTGATTCTTGCTCACTTCCCACGCGCGAACTCGTCATCCTGGAAGAGGCGGCTGGCGGTGGCGGCGTCCTGCCCCTGATATTTCGCCGTGCGCTTCTTGCCATAGCCCTCCGTAACTGGCGCGCTCATCTCCTCGAACGCTACCTGGCAGATGCGCATACCAGGGTAGAGCGCAACGGCGATGCGCCCAAGATTGCTGATCTCCAGCGTGATCTTGCCGGTGAAGCCAGGATCGAGATAGCCCGCCGTGCTATGGATGACAATGCCCAGGCGACCGATGCTACTGCGGCCTTCCAGGCGCGCCACCAGATCGTTAGGCACCCCGATGCGTTCCAGCGTGGTGCCCAGCACAAACTCGCCGGGATGCACAATGAATCGCTCACCCTGCTCCAACTGGACAAGCGAGGTAAGTTGCTCGAAGGTGGAGGGATCGGCGGGATCGATCAACGCCTGGCGCGTGTAGTTGAAGGTCTGGAAGTCGTAGCCCAGCCGCAGATCAATCGAGGCGGGCTGAATCTGTGTCGCGCGATCCGGCGCGGGATCGATCACAATCGAGCCGTCTTCCAGCCGCTTCAGTAGATCACGGTCGGCAAGAATCATCCCCATCCTCCTCAACTACAACCGCAGGAGAAGCAAACAAACACCAGCTACCAGAGGTCATCCGAGCCAGCCATACATGCCGCCCTGGAGCGCAGCGCTACGGCGGAGAGTCCGCGTAGACGGACTTCGCGGCGGAAGCCCTTAGGCGCAGGTTCAACTGCCCGCCTTCGCTCCCCTGTCGCTCTCGCCCACCTGCGCTCACTCGCGCTCAACTCACCTCCGGCGCAAGCGCATCAAGCGCGCCAGCCCGCACGGCGCTCGCCAACGCCTCGATGTCGTGCGCGGGTGGTCTATCTGCGGCGAGCGTGGGAACAACGGCTCGCACGATGGCAAGCCCCTCTGCTGCCCCGACGCCTGGGCGAAGTGGCGCGCGCATGTCCAGCCCCTGGGCAGCGCAGAGCAGCTCAATGGCAATCACCCGGAAGGCAAGGTCAAGCGCCTGGCGCAGCTTGATCGCCGCCGTCACGCCCATGCTCACGAAGTCTTCCATCCCCGCCGAGGTGGGAATCGAGTCTATGCTGGCAGGATGCGCCAGCACCTTGATCTCGTTGACCAGCGCCGCCGCCACATACTGCGCGATCATATACCCCGAATTGAGTCCGGCGTCGGACGCCAGGAAGAGCGGCAATTTGTGTTCGCCGGTATCCCACTCGTGCGGGCCAACTATATTATACACACGCCGCTCGGCGAAGCTTGCCACCTGGGCTACCGCAATCACCAGCGTATCCAGCGCCAGCGCCAACGGCTGCCCATGAAAGTTGCCGCCTGTCAAAATGTCGCCGTCGTCAGGGAAGAGCAGTGGGTTGTCGGTGACGGCCTCCAGTTCGGCGGCGAACACCCCTTCACAGTACGCCAACGCATCGCGGGCTGCGCCAAGTACCTGGGGGATGCAGCGGATCGTATAGGGGTCTTGCACACGCCCACAGTTGGCGTGACTGGGATTGATCTCGCTCTCGGCCAGCAACGCGCGCAGCCGCGCCGCCGTGCGCCCCTGGCCGCGCTGCGGGCGGATCGCGTGGATGCGGGGATCGAGCGGAACGTAGCTGCTGAGCAGCGCCTCCATGCTCATCGCGGCGGCCACCTCAGCCGCGCGCACCAATCGCCAGGCGTCCACAACAGCCAGCGCGCCACACGCCTCCATCACATGCGTGCCGTTGATGAGCGCCAGCCCCTCTTTTGCGCCAAGCGTGATCGGCGCCAGCCCTGCGCGCTTCAACGCCTCGGCGGATGGCAGCCGTTCGCCAGCGTGCCACGCTTCCCCCTCGCCAATCAGCGCCAGGCTGAGATGCGCGAGGGGGGCAAGATCGCCACTTGCCCCAACCGAGCCGCGCATGGGAATCACTGGCGTCACGTCTTGGTTGAGCATCTCGATCAGCAGCGTCACCACCTCCATCCGCACGCCCGAATGCCCGCGCGCCAGGCTGTTCGCCAGCGCCAGCATGACCGCCCGAGCTGTAGGGATGTCAAACGGATCGCCCACTCCGGAGGCATGGCTGCGAATCAGGTTCCGCTGAAGCGCCGCCACCTGATCGGGCGCGATCTTCACACGACTGAGATGCCCGAATCCCGTCGTCACACCATACACCGTGCGATTCTCTGCGATGACGGTCTCGACAAGCGCCCGCGCCTTCGCGATGCGTTCACGCGCGCTGCCCGCCAGCTTGATCGGCGTATGGTTGCGCGCCACCGCAGCCACATCGGCAAGGGTGATCTGCTGAGTCCCAAAGCCGCCAATGGCGACGGCGCGCTCGCGTTTCTGTGTGTTTGTAGTATGTGTAGCTGTGCGCCTGCCATGTGGCGTATGGTCAGGCCCGGATTGTGTAGCGGATGATGCGTTGCTCACCAATTCTATTCGACGGATGTGGTTCCGAACAGGCTCCGTCGCCTCCTCGCGCGCCAGTGCGCTGAAAAGCTGAAAAAAAGATCAGAGACAAACACTCCCCATTGTACCATCTCGGCATCCCATGACAACCATGACGAGTTGACGACTGGCGCGGAATGGGGTACACTATCAAGTGAGGTCGCGCTAGGTGGGGAGCCAGGGCTTCCCTGAACTCGAAATGCTCTTAGGCGAGGCTGAACTCCCACCCGAGATTGTGCGTCGGCTTTGTTCTTGTCTCTTCAACGATTATGAGGATTTGGTCCCCGCGCGGCAGGCGCCTGCGAAACCCCGTCAGATCGTGATTGAAGCAGCGGCAAGTGGGCCTCCCTGGGCGCCGCGGGATTGCCGGGTCTGAGTCTGAGAAGAGCGAGAACGGGCGGACACACACCGACGGTGGGTGCGTGACCACATTTTTATGCCCAACAGCGCAAAACTCAGAACATCTGGCTGGTTCGCATGCTTTCCGCCGCCACATCGCCTGTCTCCCCAGCGCCATCCAGCGCCATCCAGAGCGATCCATAAAGCTATCCGTTTGTCTGGTGGCCTTGCCATTCACGTCCCGGCGAACAAGAATGAAAGCAAGAGCGTCAAACGCTGGGGCTTCTCTGGGGGTTAATCACCACAAGTCGCATCTGCGCGCCTGCGTGGATACATACAGCGTCTTACCTACTGACAGGGCATCATCATCCAACACAACGAGGCATGGTATGGCGTCGGAATCGCAGTCATTGTATCGCAAGTGGCGATCACAAACCTTCTCCGACCTCATCGGTCAGGAGGCCGTCACCCGCACATTGCTCAACGCCGTGCGCGATGGGCGACTGGCGCACGCCTATTTGTTCTGTGGCCCGCGTGGTACCGGCAAAACGAGCGCCGCGCGCCTGCTGGCGAAGGCCGTCAACTGCGCCAACCCACAGAACGGCGAACCGTGCAACAAATGCGTCTCCTGCCAGGAGATCACCAGGGGGAATAGCCCCGATGTGATCGAGATAGACGCCGCCTCGAACACTGGCGTAGACAACATCCGCGATCTGCGCGAAAACGTCAACCTGATGGCCAGCGGCGGCCGTTATAAGGTAGTGGTCGTTGACGAGGTACATATGCTCTCGACGGCGGCCTTCAACGCGCTGCTGAAGACGCTCGAAGAGCCGCCCCCACATGTCATCTTCGTCCTGGCCACCACTGATGCGCAAAAGGTGCTGGCGACCGTCGTCTCGCGCTGCCAGCGGTTCGACTTCCATCGTTTCAGTGTGCGCGACATCGTGGCGCGCCTCAACCATGTGGCCCAGGGCGAAGGGTATACCATCGAACCGGCGGCGGCGGAGATGCTGGCGCGCGCAGCGCAGGGCGGTATGCGCGACGCGCTCAGCCTGCTCGATCAGGCGGTGGCCTTCTGCGGCGACCATGTTGACTACGAGCGCACACGTCAGATGCTTGGGCTGGCCGATGTGACGGCGATTCGTACGCTGCTGGGCTATGTGGCGGCGCAGCGTCCGGCTGAGGGGCTTGAACTGCTCAACCAGTTGATCACTACAGGCGCCGACCTGCGGCAACTCAACCAGCAGATCGGCGAGGAGTGGCGGGCGCTGTTGCTGGCGCGCGCGGGCGCCAACGTCGCGCAGTTGCTGGATCGGCCTGACGAGGACGCGCGCGATATTCAAGAATTAGCCAGCCGGTTCACCCTTGAACAATTGATGGCCTGTGCGCGCGCCTTCACCCGCAACGATGGCCCGGCTCGCGGGCTACCCGTGCCCCAGCTTGCCCTCGAACTCTCCTTCCTGGAATGTGTGTGCGCCTGTGATCCTTCACAACCAACGCCCGCCACCAGTGCGCCCGAAGCGGCGGCGCGCATGCAGTCGCCATCACTCATTGCGTCAGCGCCTACCACCAACGCCTATACGCCTGGGCGCGTGGCGCAACCTGCCCAGCCGATGTCAACACCCCCTCGTCCTGCTCCTGCTCCATCGCAGCCGCTCCGGATCAAACAACCACCTGTGGAGGAGCTTGATCTGGCAGCGATAGACCGTGATAGAGCGCCCCGCGCCACGCCGACACAAGGCTCACCAATCTCACAGGCAAGCCATCAGGAAGCGTCCACGAACGCAGGAGCGGGCGAAGGTGATGATGAATGGGGCGACACGCGCGACATCATAGATGACGAAGAAGCGCCTGAAGCGCCTGAAGCGCCTGATGAAGCTGAGTGGATGGAAGCGACTCCATCTGAGCCTGTTGACGCTGAAGACACGCCGATTCCCCTGCGTCAGATAAGTGATACATCAATGGCGCTTGCGCCTGCAAAAGGTAGTAGCGCGCTGTCCGCCGAACGCGACTGGCTGACCGAGGCGCAAGACCACTGGGCGCTGATCAAGAAGATTTGTAGACAACGACCGGAGTCAGGCGCGATGGTTGGCGCCTTGCTCAATCACGCCTATCCCGTCTTGATGGAGGCCGGTGAGCCGGGCAATCTACCAACGTTGATCATCCAGGCAAAATACGACTTCCATGCGCGCAGCCTGCGTGAGCCTGAGAAACGCGCGATCATCGAGTGGGCCATCGAGCAAACACTCGATGCGCCGTTACAGGTGCGCATCATTCAGGAAGGCTCCCCCGGCGGCCCAGGCGCTCCTGTTGGCGCGAGGGCAGGCAAGCGCCCTGCCGGGCCAACCGCCTCCGCCGGGCAGCGCGCTGCGCCAGCCGCCTCTGCCCCACGCGCGCCCGCGCCTCGTCAGCCTGCCCAGGGCGCAAGCGATAGCGCCTCCAGCCGCCCATCTGCGCCGTCCATCCGCAACGGCGCGAATGCTCCACGGCTGCGCGAGACGCCTGAAGATACAGCCTATCGGCCAACCACTATGAACGGCGCGCATGGGCAGAATGGCGCCTCAAAGGCAAACCGGCGGCAAACCCCACCGCCTCGCCTGGATGACTACGCGCCCACATCCAAAGCATTGACGCCCGACCAGGCGATGGCGCAGGCAAGCGCCGATCCGGTTGTACAGGAGATCAGCCGCCTGCTAGGGATGGAGCTTGCCGAGGCGCACCCGCTTGATACAGACACACCCAATGAACCGCTGAACTGAACGAACCGCAAATGGAAGGCGTGCGCCAGAACGCCATACTACTTCTCTTTCCATACATGGGAAGGGGACAGGGAAAAGGCGATCATCGTCATGCCACTTCGTGAACAACCCTATGATGAACGCGCCGATTATGCCAACGTGGCCACACTTATCCGCGCGCAGGCGCCGTTCGCCCGCCACCGTGTAGATTATCCCTGGCGGCTCACATCTCCCACCTCCCCGACAGGAGCCGACAGGCGCATCTGGCGCGACGAGCATGGCGTCATCGTAGGCTTCGCAGCGTGGCAGTATCCTTGGGCGTCGCTGGATTTCTATGTACAAGGTGGCCCTGCGCAGGCTGAGACCGAGGCGGCCATCTTCGCCTGGGCGGATCGCCATTTCCAGGCGCTCGATGCGGCGCGCGGGCGGGCATTGCCCTACTGGGCGGAGGCGCGCGATGATGATAGTGAGGGATTGGCGCTGCTGGCGCGCCACGGCTATGATCTCGATGATGATGTCGTGTATGTCAGTCTGAGTCAGTCGCTTGCCGCCAGTCCGCCACAGGCGAATCTGCCAGCGGGCTACACCATGCGTCCGCTTGCAGGGATGAGTGAGGTAGACGCCTATGTAGAGGCGCATCGAAGCTCGTTCGGCAGCGGCATGATGACCAGCGAATGGCGGGCGCGCACGCTTCAAACGCCCGAATACGACCCAGAACTTGATCTCGTCGTGATCGCTCCTGATGGGCGCATAGCAGGCTTCTGTGTCGGCTGGCTCGCGCCTGAGTTGCGCGCCGGGCAGATCGAACCGTTTGGCGTCGCGGCTGATTTTCAGGGGCGTGGGATTGGTCATGCGCTGCTCTGCGAGATATTGGCGCGCTTCAAGGCAAAGGGCGCTCATATGGCGATGGTCGAGGTCTATGCTTCCTCTGCGCCAGCGCGTCGCGCCTATGAAGCTGCCGGGTTCAGTGTGACCCATCGGGCGCTCCGCAAAGGAAGGTGGGCAAGCGACATCGCCGACGCCCAAAAAGGATAAACCGTGGAAAATACACCCTCGCCCGGAGATAAACGCCAGCCGCCGCCAGCGGGCAACCAGGCGCCCTTGCCAGCGCCAGACAGCGCAACAGAGCAATCCGAGCAGTCGCCAGATGACCTGCCACATCCTGATGACTACGATACGCTGGAACGGCGACGTTTTGGGCCAATGGGCTTCATCCCTGCGGCGCCCTGGCTGACGGTGGCGCTCTGTCTAGGATTTGTTGGTTTGTTGGTCTATGGCGTAGTGTCGGGCAATGCGCTGGCCTTCGCGCTTGTTGCGGTGGTCGCTGTGTTTATTGGCGTCCCCTATCTGCTGCTCTACCTGTTCAACGGCAGACGACTTCCACCACGCAACTATGCGCCGCTTGTTGATGATGTGAAGCAATGGCGACCGGATGGCGAGAAGGCCAGTTATTCAGCAAACGCCAATGCCCCAGAGGATTCACGCGAACCGCTGGATGGCGCGCTGCCCGCCGCCGGGCTGGGCGAACCAAACACCGGCAATGGGCATAGAAACGATAGAGGCGGATAAGTTATCATATCCGCTTCTATCAGCCTCGATGGCGTAGCTATCCGCATCCTATGGCGCACACCGCTGGCCAGAGCCAAGCCAACCACTATTGTAGAACTGATCTTCATAGAGACCTGTCGCTGCCCCGCAATTCGCTGAGAGGAATGGGGATTGCGCGACGATAGTCGCCGTGTCACTAGGGCTGGGAAGATACAGCGTTTTCTGTGTCTCCCCAGTAAGGTGGGTACTACCAGAAACGACCTCGGCATACGCTGTGGCATTGAGCGAACACGGCGCATTAAACTCCGAGCTACAATTACTGATCGTGACAGTGGTTATCGAGACAATGCTGCCGCAGAAATGCGCGCCATCAAAGTAACCGTCCAGCTCGTTGTGGTAGTGGACGTGATACATGATCCAGAATTGTATGACAACATACGAGACATCGTGATCCACTGTGGTGCTGTTCATGTACTCTAGAACGCAGAAATTAGGCGTTGTCCTGGCGCTGCTATGGGCAAAAGCAGGCCCACTGGCTGTCCCCAGCGCCAGCGCGGCGACCCCAAGCAGGATGAACAACGTTCGACGTAACCGTGTCACAGCAACCTCCTCATATGCGGCGCAGCGATAGCGACGAGAACCCATAAGTTTCTTCCTGAAAGGCTATGACCATCCAAGTAGTCTGACGTCGCTATCAACCGTCGCCTGCTACCAGTGTTCCTCAGTCGGCCCGCATGCCAGACTGAGTGTGCTGATGATACGCCATCCTTAGCGGCCAAACCATATCATCTATCTATCATTTCCCTATCATCTTGCTATCGTTTTGAGAGTTCAGAAATCGCCCAGCGCAGCGTCGCCAACATCGCCTCATCCTGCTCTGGGTAAACCGTTCGCGGATCGAGCAATAAGCGCCCACGCGCCACCCGCGCAACCACTGGCGTCAGCGGCGCTGGCGGCTGACGCAGCAGATCGGCCAGTGCGCCAATCTCATATCGCTCTCCGCCTTCACTCTCTTCAGCGGTCAGTTGAAGCGCACACAGCCATGTAGATAACGTCTCGCCTGGCGCTGAGCCGCCCCCTATCGTAGACTCTCCTGAGATCACCTCGCAAGTTATTCCTGCCTCCTGCGTCTCCTGCCATCCTTGCGCCATCTCCGCCCACCTGCTTGCCCGCTCATACAGCGTCTCCAACGGCGTTGCGATCATCTGCCAGACGGGAATCTGTTGGGTCGCCAATCCCGCGCGCCACTGGCGCAGTGTTGCTTCCAGCGCAGCCAGCGTCAGCTTGTCGCAGCGCACCGCACGCATCAACGGGTGATGTTCGATGCGCGCTAGCAACTCCCTTCGCCCAATGATTATTCCCGCCTGGGGGCCACCCAGCAGCTTGTCGCCCGAAAAGCAGACCACATCTGCCTCCGCCGCCACGCTTTCCGCCACCATCGGCTCGTGCGCCAGCCCATACGCGCTCACATCCACCAGCGCCCCACTGCCCAGGTCATGCAGTAGTGGCAGGCCATGCGCATGCGCCAGCGCCGCCAGTCCAGCAAGCTCAGGCGCCTCCGTGAAGCCGACAATGCGAAAGTTGCTGGGATGCACGCTCAGCAACGCCGCCGTCTCGCCAGTGATCGCCGCCTCATAGTCGGTAAGCCGCGTGCGGTTCGTTGTGCCCACCTCCACCAGGCGCGCCCCACTCTGGCGCATCACATCCGGCACACGAAAGCCACCGCCGATCTCCACAAGCTCGCCCCGCGAGACGATCACCTCACGCCCCGCCGCCAGCGCCGTCAGTGTCACCAGCGCGGCCGCTGCGTTGTTGTTCACCACCAGCGCATCCTCCGCGCCGGTCAGTTCTCGCAAGAGCGCGCGTACCAGCGTCTGGCGCGAGCCACGCCCGCCCGCTGCGAGGTCGTATTCCAGCGTCGAATAGCCGCGCGCCACAGCGACCACGCTCGCGATAGCCTCCTCGCTCAGCGGCGCCAGCCCCAGGTTGGTATTGATGATGACGCCCGTAGCGTTAATGACCGGACGCAGCAGCGGTTGCGCACGTTCAAGAAGCCGCGCCTGTGCGCTGGTAACGAGAGCCGTCAGCGTTGGTGGGGGAGCGCCCGCGCGAATAGCCGCCCGCGCCTGATCGAGCGTTTCGCGCGCCGCCTGGACGATCAGCATGTCCGAGGGGTGGGTTGGCTCACTGGCTTGCGCGCGGCTCACCGCCAGCCGCAGCGCCTCCACCGAGGGCAGCGCACGAAGCGCCGTATGACCCATGTCTTCAGCCTTCTCCTCAGCCGTCTGGCCGTCTTTGGTGGGGCGCGTCATACGCCGCTTGGGCGCGCTGGAGGTGGTATGCTGGCTCCTCATGGCTCTTCAGACGTCTCGCTTGGTGGTGTGTAAGGCGTATCATCCGGCTCATGCAGCGCATAGAACGCGGTGATGCAGAGCGTATCCGCCAGCTTGCGCAGGATGATGGCGAGGTCATTGTCGTGCAGGTGGCAGATATACTGCTGGTCGGGCAGGGCCGCGCGCAGCACGGGATAGACCAGCTCTGTTTTCACCAGGCTATCGCCATCGAGCTGCGGATAGTCACTTTTGAGCAACAGATGATGATACGGACGCAGCTTGCCTTTGTAGGTGGTCAACGGCAAGACGTTGAGCGCGCCCGCATATTTGGCGAAGACCGTGCTGGAGATCACCAGCGCAGGCCGCCAACTCAAAATGCGCCGTTCCTCCACACCCTCTGGCAGATCGGAATAGGTGAAGTTCACCCAGTAGACGCTGCCAAAGGTGACAAGGTGATGATACGTCGCCTGATCGGGCCGAAAAGCAGGATGCGGCATCTCAGAGGGCGTCTCCCGTGTAGAGCGCCCGGCGCATGAACTCCTGGACAAGCTCCACCATTTCGCGTCGCTCGGCGCGCTCGTCTTCATCCTCCTCGCTCAGCGCCTCAGCCACCAGCGCCTCATACGCCTGATGGCGCACGCGCAGGGCCTCGTGTGTCACAGGGCGTCCATCCAGGGAGTCGGATGTATGGAGCTGCAGTTCGCGCTCGCATTCGCATTCCAAATGAGTCGTCACAGGAGCCTCCCATCGAAAAAGATCGGTATCCAACGCCACATTGAGCGTTACACATAATATACCCGTTCAAGCGAAGAACGCGCCGTTCGCGTAACAGAGGCCGCCAGATCAGAGAGCGGCCCATGCAGCGCCAGAACAGATGCGCTGCGCGCGAGCGATTTGCGTTCTGGTTAGAAACGGTGTACAATGAGGGCGACAGGGATCAGGGCGATCAGGGCGGCTTGCATCAATTCGACACGTTCGGCGCTCGGCCAACGACCCTAACGACCTATGTGAAGTTCTGCGTTTTCAAGAGGTACTGAGAGTCGGGTACTGAGAGAAAAGAGGAAACTGCAACATGGTTGAGATGACGGTTGACAGTGTGCGCATGAATGTCGAATCAAACCAGCGGGTGGTCATCCTCAAAGACCCTGAGGGTGAACGCTACCTGTTCATCTGGATCGCCAACCCTGAGGCGTATTCGATTGCGCTGGAGCTTCAGGGAGCCTCGCCGCCTCGCCCGCTCACGCACGATCTCCTCAAAACGGTGATCCAGGAATTGGGCGGCAAGCTCACCAGCGTCATTATCAACGACTTGATAGATGACATCTACTACGCCCGCCTGGTGCTCGACGCCAACGGGCGCCATGTGGAGATTGATTCGCGCTCCAGCGACGCCATCGCGATGGCCGTGCGCTTCAAAGTCAGCATCTTCGTCTCCGAGAGCGTGTTGGAGCGCGCGGGCGTCACGTTGCAAGTGGCTGAAGAGCGCGAAGAGCGCGCATCGCGCGAGCGGTCGTCGGCCACCTCGTCTACATCCAGCGGATCGGGTTCGGCGGGCGCAAGTTATAATCTCGATGTCTATCGTGATTTTATCAATGGTCTCGATGCGCTCGATGAGTTTGGCAACGACTGACAACACGGGCCGTATGGCGTTTCGACGCTGTACGGCCTGATTCGTTTAGGACGCCTGTGTCGCCTGGGACGATACAGCAAGTGTCCACCGGGAATTATCGTTTGGCTGGCGCCGCTGGTGAGCTGGCTCAGCACAGTTCGCACGAAGAGTGGTTTCGTGCCACGCGCAACACCGAGGTGGCTGGTTGGAAGGGGAGGCGCATCATGTACTCACAAGAGCGTCACATTCGCGATCGATTTTCGCGGTATGCCTGTGTGAAATGTGGAGCATGCCATACCGGTGACGACGTAATTGTCCTGGCGCGGCGGGCAAGCGCCTGGCTCATTATGCTCACCTGTACCCAATGTCAGCGACGTGGCGTCTTTGTCGTCTCGGCTCCGCAAAAGCGACGCGCCCGCGTATGCAACGAAACGGCCAACAACGCGCCATTGGCGGATGGAACGGCTGGCGCTACATGGCAACCCACGCCGATAGGTCAGAGCGCCGCGCCTGACACCGACCAGCCAGGACAGAGAACCCCGCCCGATCAGCCAGATCAGTTAGTCGCCCTGGATCAGATAACGCCGTTGGATCAGCTAGAACAGTTGGAGCATACTCATTACCTCGACACCCAATCCTCCTGGGCGGAACTCTGGCCTGAACCCTTGATTGATCGCCTCTCCCTCTCGATTCCGTCGTGCGCCGCCGAAAACGCCGATGCAGATATGCCAGATAGCCCAAACGCTCCAAACAGCCCGCATGGCGCCAATACATCAAGTCTGCCGACCCTACCACCGCCAACCAACCCGCAACAGCCACAGCCCGAATGGTTTACTCAGTCCGCCGACGCCACCCATCCGCCCTTTGCTTCCTCTTCCAGCCCTGCTTCTTCTCTCCACTCATCTCACGCCGCCAGACAAGTGACCCATGCCGATGTCGCCGCGATCCGCAGCTTTTTACGCCAATTCAACGGCGATTTCCAGGGCTTGTTTGGAGGCGCCAACCCAGGAGAACAGGTCTAGCCTACGCCGGATGGATCACCGCGAAGAATATAAATGGTTGCAAGGACGCGTTATGAAAACACTATCACCACGCCATCAGTGGCGCTACGCTTATACGACCCTGCGGATTCTTGCCGCATTCTCACTGGCTTCTGTTCTTTTGTTGGCTGCCTGCGCGCAGGCTGTCGCCCCAACGCATGCGCCACAGCCGTCGCGTTCCCCCACCGCCCCAGGCGCCGCATCTTTCGGGCATCAGGGCGAGACACTCTACACCGACGCAAAATTAGGCTTTCGGCTCTGGCTGCCATCTGGCTGGGTTGCCCAACCACAGCCGGGACGCTTTAGCTCGGCGCGCAATACGTCTGCGCCTGAGCCGGGCGATCTGCTGATCTTCCAGGATGTGAATGATCCGACGGTTGGCTGGCGTTCCGGCTTGATTAACGAGCCGGGACACGTCGCGCTGATCGTCAGCGTGGACGCCACGCATGTCTACGTTGCGCAGGAAAACTTCAGCGATAGCGCCTACTTTCTGGCGCTGCCGCTGACACATACCGCCAACGGCTACCATGTCACCGACCTCAGCGATCTCCCCAATCGCATCACGCGCGGCTGGATTCATTTTGCGCTCGATCCCTTCGCCGCACACTGAAGAGATTGCCACAACAAGAAGCGGCGCACAGGCGCCTGCAAGCAACACATATCCCCTGCCATTCGTCTAACAAGGTGTACTCATTTGTTTGCGCAAAGAGCAAATAGGAGGGCGCCACATGGCAGGAATAGTGCAGCAGGCGTTGGCGACCATGAGCCAGGCGCCCTTGCCGGAGGTCTATCTGATCGCCCTAGCATGGATGGTGATCGAAGGCGCAGGGATCGCCCTGCCGATTGAGCCGTTAATGCTGCTGGCTGGTTCACTTGCCGCGCCACCAGGGAAGGCGAACCTGTTCATCGTGGTGGCTGTCCTCGCGATTGGCTGTCTGCTTGGCTCCTCGCTGGCGTTTCTGCTGGGTCGGCGGGTGGGCGCAGCCTCGCTGACGCGCGTCGGACGCTACGTGGGGCTGACGGAGCAACGTGTGGCGCATATGGCGCTCTGGCTGCGCCATCGCGGCCCATTCGGTATCCTCATGCTGCGGGTGGCCCCTGTCGTCCGCACGTATAGCTCGTTTGTCATGGGCGAGGCCGAAATGCCGTTTAGCGTCTTCGCGCTCTATACCTTCATCGCCGAGGTGATCTATAGCGGCGTCTTCGTCGGGCTGGGCTACTTCCTGGGCAGGAACTACCAGACTCCACTGGAATACCTCAGCCGTTTTGGCGTAGTGGGCGCGCTTGCGCTCATTGCTGTGGCGCTTGCGCTCTGGGCGGCGCATCGTTTCGGCGGCTCGGCGCTCTCCTGGCGTGCGCTCGAACGCCGCTTCCAGCGCCACCACGCCACATTGGCCGCACAAGCCAGTCAAGCCGATCAGGCCGCCGTCCCGCAAGAGACACACTCCGCCTGATATTCGCCCAGCAAGGAACTATATCTTCATCACCCGATGCTTGACGTGAAGTGCGGTGTAGGGATATCGAGCGTGCGCATACCGACGTGCAAACGCTTGAGCGCACTGGCGTAGTCGGCTGGCGGCGCCTCTCGTGGCGTCGCAGGTTCGCAGTAGATCCACAGCGTGACCACGAAGCCATCACGCTCATAGGCGCCTGGGTTCACTCGAGGCTCAAGAGCAGCTACAGGACATCCAGATTCGGCGAGCCGTTGAGCAAGCTCGACTTCGAACTGTGCCCCCTGAAGTTCTACAGGAGATACAGGCGCCACGCGGGCAAGCACATCACATGGCAGCAGACGGAGCGTAAGCTTGTTCGAATCATGAAGAACGATCGCGTCGTCGGCTGTCAGGCCAAGTGATGAGGCGGTCGCCATGGCCGCAGCCATCGCATCGCACGCGGAACCTCTGACGCCTGCATTGTCGCATGACCCCCTCTCCAACTTACACCATCCTACGCCTCACGTACAGTAGACGCCAGCAGCTCTGGCGCGCGGCTGAAAAGACGTGGCGCGATCAGCCGTGTGCTGATCTGATAGAACGCGATCCCATAGATCAGCAGCAGTGGCAAAGAGACAACCAGCCAGAACGGCTGCCCGATGAAGAGCGGGATCAGCGCCGCCAGAATGGGCAGCAGCAGGAGCGTCGTCGCCAGCGAGACACCCATTGAGATGACACTGCGCAGGCAGCCGTTCTCCGTCGAGAGATTGTTTTCGCCCATGCGCATCGAGCGTACTCGGAACGGCGCCAACACAGACGACAGATTGCCACATCCGAGCATGATCAATGTCGCCGTGAGGCCAAGCGCCAGCGCCGGAAGCACGTAGACCCACTCGCCCGTCACCGCCGCAACGATCAGCGTGAGCGCCACCTGTGAGCCAAACGCCACAATGCCCACCGCCAGATTCTTCCCCCAAAAGATGTCGAGCGCGCGTACCGGGAACAGGAACAGCATTTGCAACCCTTGCCGCTCCAACCCAAACGTATTTTGCGCCAGCGCCAGCACGATCACCAACGAGGGCCACGGAGCCACCAGCACGCCGGGGAAGTTGACAATCGAAAAGCCATTAGTTGCATCGCTGCCGTGCCCACTGAGATTCGAGACCAGCACAATCAGCATCAGCACGCCCGAACTCAGCACCGAGGCTTTGATCTGCGGGTCACGCCAGAAGTAGCGCAGGTCTTTCTGCGTGATGGCTAGCGCAGCGCTCGACAGCGGACGCCACCCGCGCGCCGAATGCGCAGCGGCTATATCTCTGGCTCCTGTGGCTCCTGTGGCCCCAATGACAGCGGTTCCGGCCTCAGCGCGGGCGCGTCCACGCCGACGCCTGGCGCTCCCTGCGCCACCGCCCTCTGCCGTGGTTACGCCATGATCCAGCACAACCGCCCAGACTGTTAGCAACACGGGCGTCAGCGCCGCCAACGCCGCCAGCCAGATCAGCGCAGGCACAAACGCGCCCTGATCTGCCTGTGAGATGGCCTGAGCCGCCATACCGGGCGGAATCCATTGCAGATACGTCTCCAGATGAAGGCGTTGCAGCGAAGTGAAATCGAAGTTGCTGAAGATCTCCCCTGCCACCACCTGGATGAAATAGCACGAGGAGCCGATCAGCGCAAAGACGATGATCGAGAGATCGCGGTAGCGGCGGCTACGCAACAGGCCCATCAGCGCGGCCAGCGCCAACTGGCTGAGGCCGACGGTATGCGCGTAAAGCAAGACCAGCGCCGCGACGGTGATCACAATTGCCAGCGCAGACGCATGCCAGCCGATCAACACAGCGACATCCGCCGCCAGCAGCACGAGCGAGCCAGGATCGAACAGCGTCGCCAGCGTCAGGCTGACCATCTGCTCGCCGCGCGTCAGCGGATAGATCGTCAGCTTCGTCACGTCAAGCCCTTCGTTGACGCTATATTGAAAGAGCGGCAGGAGCGCCCAAATGATATAGAGCGCCCCCAACACGCCAAACAGGAGCTGCGTCGCCTGAGGACGGTCGAAATATACATAGCCCAGGGTGGTAAAGATTCCAACCGCCGCGCTGGCGCCCAACACAAAAATAACGGTGAAGACCAGCCCAATGATCTGCATGGCGACATTGCGGCGTGAGCCACGGGTGAGCGCCCGCAGCCCTAGCTTCCAGCGCAGCCAGAGCAACACGCCTACATGGCGTGGGTTGATGGCGAACTCTTTGAGCGGATGGCGCGGCGCGCGAGGAGGCGCGGGAATAGCAGGCGCAGCGCCGGAAGTCTGGATTATTCCAGCCATTCAAGGCCCCCTTCGCGCGCATTGGCGCCCACCAGTTGCAGGAAGAGGTCTTCAAGCGTGGCGTTGGCCTCGCCCGCCTGCTGACGTAGCTCAGCAAGCGTGCCCTCGGCGATCAATTGTCCGTTGTTGATCACACCAACGCGCGTGCAGAGCCGCTCCACCACCTCCATGATGTGCGAACTGAAAAACACTGTCGCGCCGTTGTTCGTCAGGTCGCGCAACAGATCGCGAATCACCCGCGAACTGACCGGATCAACTCCCTCGAACGGCTCATCAAGGAACAAGACCTGGGGCCGGTGGATCAACGCGGCGGCCAGCGCCACCTTTTTGCGCATGCCAACCGAGTAGTCCACCACCAGCTTATCCGCTGCGTCGCTCAGCATCAACACATTCAGCAACGACTCCGCCCGGCGACGTACCTCAGGCGTGGGTAGGTCGTAGAGCTTGCCCGCGAACTCGATCAGTTCGCGTCCGGTCAGGCGCTCATACAGGTTCATCTGCTCAGGCAACACGCCCATCAGCATCTTCGCCTGCACCGGATCGCGCCAGACGTCTATCCCACCGATCAGCGCCGCGCCTGCGTCTGGCCGTAGCAGTCCGACCATCATCTTGATGGTGGTAGACTTGCCTGCGCCATTCGGCCCCAGGAAGCCAAAGAACTCGCCGCGCCGCACGGCAAGCGTCAACCCATCCACCGCGACCTTCTTGCCAAACCGCTTTGTCAGCCCCCAGGCCACCACCGCAGAATCGGGCGGCGGAAAGAGCGACGTCTGCGCCATGTAGGGCATGGGAATCGGCGCGGCCTGTGGCCAGGCGGAAGGCGCTTGCGTCGGCATTTGAGTCGGCGCATGCCCGTTGCCGGAGACATGATAGGGCACTGACGGCGCTGCGAATGGATCACCGGCCGCGCCTGGCGTCTCAGGGGATGTAGGCATGGCAGGCATTGCCGGGTCATACGGCGGAGTGGTCATGATGAGGAACCGTCCTTGTCGCGCCAACGGATAGACGCTGGCGAATGTATCGTAACGTTCTTGTGATGGTGTGGTAGAGCGTATCTCTGGCGCTTGCTGGCGCATCTTCGGCGCCGAACGCTTTGTGCTGATGCGCCACTGAGGACACGCCAGACAGCGCCGCCTCTGTGTATGATAGCATGTCTGCGGTGGGCGCTACTAAAGTCTATACGCCACCTCTGGCGTAGCGTTACATACGGGCGTCTCATGCCAGCGCGTGGTAGGATTAAAGCGAGAGCAATGTGTTTCTACCATTCTTCACCGAGGCATGCCAAAGATGACAACCCCAAGCGAGACAACCACAGACGCGCCACAACGAGTGGGCGTTCTCCTGATGACCTACGGCTCACCCGCCACGCTCGGCGATCTGCCGCAGTATCTTTCCAATGTGCGCGGAGGTCGCAAGCTCGACCCGCAGGAGGAAACCGAACTGGTAGCTGAGTTTCGTCGCCGCTACGAACTGATCGGCGGCTCGCCACTGCTACACATCACCCAAGAGCAGGCGGCGGCGCTGCAAGATGAACTCACCCGCACGCATCCCAACGGGCCGACGTTTCGTGTGGAGGCCGCCATGCGGTTCGCGCCACCCTACATCGCCGACGTGGCCGCCGAGGTCGCGCGCGACGCCGATACACTGGTGGGCGTGATCATGTCGCCGCAGTATTCGCCCATCCTGATGCGCGGCTATGTAACGACGCTACAAGACGCTCTAAAGGCGCTGGGGCGCGACGACCTGAAGCTGGCGATCTCCGAGGACTGGCACATGCAGCCGGACTTCGTGGAGGCCGTCGCCGAGCAGGTGCGCGCTGCGCTGGATCGTCTGCCAGCCGAGGTACGCGACCGCACGCCCGTGCTGCTCTCGGCGCACAGCATGCCCCTTCGTGTGGTACAGAACGAGCCGGATTATATCAATCATCTGAAGCAAACGGCTGCAGAGATTGCGCGGCGCGCGGGATTACCTGACGACCGTTGGTATTTCTGCTATCAGAGCGCGGGCCATACGCCTGAGGAATGGCTCAAGCCCGACTTCGCCGATATGATGCCGGAGCTACGCGCGGCAGGCTACGATCACGTCTTGATCGCGCCGGTGCAGTTCCTCGCCGACCATCTCGAAATCCTCTATGACATCGAGATCGGCGCACGCGAACAGGCTGAGGAGCATGGTGTCGTCTTCGCCCGCACACAATCGCTCAACACGGCTCCGCGCTTCATCCGGGCGCTGGCCGCTGTTGTGGAGGAGACGCTGCCCCGCGCGCAACCGCTGGCGGTGGGGGTGTAGCCTTGCTCCCACCCACCGTCCCATTACCCCTCTCTCTTTCAGGGAGAGGGGCTACTGAGCAATCGTGTCGAGATTGTCCCACCCGAAGGCTTCTATCATCGTGAACTCCTCGCGCTCTGCTTCCGTTCCTGCCAACTTGCGTATTCTGGCCCGCATATTTCTACTATGCTCGAAGCTGACCAATCCAACTCGAAACCACGGTTCGTTATCCTCGTCGGCGTAGTCCTCCTTCACTGCTTTGGTCAGTGTTATCAAGGCTGTGCAATCTCTATAGACAAGCCCATAGGGGCGTACTGCGCACTCATAGGCTTCTCCCATGAGTCTGTTCTCATCCCATGCGCAAACGTCGAACTCGCGCCCTTTGAGATTGTGGTAGTAGGCATTATTCCCAGTCACTGAACAATCCATCTGGCAGTCGCCATCCACATACAATTCTGCAATACGGCGATAGACCAGAAGCTCAAGCACTTTGCCTCTACGCCGGTCAAGCTCTTTCCTGTTGGCGGCAGAAGCATACAAGCCACGCACACTTTGAACCATTGCCTTGGCCTGATTGCCTATCGCACTCTCAGAATCATCTTCTTCATCAGGAGACTCCAACTGGGCATCGAGCAGAGCATAGATGATCTGGTAAGCGCCATTGAGGGCATACTCAAGCATTTCAGGGTTGCTGCCATCATGATCGCGAAGCAGAGTTGCGATAGTTCCCAATATCCCTGGAATGCTGGCAGCGTTGGTCACTGTTCTCACATCCGGGTTATCCGCCAGCGATTGCATCGTAGTCGTCCATGCCTGGGTAACTCTCATCCGCTTGATCTCCCTCCTGTACCTGTCACAGCCGATTTTTCTTTGTAGCTATTAGGTTCAAGGTGTTGTAGTGGATGGACGCGGCGGTCGGCGGCGTGGATGCGACGCTTCACCTTGTGGTCGTTCCGGCGCTACATTTGGCGGCGCTGGTGAGGGGGAGATCTGAGGTGGCGCAAGAGAGGGTGTCACGATAGGTAGAAGAATTGGGCCAATGCGTAGGCGCATTCCCATCTCAAAGACGTATTCCCGCAGGAAAGGCATTAGCAACGCAAGGGCAATAGCGCTAAGATAGGACTCAAGTGTATATCCTGCTGGCAAATCGCCAGTGCGCTCGAAGAGACCAACAATGGTCACCTCGATCTCAAAAAGTGACGGCTCCTGTCCAGAAACAACGGTAGCTGTTAGCTGTATCTGCGAGAGCGGATCACCAGGAAAAATGGTTGGACTGGCTACCTGTGCATTTGCCTGGCCTTGTCCTTGAAGCTGTTCAGGCGTCAGTGGGCGTAGCTTGCCCGAAAGAGTAACGGGAAATACATCTCGTAATTGCACTGGCGCCGATGGAAGAGGGTTATTTGTCTCAGCCGATTCTGCCACAGGCGCTCTTCCTTCCTGATACCTTAAATCGCTGATATAGCAGTGAAACGATTCATGCGCTTGCCAACGCACTACTGTCGGCAGGCGCTTCCGCTTCAACCATCATATTTGATGGCGTAATGCGAATCCTCTGTGGAGCTGGCAGTCGCCAAGGTAAGTCACTTCTCTCCATCATGGGAGCTGTATCGTCGAAGTGATTGATTTGTATTTGGAAGGTATGCTTGCCGTCAAGACTGATGAACGCCTGTGCAGTAAGGGCAGCAACTGGTAGCAAATTCGCCTGTGAAAGCATCTGGCAATACTGCGGGCCGCTATCGAAGGCCCACGAGTCGGTAGCCTGTGGAGGCGCGGCGTTGATCAATTGCTGTAGGCCAACAGTGATGCGCGCAAATCGCTCGAAGTCGCGATCCCCCTGTACTTGCACATGCGCGGGCAGGTGCGCCCAGAGAGCAAGCAGTTCATCGAGCGTCTGCTGATCATCTGGATCGTTA
This sequence comes from Pseudomonadota bacterium, assembly GCA_021324535.1. Lineage (GTDB taxonomy): Bacteria > Chloroflexota > Ktedonobacteria > Ktedonobacterales > JADMIN01 > JAJPIU01. The sequence goes on from JAJPIU010000221.1 coordinate 34,296, forward strand.
GGGTCGAGATGGAGCGTATCATCATCACTCGTGGCCTGACGCTTGTTGTCAGTAATCCTGTTGATCAGCAATAGCCCGCGTAAAGCAACATCCGCCGCGAGCTTGTTGGCAATGATTCTGAACGCATGAAGACGCAGCCTGCTAGGCCATCGCGCCACCGACTGCCACATCTGCGCAACAGCGCCTTCCTGCGTTGTCGGAAGCGTTTCGAGAACCCGTCGCACTGCGGAGATGCGCGCCGCTGACAGCGTTGGAGCCTGCTGTGTTAGTTCACGCCCATTATTGTCGCTCTGCCGTTTGCGCTGGCGCTGCATCATCCCTGTCCTTTCACTCTCTCAAACTGACTTCATAGGCATGGATGTAAAGGTAAGATATAGGCATAGCATGAAGTATTCCAGCCCTAATGATAGCACAGTTTCCTACGCATCGCAATCGCTCTTTTAGCATACTCTTTCGAGGTAGACCTCCACATCATCAGCAGGCGCCGATAAACCCTCCAAATGGAGCGCCGTCGCCTCGGCCAGCATTGCCCGCGCCTCGTCGGGCGTATCGCCCATGCTGCCCGTTCCCACGGCTGGGCAATAGGCATCATAGCCACCTCTGCCATCCGGCGTCAGCAGCGCCAAATTAGGAAGCGACATCTGCGCCAACCTGAATACCTATAGACGTAGCGATGACATCGCTGGTGGTAACAGGCTCACTGCGCCCCGCTGCTTCTCTGATTTCTGCGACCATTGCCTCACGTGCCGCCTGTGCGCTCTCACCATCGCTGGCAAGATTGGGATACTGCAAGCACTCCGCATGATAGCCGTTGTCATCAAATGGGATGCGATAGATCAGAAGGGTAAACGTTTCTTCCTTCAACTGATTTCCCTCACAATCTGCTCTACACAAGAACCTAATGGTAATGCCGTAACTATTAGCATGTTTTCTCCCTCACAGTATAACATGAAATGCCAGTCGGCGCGCCTCAAGTCGAGCGGCCATCCCTACCCACTAGCCATTCCCTGCTCACAAATAAATACCCCCTCTCCCGCCGTAGCAGGAGAAGGGCCAAAGGGAGGAGTCACCCATCAGCACGATGGTGATGGCGGCTGATTCTGGCCGTACTGCCCAATAAACACGGCGACACACTGCACATAGTGCCAGTTCTGGATACCGTACTGGTCAGTGTACCCTGCGCCCTCGTTGTAGGCGCTCAGCGTCATATCCAGCAGCGTCGCGTCACCTGCCGTCGCGCTATACGGGCAACTCCACATATATACGTCCTGCGGCGGATCAGCGGGGTTTCGCAACCCCGGATACCACGGTCGGGAGGGATCATTATAGATCGCAGCGCACAGGCTGTGGGTGTTCATCGAACCGTCGGCGTTCACTGTATCGGGGAATTGCAAATTGGCCTGCGCATAATACCATGCCATCGTATACTGGCCAGGCGTGTTGATCGATGTGCCGCCGTTGTCGCCCCAATAGCTGTAATAGCAACTGAGGTACTTCAGCAGCTTCGCGCCAAGATTGGCATTGCCTTGCAAGTTGTAGGGGTTATCATTCGTGGCTACCAGTCCACAGGCGGGAACAGCAGCCTGATTGAGCCAGGGATAGGTATAATACTGAATCTGCATCAGCCCGATGCCGCCGTCGCACGACAGCACGTTCTCATGCCAACTGCTCTCGCGCCAGGCGACTCCCTTGAGCAGGTTCACCGGCAGGTCGTAGGTGTTGGCGGCGTTCTGGAGCGCCGTTTCGATTGCCGATGGGCTGGGATTGCTTCCGTTGAAATAGGGGCACTGGCAACTGGTGTTTCCCTGCGTGACAATCTGCGGCGTTGGGGTGGCCGTAGGGCTATTCGACGCAGGGGTATTTGTTGGCGCGGGGGTGTCGGTCGGCCCCACAGGCGGATTCGTCGGCTGACCGGTCGGCGCGGGCAACGGCGTCGGCGTTGGACATGCGTCTAGCGCGGCAAGCTGCGTGGTGCGCACAGGAAAATAGGGCAACGGCGGCAACTGCCTGATCTTGCCGTTGGGATGCGCCGTCGCTGCGTTTGTCGCGGTGGCCTGCGTCCCGCGCCCTGCTGCGCCGCCGAAGAGCTGGCTGAAAAACGATTGCGCGTTCGTGCTGGGGAGCACCAACACCAGTGTCCCCGCGAGCGCGAGCAGGCATAACGCCACCCCTACCAGAGCGACGCGCCTGCGTTCGGGAAAATAGCCTCGCATGTTGTTCCCTCCATCCACCACCTGAGCTGACGCTGACGCTCGCGAGGCGCCTGGATTCAGAAGTTCTATCGTCAAAGATGTCAAAGATAAAGAAGCCGGATAGGCGAATCTGGCGTGCGCTATCGCGTGCGTTGTGGCTCCGAAGACCACAGCCACAAGAGTCTATCACGCGGCGACGTGCGGAACAGTAAAATGGTACTATCACCTCTACCGTTCGCCCTTAGAATACGCTTCGGCTCAGAAGCAGGTTGCATACGGCGTAGTGATCGCCTTCACATTTGGTGGTCACTGGCAGGTCAATCAGAGGTTAATCGGGCAGCAACCCATCGGCGAAATAGACAATGAGTCCTTCCACCCGTTGCACATACCCCAGGTTTTGCACCCCATGGTTATCCGTATATGCGGCGCCCTCGTTATACGCGCTCAGCGTCAGGTCGAGCAGGCTGTAGTCCCCCGCCCGCGCGCTAAAGGGGCAGCTCCACGGATCGCGTGTTGTGGAGGGTAGATCGCTGTACTGTTCGTGGAGCGCACGGAAAGAGGCGGCGCAGAGGCTGCCAGGGTCGGGCGTATCAGGGTAGGCGCGGCCAGCCTGCCGGTAATACCATGCGGCGGTGTAGGTCGCGGGCGCGTCGAGCGTAGCGTTGTTGTCTTCCCCCCAATAGCTATAAAAGCAACTGAGATACTTGAGGTACTTCGCGCCGAGGTCGGCGTTGCCTTCCAGCGTGAAGGGATCGTAGCTGGTGCGGCCAATCTGGCAGGCGGGCGCGCTTTGCTGATTGAGCCAGCCATATGTTGTGTCCTGCACCTGCATCAGGCCAATGCCACCGTCGCAGGAGACGATGTCTTCGTGCCAGTTGCTTTCCTGCCAGGCGACCGCTTCAAGCAGGCGCTTGGGCAGCCGATAAACGTCAGCGGCGGTCGCCAGCGCCGAGGCGATCTCGCTCTGGCTAGGGTTGCCGCCAAGATAGACGTTGCAAGGAATACAATTGCCGTTCTGGCCTGCTGGCTCAGCCGTTGGTGTTGGCTCCCCCGGCGCAGTGGTTGGCGTGGGAAGTGTGGCAGGCGTTGGACAGATATTTGGCTGTGTGCCTGGTTGCGGCGTAGGAATGATCGGCGCGTTGGGAACCGGCGCGCCTAGCCCGTTCCCGTTGGGGAGGCCGGGCGTGCTGGTAGGGTAGTCATTGGGGCCGCTCGTCTGCGCAATATACGGCTGATCGGTCGCGGTAGGAGCGACAAACACCAGTGGCGAGGGTTCACCGGGCAGCGTGAAGACGGCAAGCGCGATACCCACCAGCGCCAACACAAGCAGCGCAGCACTCATTGTGAGCGCATTGAAGCGGACACGCCAGAGCCGCCCCATTCCTTCTGCTGTCACCTTCAGCGCGCTGCTTGCTGCATGCGCTGTTTGTTTGCCAGTGGGTTGTCTGAGCGTGGCGGCGCGAATGGCTTTCGTCCCGCGCGAGGCGTCCTGTTTCTCTTGCTTTGTGGGCTGTGTTGGCCTCGCCCCGGTTTCAGCCGTCGGAGGAGGCGCAACATCAGGCGCATGCGCTGCTGGCGGCGCCTTCGTTGTATCCGCTGTGCTCGATGTCTCAGGCGCCTCCGATGAGTCCATATTTTCGGGTGTATCTGATGGAGCGCCTTTCTCCTCCTCCGCCATCCGACCCTGCTCTCTTCCTGATCCTGACGACCCCAGACAGCTCACGCTGATATGTTACACCATCCTTGAACACAAAACGGCTATCGCGGCGCCTTTGTCACGCTTGCTTTGCGTCGGCAATGAAAGAACCCGTCGAAGTCTCTGCGTAGCAGTATGTACGAGAAGTGTACGGACACAGAAGAGACGCCTACTGTTCGACCAAAACCTCACGACGCTTCTTGCGTGCTTCGTGCAGTTGATTGACAGCAATCATCCCTTGCGCCCAGGCTTCGCGCACCAAAGGGAGCAGCGCGGAGTTTTGTGCAGCCTGGACGGATTTGATCTTGACATGGCGCATCCGTTTCCCCGTGCCTTCCAGTAGCCCGGCAGGATCGGGTATCCCTGTCCCATAGAAGAACCCAAGATTGACATAGCCATTTTGTGGGGCCACGTAGAGAATGCGGTCGAACTCTGATGCGGTTGGGCCATATCCCAGCGCGCCATGATAAATGATTTCCGTTGCGTTAGCCTCAGGGAGGGAATCACGTACCATACTGCGTATCTGGCTAAGAATGGCTCGCACGGCATCGGGGACGGTGGGAAAGAGTTCCTCGATGGTTTCTTACATTACGTATCTCCGTTTGCTTTGTATGGATGTCTCAAGGTCGTCAGCCTCACGCCTTGCATACTGGACGCTTCCTCATTGCTCCTTTAACACGAAGGGTATCGCGCTCCTCCAAGCGGATCAGAGGGCGCCATTTTCCCACAGGGCCACATTGTGAATGATCTCACATTCCGCGCCCAGGATAGGTAATCTGGATGTTTTGTCTGATTGACGGATGGGACGATCTCCCGTATAGTGGCCTAAGCAATAGGTTGATGATGTGTGTTGGGTGTAGATGGGTCTGATGTGGGATGAGGGAATGTTATGGAGCCAACACGATCTCGCTGGCGCGCGACCATGCGCAACCTCTGGGGAACAAATGGATCGAGTAGTTCACGCTACCGCTTTCTCAATGATACCGGCATGCTCGAAGCGTTGGGGCGCAGCCGTCGCCGCCGCAAAGGACGCCTCGAACCGTGGTATCGCCTGACGGCTGCCCCTGAACCACCTGCCAGCGCCAGCTTTGCCGAGCGCGACCTTGCCCGGCGTGGACGGCTTGCCAGCGCGATTTTGCTTGGCTTCATGCTGGTAGGCCTCGCTCGATTGCCCTTTGTGCTACATGATCCCTCCGCGCTGCTCATTACGGGCGTGGCGCTGGTTGCGCTTGTGGGGCTTGCTGCGCTCAACCGCTTTGGGCGGGTGAATACCGTTGGCGCGCTGCTGCTGCTGATGTCCTACATCATCCTGGGCATTAGCGCCATGCCGGGCGGCAGCATGAACGCCAATTCGCCGCTTGCGCTCGATCTCCTGGTCGTGACCGAATTGATTGCGGCGACCGTGCTGCCGCCGATCAGCGTGCTGGTGGTGGCTGCGCTCAACTCGCTGATGATCGTCGGATTAGTTTTCCTGGCGCCGCATACCGACTCATTCACTGCGCTGCTTGCCGATAGCTCTGGTGGCGTGGGAACGCTGCTGGCGCGCTCGGTCGCCTTGCAGGTGCTCGTCGCCGGGGTTGCCTTCCTCTGGGTGCGCGGCGCGCTGCTAGCCTTGCGCCGGGCCGACCGCGCCGAAGAGATCGCCATCCTTGAACGGCGTGAGATCGAGCGCACCCACGAGATCGAGGAGGGGGTACGCCAGTTGCAATCGTCGCTCGTGCAGCTTGCCAATGGTGACTATAGCGTGCGCGTGCCGCCAATGCGCAATACGCTCCTCTGGCAGGTCGGCGTGAGCATAAACAACCTGATCGCCAGGCTCGGCAGAGTCTCGCAAGGAGAAGCTGACATTATCCGCTGGCGCGACGAAGCGCGCCAGCTAAGCGAGGCGCTCTACGCATGGAGCCGGGGCGAACAGGCGCACTGGCCGACGCCAAGCGGCTCACCGCTTGATGAGGTGACGCTGGCCGTGCGACGAGTGGCTCCCATGCTTGCGCCGGTTGGCGCTGGCGTCTCGCTGCCGCCGCTGCCACCGCTGCCACCGCTTGAGCCGGGCGCGCCCAACAGACCCCACGCATCCGACAGACCCTTCGTCGCCCAGTCTCGCCCGCCATCCTCCACACCGCCCGTCAATCCTGTCAATCCTGGCGCGCGTGTCACCCCGGCGCCGTCTGGTATCTCCACGCCACCGATGACACCCTCGCCTTCGCATCTCTCTGGCCCGCTTGGCCCCTTTCCATACTTTGGCTCGCAGGGACAACCTATACCCCCGTCCACCCCGCCGATTGGGCCGGGCGCGCCTCCACCTGAGCAGCCGTCCTTTGCGGCGCCTGCCCCAGAGGAGGCGGCAATAGCCTACCCCGATCTCTATCCCACACAACGCGCGCTGGAACCACCCTCAGCCTTGCTTGCGCCACCCAACGATCCGTCGTATCCTGAATTGGGGTATCCGCAGATAGGCGGGGCAGAGGCGACACAGCAGGGGCGTCCCAATTCACGCCCCATAGCGTCTCCACCTGAGCAAGACGCAGCGCAGCAAGCACTGCCCGACTGGCTGACCGCCGATCCGCCCTCCGGCGCGCTACGGC
>JAJPIU010000076.1 GCA_021324535.1 Pseudomonadota bacterium
GACCTTGCTCACCCAGGCGTTGAGTTGGCTGCACGCCTGTTCACCCGCTGCTCTGCTCGCTCGCTCTGGCCTCACCTCCTCCAAATTTAATTGGCTACCTACTTAGGTGAAGAGAAGCAATCGGCTTAGCAGGAACCCTGAGTAGCAGGTTCGTTTTCGATCTATCTCAAATTATGATTCTCAGGAGTCGGAACACGTGCTACGTCCTGACTTTTGAGAAGTTGGTCTAAACCACTCGCGGCGCTGGCTGCTGCTGTTCCATTAAACAGGACAGCCATCTCATGATTGGATTGCAGTCCTCTTCGAGACAGATTTGATGAGCCTATGAGAGCTATCTGGCGATCAACAACAATAACTTTGGCGTGCAAGTCAGCATGATCTGCAGAGAGAAAGCTGTACAGCTGGAGGTGGTTGTAAGTATCAGCTAGCTGATAAAGCAGCGTTGTGACTTCGTATGGCTGATCGTCAAGGCGGTTGATGATGAGACTGATTTTTACACCTCGATCCAAGGCAGTTCGCATCCAATCAAAGAGCAAATCTGCCCTAGTGCTGATGCTGTAGGCTGTCAATATGATCTCTTGCTTTGCTTCCCTAAAAAGTTGTTCTAGAGCAGACTCGACCGATCCAATCCCACTCCCCATCCAATCGGTACCTGTAACCACCACACGTATGTTAATTTCGCTCATGGCAGGTTTTCCAATAGTAGGTTACGATCAAGCTGCATGTTTCGGTGCTCACATGAGGTTTCAGAAACCAGTGAGCAGGCGTAACAAGCAGCACCATTATATTTCCCTGGCCCAAATCGCTCTTCCCCACATAAAGGATCGTTGGAACAGGTATCAATATTATCAAAAGCCCTCTGCAATACACGCTCAAATTCGGGAACCAACGCTACCAAACCTCCTAATGTTCCATCCCCACCTGGCTGAGAGGTGTAAAGCAATATACCTCCTACTGCCTCACCTGTACGCTCATCTACGTCTACATATACACGTTCACGCACTGCCGCCGCCGAATATCCAGAGTCTACCGACAGGGCATTCATCAAACGATGAGCTAGTGTATGCCACCAGACAAATACAGGGTGAATTTGATATTGCTCACTGGGATGTAGTGACCTGCCGAAGCTATTGGGATCCAGCCAAGCGACGTACCAGGCGTCAGCAGCATCACCATAAAGCGTAAAGTGTTGTAGGGGCGTGATATCCTGGATATCAGGATTGAGATCCATAAAGATTCCCTCGCCAAAAAGCTCTACACCTGGATACCAGCGATGTTGTCCGGCTTCAAAGGAGCGATCTACGACTGGATTGAGTGGATCCAGTCTTCGATAGCCAGTTTGAACCATGACTACCCGTAGACGGTTCACAGGAGTGATACGCAATTGATGGCCCTGAGGGCCAGGAAGTGTACGTACCTGATTCTGAATGATCTCAAACAGCGGTGGCGATCCTGGTGTGCGAGACTGCTGTGGGGGCGCACCGTGTGTAGCAGCATGTCGCAGTGCCTCAAACTCTTGCAGACGGAGGGTACGAACATTCTGCGGCAACGCGCCTTTGGTAATATCATCGATAGCAGCCAAGAGAATTTTTTCTGGATAGGTTTGTATCTCTGTCAAAACTGCCTGAGGGAGGTAGTTCTGCTGTACTAAATTCTCCAGTATACCAGTTAATGCCAGTTTGCTGCGAACAGGCTGGTCGTCAGGTCGAGACGCCAGAGCAATTCGAATGGCTCTCATCTCCAACAAGCGATGGAGAGCTGTAGAGCGTGGTGGGATAGTCAAGGCCGTCTGGAGTTCCGCGATGCGCAGATTTGCTGCTCCTCGCTGAATGATTTTCGACGGGCGGTCGCACCCCGGCCTGGCTTTTCCCTGGTACTCAGGGAAGCGGCCTGAGCATGGCCATTCTCGTGTGTACGCAGTGCCAAGATTTATGCTGGCACGACAATTGGGGCAGACGATCTCGATATGCCGCAGTGCTCCTCCCTCTCCTCTCCAGATGAGATGATTAGGGCTGCATACCTGCTCTGCATGAGATATCAGATGAGGCCAATCAACGTCATCGAGATGTCCTGCCGGACAGGCTCGCACAAAACGGATCGCCTCTTGCCTGACACGAATCCATGCGTCACTACTGCCTGAAAGCGGCTTGCAACGAGGGCATGCCCTGTTATCATTGGTCATCTTGCGATAGAGAAGCTTGTGCTCCATGCACAGCGCCCAATCAGGGAAAGGGAATGTGTCATAGATGTATTTTGAGTCTGTCATGTCCAACTCAGCATTAGAAGGAAGGTGTAGGATTCCTGCTCCGCCGAGTAACGCCTGCGATAGCCGTGAATCCGCGATCTCGAAGTTGTCTGGCCCTTGCTGATCAAACAAGCCTGAATCACCCAAGACTGGGATAATGCGTGGCCCTTCTGGCCCCTCAAGGATTGCTCCTGGCCCATAAGTTGTAATGAATTGTGAGCGTCGCAGCGATTGTGCAGGCATAACTTGCTCCTATGGCTGGCTACCAGGGATCATTATGAGATTTTGAATCCAGTTGTTTCTTCCACTTCCCGTAGCGACTGCGGTGCGTTCTCATAAGCTTCACCGAGACCGAGAGCACGATGATGCGCATCTCCCAGCACGACATCTCGCTGAGGGGTACGAAGCAGCGCGGATTCATAATACACAAAACGATCATGGTCAGGAGTTTGCCTGGCAAGCGCTGCCCAGCGATCTAGTTCTGACTCTGTTTCCTGTGCAGTCACCATGCCAGGCGGTCGACGACCAACAGGTTGATGGCTAGCGCGATTTTCCAAGAGATTGGGAATCGCCTGCACCTCAGTATCATATCGGTGAGATCCCATCCGACATGCCTGGGCAAAATAGCCTCCGCTGAGGCGTTGCTGTACTCGCCAATCACGATTGACTGACTGACTATTCAGCTGCCTGGCTTGGCGCAGCAGGATCACTGATAATGGTCCGAGACCCCGCTCACGGGCACGCGGAGAGAAGGGAGCCACAGTGATGGGTTCCACATGACGATAAAGTGCGCGATGATAGCCCGTAAAGAACTCATAATGATCCAGGTCTCGTGGGCGGCTGGCGCGGAAAAAGGTAACAACCAAACCACCGCCTTGACGCCCTACCCGACCTGTAGCCTGAATGTAGGAAGCTGTCGTTTTGGGCTGACCATGCACAGCTATCAATCCCAGCCGATCTATATCAACACCAGTGCCGAACATCGAGGTTGCAAAAACGACATCCTGGGCGTCAGGAGCCTCTTCTTTGAGTTGTTCCAACATTAGAGGGAGGTTCAACGAGTTGGCGCGGCTCGAAAGTTCGAGGTGCCGCTCAAGCTGGCGGGCAGCAGAGGCGGCGCGAAAAGCCATTCGCTCTCGAATATCCTGACGGTAGAGAGAAAGGGCACCTGCCAGTTCACGAATGGCGTTAAAGTAACCTGTCAAGGTATAAAATCGGTCAGCTTCCTTTCCAGGGTTGAGTTGCCATCTCTCATACGCGCTTTGCAAGAGGGCAGACCAGATGCGTACAATGGGCGTCTGAGCGCCTTTTCCAGGAGCACACACTCCAACGTAGAGACGACCTGGACGGTCGCACTCCAAGGCATGGATCTCCTTATCGCGTGAGAAAAAGCGATCATCAGCCGAAATTGCTGAAGGGGGAAATAGTAACAGGTTCCGATCAAACAATGCCTGAACCTGTGCCTCAGCTTGGCGAATAGTCGCTGTTGAGGCAACATACTTTGGAATCACCGGTCGCCGGTTCGACTCGTGCTGGCAGAGAATATCTACTGATGCCTCATAGAGGCCAACCATACTGCCTAGCGGCCCTTCGATCAAATGAAGTTCGTCCTGGAGGATGAGATCAGGTGGTCGAAAAGGTGGCACACTTACATGCAATAGCTTGCCACGGGCGTAACCGGCCGGATGGGCCTGGTATTCTTGAGGAAGAGTATTAGTGGCAGGCGGACACCCTTCCCGGTAATATCCCCAACGGCTGTGGTAGTAATCCACATTGCCAAAAAGAGACGCAGCTTTTGGCTCAAATGCCAGGCGGGCAAATTTGTCAACAGTACCAATGACTAAAGAGGGACAATGGCGGTAAATCTGGTCATCTACCGTATATGCTGGTATTGGCAGATGCCCAGAAATCCATTTAGTTTTTCCATACTTAAAGCACTCAGGGACTTCTTGCCACTCCATGTTCGGCGTGTTGGGCAATGCCGCCGTTTGCTCATTTGCTGCCAACCCCCTCGATTCTCCAGGTAAGTGTGCCTGAAGACACCCACGGTTTAGGGGCACCTGTTCAGCCCAGGCGTGCTGATTCAAGGTACAGATTGGGTTAGGGCAGTAAATCTCAAAATCACATTGATGAGCGTTATTCTGACTATTGTCATAGGTGAGGATGAAATACCCTGGACGGGCTGGACGAGCGGCCAGTAAAACTACATCTTGGCCAAGGTTCGGTACAATCGTTTGATACCACCAATCGTCAATCTGGCGGGCGCTTAGCGTTTTGCCCGATGGGATGTTGAATGTGATAGAGAGTGTGTGGCCAGTAACAGAATGTGAGGTAATGAGCGCATTATCTATGCTGAGCCAGGCAAGAGATTGTGGCCGGAATAGTGCCAACGATTGTATGGCGGTGGCGCCTCCCTGAAAGACGAAGTGCAATGTATGCTGGCCTGAGCGAAACCCCTCATCAGGGATAGCCAGACTTGCCTCACAGCAGGGACAGGTCAGAATCTGAGCTGGTTCGCCACTCGCCTCTACATGACGAGAGTCTCGAATGCTGCGCTGCAAAGTCGAGTTAGGCCCATTATAGCCTTTTCGTGCGCCTTGTAAAATATCCACAGCACCTGCATAGAATGTCATGCCATTGGGAGGATCAGGGATTGGGCCAATACTGAGCAGATTATTTGGTGTTACCCCACCTCCTACCCACAGGCCAATGGAAAACCGAATGCCGCCCCATAAGAAACTTTCTGTATTTAGACATTCCTTGGGCCTCCATCCAACAGGCGTCCCTGGAGAATCAAGGTTCTGCACTCTCAACATTTCGCAGGCAGTAATAATTCCAAGCGCGCGACGAAACTGCTGGATCGTGAGGAGTCGCAAGGTATAGCGTGACAGAACACCGACACCTGCGCCAGAATAGTTACCATGCTGAAGGGGAGCAGATCGCCGCCGCCGCAGGGCCAGTGTAAAGGCAGCTAAACCCAGATACGCTTCCGTTTTCCCTCCGCCTGTCGGGAACCAAAGCAGATCGCAAATCTGGCGATCTGAATGGAGCGAATCCGCCAACGCCGGGATGTTGAGCAGGATAAACGCAAGCTGGAAAGGTCGCCAGTGAAAAATCTTTCTTTTGGCCCACCTGGCTTGAGTGATGATGGCTTGGTTGGCAAAGCAAAAAGCCAATCGGGCATCTTCATCGTTAACAAGAACCTCTATAGCGTTCTGGATGCGATCAGCAACCATATCACATTGACGAAGATGGGAGTGAACAATACTCTGATCAGCCGCTGGGAGCTTGGTCGCAAACTGGCGCTGCCCTCCAATCCAGCCACGATACGCATCAACCAGTGGTTGCAGACTCTCTCGTAGCTGGCTCGGCTGCCATGTTTCAGCCAGCGCTGCTGGATCAAATACCGGTGAAGGCCCAAATGCTTCCTCCCACTCCATCTGTGGGGCCTCAATAGGATAGCAGGGAACCAGTTCAGTACGGACATCAGATGGTGAAAACTTTGCCCGATCTTCCTGTGGAATTACACTTGCATCTGTCCAGGCAAAAGGAGCCTCATTTGGGGACGAAAGGAAGGGGTGTGGGCGCTCAGGATCAATTTCTTTCCAGACAGTAGCACACAGATGCCCTCTCGCCATCGCAGCACGTTCACGATAGAGAAGTGAAAGCCCGATGTCTTCGCGAGCCATCTCATCAGAATCAGAATTGCTCAGTTTCTTTGTGTTGTCTGACCACACTGGTACCAACGTTGTCCCAGGACAGCAGTGGATGCGAATTTGTGGCTGGAAGAGATGACTATTGACCTCTGGACGCTTCTTCTCGTCTGGAATACTGGTGGAGTTCACCAAGAAAAGCGTGATTCGCCAAATGCCAGCGGAAAGAGCATGCGAGCGGAGTTGCAGTGAAACGCCATCAATTGGAGACCATGCACAATCATTATCTGCCTTGACCTTACCCGTAACGAAACCGCCTGGTTGCCTTTGCCAGCCCCCTTGGGGGTATGCCTGGTAACGAGCCCAGGTAGCGCAGATCTCAATCTGTGGCTGGCCATTGCTGGCCTCCAGCGAGAAAGAGAGTCCGATCGAGCGAGGAAGGGCTTTAGGATCAAGGGCGGGAGAAAAGCCGCTGGGAACTATCACATCACCCTGAGTGTCTTGATCCTCTTCGCCAGATACTTCCTCAATGAGTTCGTCAATATCAGCGTCGATATCATCGGGTGGACGGATTGATCTCGCTGGAGCTAAGACTCCTGTGATATATTCATCTAGTGGATTCTGGTTACCAGGCAAGATTTCATTGGAGCCATTACGAGGGCCAAGCACTTCTTTCACAAGACTAATTAGAATATGATCCCGTTCAGACAAGGGAACGCCTCCTATCAAATGATGCTCTACTTAGATGCGAGTACGGCAGATGAAATTAAAATATAATACGAGCTGAAGCATGTCAAGGGTTTGATAGAAACTTGTTTGGTAACAAACTATTTGCCGTCTGCATGTTTCCTCCTGATTCACCAGAAAGTGAAAGTATAGCAGTTCCGTGAACGCACCACCTTGCCAAGGGACAGCTTGTACATTGGGGCAGTTTTTTCTTCGTACAAATACGATCCGCCAGATCTAGTAGGGCATAGTTGTACTGTCTCGGTTCTTTCAAATCCAATAAAGCCGCAATAAGCTCTCGAAATTGTCGGTTACGACGTGAGGAGTCTTTAATACTGAGACCAAATAGCCGTCCTATCACGCGCACAGAGTTGGTGTCAAGAATCGGCTCTGGCAGATTCCAGGTAAAGCATCGCACTGCGCTAGCAATATACTCACTTACCCCAGGAAGCGAAAGCAAATCACGTCTATCCTCTGGCACCTTCCCTCCAAAGTGATCTATGAGGTCTGCTGCCATTGCTTTAACCAGATCAATACGCCATCGCAAACCTAGAGACGACAGCAAAGCATGTAAATCTTCTTTGCATGTCTGAGCCAGCGAAGCCACATTTGGGTAGCGCCTGATAAATCGCTCGTATACTGGGATCACCTGGACAGCCTGAGTACGGTGCAGCATTATCTCAGACATAAGAATTGCATATGGATCACTTGTCTCCCTCCAAGGGAAAGGACGAAAATGTTGCTCACCCCAGGCAATCAAAGCTCTACGGAAAGCTACTGCATCTACCCTATGAGTAGCAGTTTCCACAAAATCTAATTTATCCATGAGATAGCCTCATTGAGCCAATATAACCTGTCCCGCCAGATCATCATGTGCAGCGTCTTCATACCATAACTGCGGTTGGCATTGTCTTTCTTCCATACCAGCCAAAACTCCTGGCAATATGGCCTGAGCTACAGCACACGCCAACAACGGCGGAACAGCGTTTCCTAGTTGATAAAACTGTCGGGTGAATGGCCCTAGAAAACGGAAATAATCCGGAAAGCTCTGAAGACGTGCAGCTTCTCGCACGGAAATGGTACGAGGTGGCTCTGGCTCACCGACCCGGCTAGGGTAGATATGCCGATAGGTATCTTTCCCAATATGCGCCTCTATTGTCCACGAGGGCCGATCGCGGTAGAGCTTCCAGTATTTGTCCAAAAATATGTCATCTCGGTATCGCTTATACTCTTCAGGAAGATTAGCATACTTCCCACCCTCTGGAAGGAGGCTAAATGCTTGTAAATCTTGTTCATTGTGCCACCGGGTCTGATGATTATACAGAATGTTTCCTGCGCCCTTGCGCATCACTCGCTGATAGCTGTTAAGGCGACAACGTGGCTCGTAACGGATTTCGTCTAGGCGATGGTTATGAGTGACGATGGGAAGATCGCCAATAGCCTCCCAAACTGTGACTGGTTTACCCTCATGTGTCTTCTCAGGCCATTGGATTTTTTGATCCAGCCTGTTTCCAATGATAATAAGTCGTTTCCTAGTTTGTGGCACACCATAATGATCGGCGTGAAGTACCTGCCAGTCTACAAGATAACCCAGTTCATTTCGTAAGAAGTTCAGTGCCTTTTCCAGGAGCAACGTTCCGTCGTCACCATCCTGATAGTATTGCATATCGGGGACGTTCTCCAAGACAAAGTAGAGCGGCCTAAGGACTTTCACAAATCGCATGAACTCCAGGTAATATTGGTTACGAGGATCATGAATATAAGAAGGGTCGCTACGCAAATGGCGTAATTTGCCACGTCCTACACGGCTAAACCCCTGACAAGGTGGGCCACCTATGATCAAATCAACATGATCCAGGCCATGCTCATAGATAAACGAGGCTGGATCAGTAAGTTCACGGATATCGCCTGAATAGCAATGAGTGTTGAAATTATAACTATGAGTCTGTGCCGCCAAGCACTCTTTTTCTACACCCAACGCAATGTGATAACCAGCTAGCTTAAAACCTAGGCTCAAACCACCAGCGCCACAGAACAGATCGAGGGTGACAGGTTTGGAACTAGATAATGACCTAGTACTGATCCTCATTGTGAATGCCACCTTAAGGACAAATTATGGGTTTGTGTTGGGCAATCAAGGGTAGATGCCATCAGGTCATGCTGGCTGGTTCTAACTGGCAAATTGCCTTCGCCTTACAATTAAGTATACCATGCCATGTCCCTGTATTTGTTTGGAAAGGTTTTCTGTTAGCTCATCTAAACGCTTCACCGGCTATAACGAAGCAAAGGGGTATAAAGTAGCAGGTAAAGCCAACATTGTTTGCTCTCATTATTGATCTTGGTTCTTATTGTTTAGAACCTCTTAAAGACTTTATGGTGAGAGGTGATAGGAGTCTGAACACTTGGGCCACTTGTTATCGCTGGTGGTCATCCCTGCTAACACCCAAGGCCGTCGACAAGTTGGCTCCTTGGTGTTTGCCGTGCGAGCATCGAGGAGGGAGGCGGTCATGCTGGCTTATGTTGACCAACGCTATACCGGTTAGCAGAAAGCCAGCGATGCCTGGATGCCCGGAATGGCTTTACCAGAAGAAACGCAATGAGCCGTGGTCAAGCTGGGGGTTAGGCACAACTTTGTTTTGGTTATACTCGCTGCTCCGTTGTAGGTTCTTCGAACGCAGTTGCGCCTGGGTACCCCGCTTCCGGTGGCCCACCTGCGACCATGAGAGATACGCCTTGACGTTGATGGGCTTGCATTTTCTCGCCTTCACCTGTTTACTCCTGTACCTAATACATTGATTCGACGACGAGATCAGAAGTTTGCATGAGAGTGAGATAAGCACCAGCATCAGAAACCAGACAAATGCCTTCGGGAGATATGAGTTGACAATTCTGAAACTTGTACCTATCCTGTACAGTGAATTTGGGAAGCTGAGTAGTTCTCACTGATACTACGTTGAACAAAGTTCGTGAACCCAAATCTTGAGTTGAGGGACGTTACTTGAAACGCATCCTGCCAGTTATGCGCAGGAAAGGACACCCATCATGGATTCGAATGCTATGCTGCTCAGAGACATATTGAAAGCGCTTGATGAAAAGGGTTTTCTGTTCAGGACGCAGGGCATTTACGGCGACGAATACGTTCCTGCGAAGGAGATCGCTGAAGATCTCAAGCATGGTGACATGGCCGAAATGCTGGACTGGTATGCGGAATGGAACCCTGAAGCCCTAACCGTGACCACAACTGCTCCAGCAGGGGCAGTGGAATCGCTGAGCATTCCGGTTGTATTTCATGTCCGTCATACAGGTATGAATACAGGTAACTGTTCAGGCGGACGCAAAGTAGAGCACTGTCCGACGTTTCAAAGCCGACGGGCAGCTACAGGCAGGGTGGAAACAACAGCGCCTGCTCGACGAGCGTCTTCATCGGTAATGACTCCAATGCGGGAGCCGCTTGCTTTTTGCGCTGCTCGCCAGCGATCAAGAAGCGCACAGTCGCTTCCAGAGTGGTGGCTCACCGTTCTACTGGGTGTCCGCCTGAACAGTCACGAATACAGATACTGATCGCACATAAGACAACAACTAAACCGATTGACAAAAGTTTTGCACCAAGCAGGAGGTAACAGTATGCCGCCTGACTTGAGTAGCTTGTTGCCGCCCGCTTGGCAAGAAACATCTCAGTTCCGCTTAATTTCTCCTGTTGAGTTCGTCAATCTCTCGGAGGTGTGCCTGAAGATCGTAGCTCCCATGAGATAGCCTCGCCCGCAACTGCACGATCTCGCGTAGCCGCTCTTTTGCTCCTGGCGTTCCACGGCGGGCAAGGCGAAGCAAATCCGCATAGAGCGCGTCTAAGGCGTCAATGTTCATCTTTTGCAGGTAGTCTGTTGATTCAGATGTGTTTTTCTCCCGCCTCCACGCTCTGCACATAGCGTTCGCTCACACGCCCGGTTGGCCACCGCTCCCCGTCGGCGACCTGGCGGCAGACAATGCGGCGCTCTTCCTCTGGATCACGATGCCGATCTTGCCGCATCTCAGTGCCGTGCTGGACGCCTGGGGCTTTCGGTATATGACCGTGGCGTTTACCTGGACAAAGGTGAACCGGAATGGGTCGCCGTGTATGGAGCTGGGCGCGTACACGCGGACAAATGCTGAACTGTGTGTGTTGGGAGTGCGTGGCCATCCGCGTGCAATGTCGCATGATGTGTCGCAATTGATGGTGAGCTGCCCGCGTGAACATAGCCGTAAGCCGGACGAGCAGTAGTATCGCATCGAGCGGTTGTTCGATGGCCCCTATGTCGAATTGTTTGCCCGTCAGCGGTGGCCGGGCTGGGATGCGTGGGGCTTGGAAACAGGCAAGTTCCTGGCACAACCCTGGTTGTTCACGGACAGCGCCTGACAACGCTGACAACGCTGCTAATCAGGGGCGGATGCTGGCGCTTCTTTGACGCCCCTCTCAGCAAGTACAAAGTAGGCGTGGGCACGGTCAAGAAGGATCGAGGCGTCTCCTGGTCGTTCTTGCTGCGCAACGCCTACGTCATGCTGTTGCTGCGACGGACACCGCTCAGTGGGTTGCTCGGCTCGGTGCGGCTGGGCGCGGAGTGTTTGTGGTCGTTTGGCGCGCGTGGGGCGTTGGATGGGATACGTCGTGACCTGGACGCCTTCTGGGCGGATGCGCTGGGCAACCCGCTCCTCAGTGCGCCAGTGACGTACAAAACCTCGCAGATTCATCTCTGTGCGGATATTGCGAATTGGGCGCCAACGCCGGATGCGCTGTCGCGGGTGGTGACGCGCTCGCTCAAAAAAGCCGTGTACCTGCCCTCGCCAGGCGATGCGGCTGCGGCGCTGTGGGGCGGGGAAGGGGAACGTGACGATCTGGCTGATCTCGCTGATGGGGCGCTGCTAGCGGATGCGTGGCTGGCTGGGGAGGAAGTTTTCGCCGACGTTGGGGAGATAGCGCCGCCAGAGTGGTTCGGCGTACCACTCGACCTGTTGCCAAATCACATGGCTGGTGCGCTTTTTGACGGTTCAGATGACGATGACGAAGGAGAGAGCAACGAGGGCGCTGCTCCACTGGTGTCCCTCGATACTGCGCAAGAGACGCTAGACGCAGAGACCGACTGGGCGGAAGATGGCGAGGCGTCAGTCTACCTATGGGGACGGCGCGCGTCCGGGTTCGCCTTCTCGCCTGGGGCAGATCTCTCGGCGGTCTGGTATGACAAGTTGCTGGAAGAACGGAGGAGCGGCAAACGCTGGATGGAAGCCTTCCATACTCAGGGTGGGTGGATCGAGACGATGCCGCTGACGCGCGTGGAGGTACGCTTCCGGCGTGGAGCGCTCCGTGACTT
This sequence comes from Pseudomonadota bacterium, assembly GCA_021324535.1. Taxonomy (GTDB): domain Bacteria; phylum Chloroflexota; class Ktedonobacteria; order Ktedonobacterales; family JADMIN01; genus JAJPIU01. Next base: position 11,967 of record JAJPIU010000076.1, read on the forward strand.
GACCTCGGCGCGGGTCTCACCATTGGCTCCTGCCGAAGCGGCTCCCCGCTGGTTTGACGATCCATGGGAGTGTCTGGAACACTTTAATGATTTATGGGGCCATGCGGTCGGCGTGCCAGCCGAGGCGGATCTCGCGCCGGATGTGACCTATCGCGGCTGGTTGTGGCTGCTCACGCCGGTGGGGACGGATCACAATCGGGCGCGCTGGCGGGTTGATCCCGTCTGGGAAGTGATACAGCGCGTGTCATTCAGCGATGCCGATGCCCAACCACTTAAAAAGGTTCCAGTCATCAAGCATGACTTACGCCAGGTGGACGCCGAACTCTATGGACTGTTGAAGTTGCGGGCAGCGTTGCGTGGCCAACAGCTCGGAACGGACTCGACACTCTCGTTGGAGTTGGCAGATTTTGCGCGTTCAGCCGACGATCTCGACGCGACGCTGGGGCGCGATTTTGCTGAAGAGGTACGGGAAAAAGCACGCAAGTTGGGACGCGCCGTACCACGTCGTCAGCGGGTTGCAGACCATGCGGACACAGCAGGAAAGGAAGAAGAAGGTGAATAGGAATAGTGGCCTCGCGCGTCGCCAGTCGCATCAGAGGACAGAAAAGACAAGAGAGTCCGACGAGGATTTTACTCTCCCGACGCATTCTGCGCCTGGATCAAGAAAACTCTTGGTGACGGTGGAAGAGATGGCACAGATGCTTTCTATTGGTCGCCCAAAGGCGTGGCAATTGGTGATGCGGGGAGAAGTTGTCTCAGTGTTGATTGGACGGTCGCGCCGCATTGCGGTCAGCGCCATTGAAGCCTATATTGAGCGCCTGATGCTGAATCAAGCATGATGTCAGGAAGGACAACACCATGCCACGTCGTGGTCATAACGAAGGCAGTATCCGTAAGCGATCAGACGGCCGCTGGGAAGCTATGATGTCGTTAGGTGATGGGAAGCGCAAGAGCTTCTATGGCGAGACGCGCCAGGAGGTCGCCCGCAGACTCACAGAGGCTCTCCGTGATCTTGAAAAGGGATTGCCGATTGTGCGTGATGAACGCCAAACATTGGCACCCTTTCTTGAGAGTTGGCTGGAGACTATTGCTCCAACGCTTGATACTCGTACAGTATAGCGACATCGCGAGTTTGTCGAACTTCATATTGTCCCAACGCTCGGCGCGCTCCGCCTCACAAAACTGACGCCACAGCACATTCAGGAGCTCTATGCGAAGAAGCTGAGTGAGGGGTTGTCCTCAACCACTGTTCATCATCTGCATGCCACCCTGCACAAAGCGTTGGAAGCGGCCTTGCGGCTTGATCTGGTTACGCGCAACGTCACAGAGCGGGTCGAGGTACCGCGTGTGCGCCAAAGCGAGATGCGCGTCCTAACACGCGATGAAGCTCGCCGATTCCTCTTAGCCGCCAGTGGAGACACAATGGAGGCGTTGTTTACGCTGGCGCTGGCCACTGGCATGCGACAAGGAGAACTTCTGGGACTCCGGTGGCGCGATGTTGACCTGGACGCGGAGGTCGTGCGAGTGCGTCAGGCGCTTACCCACGATCCCACAGCGCACACCTATCGGTTCAAGGAACCCAAGACGAAACATTCACGGCGACAAATTGCACTGGCTGCTCCTGCCACTCAGGCGCTCAAACGCCAACGCATTGTACAAGCTGAGCAAAGGCTGAAACTCGGCGAGGCCTGGTTGGATCAAGACCTGGTCTTTCCGAATGAGGGTGGTGGCTCACTCTCGCCTCGTACAGTACATCATCGGCTGGTACGGCTATTGAAGCAAGCAGGGCTGCCCAGGATTCGGTTTCACGACTTACGCCACACAGCAGCGACCTTGCTCCTGGGAGCACGGGTGAATCCCAAAGTAGTCTCAGAGATGCTGGGGCATGCGAACATTGCGATCACCCTCGACATTTATAGCCATGTTCTGCCGGATATGCAACAAGACGCGGCGGCGGCAATGTCCACGGTGCTGATTGGCTAAGAGAGTGTTTTGTGGTCAGTTTTGTGGTCAAGACTGGCTACAGCAAGCAGGAAGTAAGTAGGACGCTGACATCATACAAGCATGTCAGCGTCCTTGTTTTCAGTCTTTCTTGTAGGGCGGAGAGAGGAGGATTCGAACCTCCGGCCCTTGCGGGCTGCGGTTTTCAAGACCGCTGCAATCGACCACTCTGCCATCTCTCCATAATTGTCTCACCTGAGACATTATCCAATATATCACATCATCCACCCAGGTTGGCAAGGGGGAAATCTGTCCCATGGTCTCCTGGCCGCCAACATGGTCTACCCTGCCAGCTTAGCGCAACGACTCGCTGGGCGCGCTGAGCCAGGCCGTCACCTCGCGCACGAACGCTTCCGGCTGCTCGTCCTGCGGCAGACCGCCCGTCGGGAAGATCAGCAGGCGGATGTCGGGGTTCAGCGATAGGAACGCCTGCGCGTGGTTAATCGGGTTGAAGCGGTCGTACTCACCCCACAGCAGCGTGATCGGCTGGTTGAGCGAGGCAAACGCCGTCTCAGTTGGCGTATCGAGAGTCCCCGCAATGAAACTGGCTGTGGCATAGCGCGCGCCGGGCTGGTGCGCCGTCACGTAGTAGTGATCGATCACGTCATCGCTGATCTCCGTGCCGTCCGAGTACGCCTGCGATTCCAGGAAGTAGCGCAGGCTGGGACGCGAGACGATCAGGTTGTACATCGCCTCGCCCACCAGGGGCGCCCGGAACGTGGCGCGCCAGAATCGCTTGCCGGGCGTATCGGCGGGGCCAGCCAGCGTCTCGATGCCCGTCGGTTCGATCAGCGCCAGCCGCGCGAAGAGATCGGGCCGCTCAGCCGCCGCGCGAATGGTGAAGGCCGCCCCTAATGATGAAGCAATCACTGCGGTTGGATGGTCAATTGCGCCGACCACCTGGCGCGCGAAATCCTGGATCAGCTCGATATACAGGCGTGGTGTGTAGATGACCGGAGGACGATCCGAGCGGCCAAACCCCAGCAGATCGGGCGCGAAGACACGGTAGCGCTCGCTGAGCTGATCGAACACGCGGTGATACTCATACGAGGAGGCGCCTGCGTAGACGCCGTGAATGAGCAGCAACGGCTCGCCACGCCCCTTCACGGTATAGTGAACCGTGCCATGCCGCCAGGCGTAGCGCCCCTCAGAGCCGTGCAGCCCGTCGTCAGGCGCGCCTACGCCCAGGCGACTCAGGCGATTGGCCAGCGCCAGCGCGCCTACGCCGCCAGCCACCATCAGCGTCACCGCCTGCCAGCGCGCCAGTCGTAGTCCTTGCCTTTTCGGCGCCTCGCTCCCCTGCTGCTTTCCCTCAGTCACCATGCCCTGCCCTTTCGTCTATGTATGTTCCTGCTTGCTCATACAGAGCACATACGCTAGCGACGGCTGTTCCGTTTGCGTGTGTTCCGTATGTTATAACGTTGCTGGCGCTCAGGATCGCACACTCCAATGCTTTCTCACGTTTCTTCGTCGCATCCTGTCGCATCATGGGCGCCGTTATAGCTGCGCTTCCGCCGCCGGCTTGAGGTCAGGTCAATTCATAGAAGGCGTAGAAGACACCGATAGGCGCCATCTTCCCCAGCGTTTGCGCCGGAAAGCAGCTCGCAAGCAGACGTTGCGCCGTCTGCTGGTTGGATACTTCGCTGTCTGCGCCTTCAGCTTCCTGAGAAAGCCTATCTTCAGCGTGTTGGCTGGCCTCATCCAGCCGCTGCAAAAACTCCTGCGCCGTCTGTTCGTTCACCTGCCAATCGTAGCGGAGAAACTGCCCCCAGAGGCCGCGCGCCCGAAAGCCGGATTCGATTGACCGCGACGAGGCGGCATACTCAGGTGGAAACAGTCGCAGATAACCGGGACAGTTGTACAGCCAGGAGCTACCCAGCACAGGCGTTGTCTCCGTTATCCCTGGCTCGGTCGCCTTGATATGCGCGAACATCGCCCGCAATTCGGCCATACGCGCCGGGATGCGTTCTCGGCTGAGCGGCCCAATACCCATTGCCCGCTCGCTGGCGTCGTGGCTGCCAAAGTGCAGATGGATACTTACCTCGCCCGCTTCGTTTTCCATTCGTTCATAGGCAAAGCAGCCCCAGCGCGGGCCGGGCGTCGCCTGGGGAATGCTGTCGTAGCGCGCGAGATAGAGCTGGTAGGCGCTCTCAGTGATGCGCGGGAGAAGAGCCTCTCGCTCCCCATCGCTCATAGAGGCTGGTTGGTTGTCTGGCGCACAACCATTGAGAAACGCCTGCCAGTCGGGATGAGTGGGATCGATCTCTGAGTCAAGCCACAGGATGCGAAAGTAGGTGGTGTAGTGGAGCAGAGCATCCGACAGCGGTATTTTCAGTAGCCGCGCCGCCACCTCAGCGAAACGCGCCTGCAACTCAAAGTAGCGGCGCGTGTATGCGCGCCCGGTGATCATCACGGCTGCTGGCTTTCGTTCGTTGCGCCGTGATCCGTCACGCGGGTGGTGAGAATGTCCACCGCGTGGGGCAGGGCAGGCATGATTACCTCGAGGCATTCGCGCACGCCTTTGGGGCTGCCCGGCAGATTGACGATCAATGTCTCCCCACGTATCCCGGCGACCGCGCGTGTCAGCATGGCGAAGGGCGTCATCTTCAGGCTTGCTATCCGCATCGCCTCGGCCAGCCCCGGCGCCTGCCGCTCGATCACCGCCAGCGTTGCCTCAGGCGTAACATCCGTTGGGCTGAAGCCCGTGCCGCCCGTCGTCAACACGAGGTTTAGACGCAGATCGTCGGCCCAATGGCGCAGCGCCGCCTCGATGGCCGGGCGGTCATCCGGCACGATCAACCGCTCGGCCACCACCGCCTGCAATGGCTCACCGGCCACCATCGCAGCAGCCACGTCGCCTGAGGTATCCTCACGCGCGCCCGCCGCGCCCTTTGTACTGGCCGTCAAAATGCCTATTGTCACCCGTCCCATGTGTTTCCTCCCACGCTTTGCTGCCATCGTATCATATACCTAATACGACGGATAGATACTCCTTATTCCCCACTCCCGCATAGTGGGAGTGGGGTCAAGGGTAGGGACTACTCATATCGTAGCGCGTCGGCGGGCGCGACGAATCCTGCCTGCACGGCTGGCAGCAGCGCCGCCACGATTGACGCCAGCAATGCCGCGCCACAGATGCCCGCCACGTCGCGCCAGGGCACGATCAGCGTCAGCCCGGACTGGAACTGTGCGAAGAAGTCTACCGCAAAGATGTTTTGGCAGAGGATCAGCCCCAGCGTCACGCCGAGCAAGACGCCAACAATGCCCACCAGCGCCGACTCGATCAGGAAGATGCTCTGCACGTGCAGCCGGTGGAAGCCCAACGCCCGCAGCATGCCGATCTGCTGGCGACGCTCCACCACCGCGCGCGACCCTGTGACGGCCAGCGCCGCCATGCCCACCAGCAGCGTCAGCCCGACCAGTCCCACCAGCACCCGTGTGATGAACACTTTCGGTCCGTTGACATCTAGCAACACATCCTGGATGACGGTCGTCTCGAAGCCATAGCTATTGAGCGCCACACCCATCGCCAGCGCCGCCACATGAGGATCGGCTCCGGGGCGCAACTTGAAGTAGTAGTATTCGTTGGCCCAGAGCGGTTGGCCTACCTCGGTTGGCGCAAACGTAGCGCGCGACCCCAGAATGCCATACGTCTGACCGGTGGGATTATTTACAACGCCGATCACGGTGAGCTTGATCGCCTTGCCGCCACGCGCGTCAGCCGCCCAGAGCGTCGTCGGCGCAATCACCCCTTGCCGGAGCGCGATCCCCTGCATCTGCAAGGTAAAAGTGTGTAAGAAATCGTCCGAGGTCAGCGCCGCGCCCAGCAGATCAAGCTGCGTGAACTCCGTCTGGCCGCCGTTCGCGACGCTGTTCTGGAAGTCTTGTCGCGCCTGTTGCGATTGCAGCGATTCCAGGCTTGAAACACCAGGCAATCCAGCTGCGATGGGCGGCCCGATGAACTGCGCGCCGCCTGGTAGCGGCCCCTGGGTGATCCCCAGCGTCGCGGCGTCGGCGGGGCTGAGCGCGCTGCTATCTATCACCACGTCACCTGGCCTTGTGCGGAGCGCCCGCCACACCGCCGCATCACTTGCGTAGCCAGGCGCGCGGGCCGCCAGCGACATCCCAACGCCGTCCAGCAGTGAACCGTCAACTATCGAGGCTGGATAGAAGCGCCAGCTTGCGCGCGGCGCGTTCGCCTGAATGACGCCCAGCGGGATAGGCTGCGCCATGCCAGCGTCGGCTACGCTTGCCGCCGTCCCCGGCGAGTTGCGCTGTATGCCGTTCATGACTTGTGAAACGCCACCCACCGGCGAGAAAAGCGGCTGCGCGGCGATGTCATAGGTGGCCGCCTGTTCCGGCAGGTTGTCGTAGCTGCGCGTTGTCGAGGCGGCGATCACATCCATCACCACCATTGTGAAGACGACAAGTGCGAAGAGCGCCAGCCCAATCCCTGTGCGGAATCGCTGCTGCGAGGGAGCCACCAGCGCGATCCGCGCGACATGGCGCAGCCGCCCCAGCCTCAAGGCCAGCCAGCGGAACGGCGCCAGGGCGAGATCGAGGTTGGGCGCCAGCGCCAGCACACAACCCGCCACCATCATCACGCCTGCAATGAAGAATATCTGGATGCCTGCGCCGCTGAAGCGCGGAAGCCCCAGCGGAGCAAGCGCATCGAAGGGCAGCGACCAATACAGCGCAAGGATACCGCCGATCACCAGCGCGCTCACACGATCGGCAAGGCGCCGCGCGCGGGCCATCATTGCAAGTGTTCGCTGCGGATCGTCCCGACGCAGGCGAAGTATCCCCGCCAGCAGCGCCAGCGCCAACCAGCGGAGCATCAGCGCCATACCCACTGCGGCAAATGAGAGGCCAAGCGAGAAGATCAGCGCATCCTGGCTGGCTGCGCCCCTGATCAAGAGCCAGTAGCCAAGCATGAAGGGGAGTGGCCCGCGCATGGCAAGCCCCCACACGAGCTGTCCCACAGCGCCAAGCCAGCGCCCAAACGAGGTGGGCATATCCACAAGCGCAATGGATCGCAGCAATGCGAGCAGCGTTGGCTGTGGCGGAGGCGGCTCCGGTAGATCGCGCAGGGCGGCGGCGATGGTCATCCGGCTGACGACCCAGGCGGCCAGCGCAATGGTAGCCAGCGTCGCCAGTAGACCCAGCGCGAACGCCACAAACATGCTCGTCGGATTGAGTTGGAGGCTGAGCGGAAAGCCTATCTTTTTAATGATCGGGCTGACGAGCTGCACGATGACCATCGAGACCACCACCCCCAACCCCACACCAATCGCCGACGAAGCCAGGTCATAGACCGCGCCCTCGTAGAGCAGCGTCCACGCTACCCCACCGCGACGCATGCCGACGGCGCGCGCCATGCCCAACTCTGCGCGGCGCTCGGCGGCCAGCAGCGCAAAGATCAGGAAGATCAGCAGCACGCCAATGGCGAAGGCGAAGAGTGTGTAGAGCGTGAGGATGCGCCCAAAGATGTCCTGCGCGCGCAGCGAAAGATTCACACCGTCGCGCTTGACCTGCTTCACTTGTAAGGCTCCATTGAGCGCGCCATATACCTCGTCAGCAATGCCGTCGCTATAGCTGACGCCGGTCAGGCCGTTGCCTGTGTTGGCAATGTAGATATGGTTGATACTGTCCGGCGATTGGGTGATGGTCTGGAGGTCAGCGAGTGGCAGCACGACGGCGGGCGCGTCGCCAAGCATCCCACCTGTGATGATGGCGCGCACGCGGTAGCTGTAACGTTGGCCGCGCCAGAGCAGAGAATAGAGCGTCACCGTGTCGCCAGGCCGCGCATTGAGCAGGCTCGCCAGGTTGACGTTGAGGTAGATGTCGCCCGGCCCAAGCGCCTGCACAGGTGTGGCGGCGCCCGTCGTGGTTGAATGAAACGCCACCAGCGGGCCGCCATCGTCAGGCATGACGCCCAGCGCCGAGACGCCGCCACGCACCTGCTTTGCCGTCTGGTCGGCCACCAGCGTATCCTGCGCGACAAGCGTCGGCGCGACGCCCGCCACATGCGGATCGCCACGGAGCGCATCCGCCACGCGGTCGCCATAATAGGCTGGATACGCGTTCAACACACCCTGGCCGCCGATCACGTCCTCGTCTATGCGTCCCAGGTTGAAGACGGCCACCGTCTTGACGGCCAGCGTAATCGTGTCATCAATGGCGAGCGAGGTGGCGATGAACGTGGTCGCCAGCATCAGCCCAGTGATGATCAGGATGGCGCGCACCGGACGGCGTGGCGTGTTGCGTAATCCAATACGCGCAAGGTATGGCGCCAGCAGCGCGCGCGCAAGTAGGATTGCAGCGGCGAAGATGACGCCGAAGAGCAACGGCTGACTAAGTGTCCCTGGCGAGAAGGTGAAGATCGTATCCAACGGGGCGCAGCCCTTTCCAGTGATCTCAGCGCAAGTTCAGCGTCCTACGCATCACACGATTGAAGAGATCGGCTAATGCCTGGGCGCCCTCGGTTGAGGGATGCAGGCCATCCTGGCTGATGTATGCCGGGTTGTCCATCAGGTTGCCCCAGCCGGAGTAGATGTCTACCCGCGTCGCGCCCTCCGCCGTGCACGCCTGGGCGATGGCGCTGTTCCAGGCCAGTGTATCGTCGTTGAGCGTGAAGATGTTGCGCGGGTAGAAATAGGGCACGTAGCGCAGATCGGGCATATTGCCGACAAACACATGCGTTCGCGGAGCCTGGCTACGCAGCGTGGCAAGCATGGCGCGCAACTCGCTGCTATAGGTCGCCAGCGGCGTGTTATGGAGGTAGTCGTTGACGGCCAGCCAGATCACCACTGCGTTTGGCTGATCGCCAAGCGCGGCGGGCAGCTCCTGCTGTTGCGCCTGGGCAAGCGTCTCGCCGGGGATACCCAGGTTGAGCAGGCGTGTCGGCTGCGGAAGCTCCTGCGCCAGCACAGTAGGCCAGTTCTGCCGGTCGGGGTCATCGGTTCCCACGCCAAAAGCGTCCGAGGCGCCGATCACCGCCAGCGTGAAGGCGTAGCGTGTGGGGCCGGTTGGCGCGTTGCTCTCGCCAAGATGAAGTGGCCCCAGAGAGACGCTACATGCCGTGAGCGCCAGCATGCCTGCCAGCAGCGCCACAGGCGTGAGCGCACGCAACGCCCATCTGAACCCGCCGATAAGCTTGCGCAGCTTGCCACGAGACAACTGACCACGACGGCCAGGGGTCGCTACCATCCCCAACCGCCCCAGCCGCCAGGGCCGCCCCAGCCACCATATCCACCGCCCCAGCCAGGGCCGCCCCAGCGTCCCCAGCGATTCCACCGGTTCCAGCGTCGCCAGCGGCGCATTCGCCAGCCACGTAGCAACATCCACAGCGCCCAGAGCGGAAACGGCGGACGACCATATCGCCTGTACATGACACAAACTCCTTTGCTCGCCAGGGCTATTCCTCTGACGTGAGCATGGTGTTGGGGCAACGCCCCACTACTCGTTACGCTTTACGACGTGACAACCATCATCTTCTATACGGATAATGTATCTCAAAGGACGTTACAAGGCGCTTACTGCGGCTCCTTCTAAGCTAAGTTTTGCGGAAGGCGCCACTCTGTGGCCACCATCACACTTCCCTTCCCCGATCTTGTATTACAGTATCTCCATTGGGTTGTTCGCACAACGGAGCGCTTTCTGCCGTCTCACAGGCTGCTCGTGATGATTGCCATTGGCGGGGACGAGCGGAGGGAGTAAAGGGGAAACGTATGGGTCTCTTTGGATTAGGCGCGCAACGCCGTACCCCAACGGGGTATCGGCTTGGACGCGAACTGACACATGATGAGCATCGCGGCTGGCGCAAGCTGCTGTTGGTGCGCCACGGCCAGACTGATTTCAACGTCAGCCACCGGTTGCCGGGGCAACTGCCGGGCGTCTTGCTGAATGCAGAGGGCGAGCACGAAGCGCGAACCACAGCCGAGGCGCTGCGTGATCTCCCCCTGACCGCCATCATCGCGTCGCCGCTCGAGCGCACGATGGCGACCGCCGCCGCGTTGAACGAAGGGCGCGGACTGGAGATCAAGCAAGATCGTGATCTGCTCGATACCAACTATGGACGCTTCAGTGGGCAGTGCTGGGATGATCTGGATAAGCGTGATCCCGTCTGGGAGCGATACACCAGCGACCCACAGCATGCGCCACCTGGGGTCGAGAGCTTCGCGCAGGTGCAAAAGCGCGCCGTGCGTGCGGCGGAACGCTGGCGGCAGGCGCCGGATGTTGGCGAATGGGTAGCGTTGGTCACACACGCCGATCTGGTGAAGCTGATCATCGCACACTACATCCATCTACCATTGGAGAGCGTTCCCCTGGTGAACATGGACAACGCTTCGGCGTCGTTACTTGTCTTCCATCCTGACGCTAGCCGCCCGCCAACGGTGCTCTGCTTCAACTGGACATCGCCTGCCCTTTGGTTGGACGCGGCGAGGAAGGGAGCATGAAGAGTGCAATGAGCGCATTCTCCTGCGCCACTGCCCTTGATCTCCTGGGCGCTTCTGCGCTATACTATAGATACGGTACCCCCGTAGGGTATCCATACAAAGAAGCAAAACAAGACCTTTCACTCATCAGCATGGCCAGTTATGGCCCAGGAGGATGCGAAGTCATGTCTCACCCGTATATTGAAGTCACCGATCAGTCCTTCCAGAAGGATGTGTTGAGTTCCGATCTGCCCGTCATTGTGGACTTCTGGGCGCCGTGGTGTGGCCCCTGCCGCGCGATGGCTCCTGCCTTTGAGAGCCTCGCCGAGGAGTACAAGGGCAAGGTGACGTTCGCCAAGTTGAATACCGACGACAACATGGTGACGCCCAGCCAGTACGGCATCCAGGGGATTCCGACGCTGATCCTCTTCAAGGGTGGCAAGCCCGTCGCGACGCTGGTTGGCCTGCGCCCGCGCGCCGATGTCAAAAGGGCGATTGATCAAACATTCGCATTGGTCTAGCTCTACGCAGAGACCATCCAAAGGATGACCGTATGGCGACGCTACCAGAAAAAGCCGAGACCGACATCCAACTGCGTCTGCGTCGCATCGAGGGGCAGATTCGGGGCGTCATCGGCATGCTCAGCGACGGCAAATCGTGTGAGCAGGTGGTGACGCAGATTCTCGCTGCACGCGCTGCGCTCGATGTTGTTGCGATGGAGGTGCTGAAGTGTCATGTAGATGACGCCATGACCGAGAAGCCCCCCACCGAGGCGCGCGAAGCCGTGTTGCGGGCGATCAATTTGTTGAGCAAAGTGTAGGGCAACAGGATCATGGCGCGAACCCGGCGCGCCAGCAACCCCTCAACTACTCCGACAACTACTCCGATACGACGAGAACCAAACAACAGCACAGAGGATCGCCTACCTATTCCATACAAGCGAGGTGTGGCTATCGCCTGCAAGGCGCGCCATGCCTCGCTTGTACCATTTTCTCGCATTTTCTCGCACTTGGGTAAACAAATTGGATACTCACTTGACCTATAGGCAAAAAGGGCGTACACTAAGCGCAACGTACCAGACTCGGCAAAAAAAACTTCAAAGAACCTATCAACAAACACTCTGTACCAGCGCGTACACCGCGCCAACAAAGCCGCCAATCATCAATCATCACAGAGGCGCCAACGTCGTATAGTCTATGGTTGGGCGCGAGATGGGTTCGCTTCTCAGACAAAAGGGAGCGATCCTGGGCTATGCGCTCAAGAGGATATGTCAGGCTGGGAAGCCTTTGATCTGGAATAGGCCGGTCGCTGGAATACCACCGGGACAACGGTGTGACGCCTGCCAGCGTATCGCGAAAGGGGCAATGTTTTCATGAGGGATCGCAATGATATGTTTGCGCATGATCATGATGACGACGATGAGTCTGAGGGCGAAGGCAATTCGCACAATCAATCGGACGATGAGCAATCGGAATACTCCGGTTTACTGGGCAAGCCCAACTCTTTCTGGCTGCGCCACCTGACTGCCCCACCGGCAGACGGAATTGGCGCCATGACGATGGAGGATACCGGCGCACACGGCCACTCCTGGACAAACATCCGACCGTTCCTTGCGCCCGACGAGACGATCACCAGGCAGCCCCCGGACAAGACCGGCCAGGCAGATACGCCGCGCACGCCACAACGCCCAGCGCATGAGCAGACGCCCACACCGCTCGCCTCCCCTGCGCTGGGAAAGCGAAACGCCCAAGCCGCCGGACAGCCTCCACGAGGGCAATCGGCGGCAGGCGATGGTTCTCCTCCTCCGAGTGCACAACAGGGGCGCTTATTCGCCGACCGCTATGGCGCGTCTGTCGGGGCTGGATCGCCCGGATCGTCTACATCTGGCTATGAAGGTGGCTCCTCTATGCGTCCAACCTCAAACTTCTATGAAGATCGTTCCTACTACTCGTCGGCGACGCTCATCCAGCGGCGCGCTGAAGACGAGCGGCTCACCGGACGCCACTGGCCGAGCAATGTGCTCTCCTCGCCAAATGATCCCGATGAAGCCGCCTACTTCGACCGGCTGGCGATTGCGCTTGGCGAGGTTTCTCCACGCGCGCTTGCCCGCGCCAGCGCCCTGCGCTATGTCCGCGCGGCCAGCAGCGCCCAGGATGATCCGCTGCTGGCGACCGACATCTATTCGATCATCTATTATGGATTGGGACTAACGGTTCGTCCGCTCGACTGCTCGACGCTTCCGCAGGTATTGGCCGTCTACCATCGTGGCACACGCGACATCTATCTCGATTGGCAGTTGCTACAAAATCCACCCATTGGCGCTGCGGCGCTTGATCCGGCGGCCTGGCGGCGCGTGGTGGATAGCTCGCCGTTGGCGCGTTTCCTGCTGGCGTGGTGCGCCGCCGTGCATCTCACCGACAATTATGACATTCCGCTGGTGCTTGGCTTTGCGCCGGTTCCCGTGGCGCTCGCACAGGCAGCGGCGACTGGAGCACAGTCAACGGGTGCGCCAATCCCCATCGTCAGCAGCGATACACTCAATCGCTACCGCAAAGCGATGGAGGCGGTGGAAACCTTGCTGGCTCCAGCGCAACGCCTCTGGCAGCAGATCGCCTCGTTGAATCTGCCAATCCATATGGGCGAACGTGATTGGCGTGCGCGCATCCGTGCGTTCTATCGTTATCCTGGCCCCTCTCGCCCAAGCACGCCGAATCTGCCGAATTTCCCTGGCGTTCCAGGCGCTCCTGGCAGCCCGCTGGGGCCGAGTTTTGGCGCTCAGTATCCCCCCTATGGAGGCAGACCTACCGGCGCCCCAGGTGGACAAGGAGCGCCCCAATCTCCCGGCGCCTCCATCGAGGATCCTGCGGAGCAGTTGATTCGCGTGCTGGCGGAGCGCAATAACTGCCCGCGCCTCTTCGTTGAATCGCAACTCGATGGCGCCATCGCCAGCCCCGATTGGGCTGAGTGGTCGCAGCGGCTCACACAAGAGATCACCGCGCTTCATATGCGCTATCTGACGGCGGCGCGGTTGTTTAGCATGGCCAGCGCCAATGGCGCGCCGGGCTGGGGTGTTCCGCCGCTTCAGGGTGGGAGCGCCGCATTTGGGCGACAGCCGCCCCAGAACATGCAGTTGATCCTCTCGCTGTGAGCGAGCGGGCGCGTACACGCGCGCCTCGATGCTTCCGGCTACCAAGGCCGCCTAGAGAGCAGGCAGCGCCGCTTGGTTTGCTCCAGAAAAGCCTGTTTGCTTGTCTCATTGGTAGTCCCTGATCGGTAAGACTAGGCTGCAGTCGGGGGCGCAGACACGCTGCGCAGGTCAGCCAGCAGTGAATCAATCTCCGCCCAGCGTCGTTGGCGGCGTGGCATGATTGCCATTGCCGCAGGCGCAGTGGGCGGCGGATCGTTGTTGGCGTCGCTCTCGGTGATGACTACCATGCCAAGATGACGCCCCAACCATTCGCGCGCCGCTTCCGCCCAGATGGCTTCCGCGCTGCGACCCATCAATCGTCCTGCCTCAGCTATCGTCTCCTCGAGCCGCGCGCTTGCGGCGTCTGTGTATGCAGGAGACAGATCAGCAGGCGCCGAAGGTGAAACGCCATTTGTCCCCAAAGGGGTTGTGGTTGCCCAGCCCCACTGCGCGCCTGCCCGCGCTGATCCTAGCCCTCCCGCAGACGCAGCCGGCGTGGCTGGTGTGGTGTGCGCCTGCCAACGCGCTACGCTGCCGGAAAAAATCATGCCTGCCATGCCCACACGGCGCGTGTGAGCCTCTTCGCCAGGCGTCAGCGCCAGCGGTGTCATCCAACACATCTCGTTCGCTCCCATTTCTTTTTTCTTCACCCACGCATGCGCTCAACGCGCATGATATGGGGAAATACTCACCGTTCGCTGTACGAGGACGCTCCACGTGCTCACACTCTCCAGAACAAAATTAGAACTTTTGTTCTAATTTTACACGAAGATTCGGCGTTTGTCCAGAGGGAAATCGAGCAAAATGGCGCGAAGGGAAAGAAACAGGACAAATTGGTGAGATCAGAGATCAGGTTCGGCGCAGTAGCGCGAGGGTCAGCCAGACGGCCACGAACAGCGTTGGTGTGCCAAGCGCCAGCCAGCCGTCGCGCTGGCCCAGCAGGGCAATACCCCCCGTCGCCAGCACTGGGCCAAGCAGCCCTCCAAAGGAAAACGCCAGATTATAGAGCGCATAGATTGTCCCATAGGGGACGCGCTGAGGATCGCGTCCAACCTCTCCGGCAGCCGTCAGCAGTTCCAGCGCGGGCAAGAGGACAAACGCCAGCGAGACGCCCAGCACGCCAAGCGCAATGAATATCGCGCGAAGCGTCTGGCTGTCGCCAAGCAAGAACGCGCCAAGAGCCGTCAGCAGCAGCCCGACGCCCACCACCACGGCAGGGCGCGCGCGACGAGTGAAGACCGACGCCAGGCTTTGCGCAACAGAGAAGATGATCACGACGCCGCCAAAAATCACGCCAATGATCAACGGTGTGAGTCCATAGCGCTGAGAGAAGATCGGCGGCATGGTTGGCTCGAGCGCCGTCAGGATGAGATCACTGACGACCACCGCGACAAGCGCAATGAGAAACGGCGCGCTGGCGAGCAGGCTACGTGTGGCCCCAGTTTCAGGTGGTACGCGGATCGCCTCATTCTTCCCTGGCAGGAAGATTATGCGGCCAACGCCATCGAGCAGGGCCAGCGCGGCGGCGAACAAGAACGGCGCGCGAAATCCGCCAAGCGTATAGAGCAGCCCGCCCAGCGGCGGCCCAATCAGCGTTCCCACGCCCGTCGCCAGTCCTACGCGCGCAAAGATGGCGCCTCGTTTCTGAGCAGGATAGAGCTGCGCCAGCAGGGCGAGGCCAGCCGTCCAGGTGATGGCCGCCGCCATGCCCTGCGCGGCGCGTGCGCCAAACAGCAGCCACAAGCCGTCACCGACGGGCGCGTTCAGCCAGCGAGGGATGTCATCGGCGAAGGCAAAGAGCAACGTCGAAGCCAGGAGCAGGAGCATGCCCACCAACAAGATACGCCGCGCGCCCAGGCGATCCGTCAGCCAGCCTGAGGGCGGCGTCGCCAGCAGCAGCCCTGCGGAATAGGTGGCGAAGAGCGCGCCCACGCCCACCGGCGCCGCGCCGAGCGCCTGCGCCCTCCCTGGCAGAAAAGGGATCACCAAACCATACAGCAGTGTATCGAGAACAAATGCGCCCAACAGAACGGCCTGAGCAGCGCCGTGGCGGCGCTCTATGTGTGGAGTGGTGACAGGTACGGCTGAGACATCAGTTGGCGGAATGACGCTCACAGAAGAATCCTTGTGGTGTTGAAAATGACAGGCGACTTGACGGCGAGGCGTTGCTGCCGCATGCGGCTGTTCGTCTCACCCATTGAAGCATACCACGCCTTTTATCCATCGGTTGGCTCCATCCAGCCTGCCGCAGGATGTTTCATAGAAAGATAGAGCCGCATGCGCACACCATTCCACGCCCTGCCTTCCGTTCGCATGACGTTCGGAGGAGCTGTCTCCCTATTGCTGCTTCTCATGCTCAGCCTGAGCAGTTGCGCGTACACCACGACGAACGATCCGCTGGCGGTGGCGCAGGTGAATGGAACCACCATCTCGCTGTCGGCCTATCAGATGATCCTCCCATTTTCGATTGCCCGGCTCGAATACAGTGAGAGCAACCCCGACGCAAACAACGCCGTACCCCCTGTGGATTGGCGTATTGCCAGCAAGCGCGGCGACTATGCCCAGGCGCAGCAAGACACGCTGGATCTGCTGATCGATCTGGAGCTGCTCAACGAACAGCTTCACACGCAACACATCAACGTCTCGACGAAATCCATCAACAACGCGAAGAGCCTGATCATCGCCCAGCAGATCGCGCTTCAGCAGCAACTCACCCAAGACCCGACCAATAGCGCATTGAGCGCGCTTGTCGCGTCTTTCACTCAGAACGTTGTCGAGGTCTATGCGCGCCAGACGGCGGGTCTCGAGGCGCTGGCACAGAGCGGCAAACTGCCTCAGGCGCGTGTCTATGAGATCACTGTGGCGAAACGCCAGCAGGCGCAACAGGTATTGGAGCAGGCGCAACATGGCGTCAATTTCGAGAAGCTGGCGCAGAAGTATTCGACGGAAGGCCCTGCGAGCAGCGACCTTGGCTCCGTCTTCGCCGGACAATTCACCTTCGAGGCGTACCTCGCCGCGCAAGACAATCAGACGGATCAGTTTAGCGCTGGGGTGGGAGCAGCCTTTGATAAGGCGGTGTTCGTGCCACAGCGCCCGCCCGCGTTTGTCATGCTGCCACTGGCGACCGGCGGTTACGGCGTCTTTGCCATCAGGCAGTATGCTCAGAAGACACTCGCCGGTATCGCCTCACAGAATGTACGGATCACCTACGTCGAGAACTGGATCGCCAATACGCTCTATCCGCGCGCAACCATTCGCCAGTATATTGTGGTCGGCTAAACACCTGATCCTATCAACACAAACAGATCGGCAGAGGTAACCCCTGGCACAACTCCGCTGTCAAGAGCTTGCCCGGTTGGTAAGTGATGATATAGGGAGAGGTTGGCGCCATCATAGCTTGCCTCGCTTTCCAGATCAAATCTGCTACCCCCTTCCCATGTATGGGAAGGGGGTCAGGGGGATAGGTTAGCGACGCTTGCGCGCCGCGCTTTTGCGCTTCGTCGCTACCTCAGGCATGCGCGTGTGGTAGTCGGTCACACGCTGGAAGGCGTCCACCAGACGGAGCAATGTTGGTTCGCCAAAGGCTGGCCCTAGCAGTTGTACGCCCACCGGCAATCCTTCGCTGAACTCGCCGGGGAACGAGACGCCGCAGATGCCCGCCAGATTGGCCGGAATCGTAAAGACATCGTTGAGGTACATCGTATAGGGGTCGGCGGTCTTCGCCCCAAGCTTGAACGCGACGCCCGGTGTGGTGGGGCAGATCAGCGCGTCGAAGCGTCCAAACGCTGCATCGAAGTCCTGCTTGATCAGCGTGCGCACCTTTTCGGCTTTGAGGTAGTAGGCGTCGTAGTAGCCCGACGAGAGCGCATACGTCCCCAGCATGATGCGTCGCTTCACCTCCGCGCCGAAGCCCTGTTCGCGCGTCTCCGACATTGCTGCGATGATGTCGCCAGACGTGTCGCGCGCGGAAAAGCCATAGCGCACACCATCGTAACGGGCCAGGTTCGCGCTGCACTCCGCTGGCGCGATGATATAGTACGCCGCAATGCCATACTTAGTGTGGGGCAGCGAACACTCACCAATCTCCGCGCCAAGCGCCTCGAACTGCTTGATTGCCGCATCCACCGAGGCGCGTACCCCCGGCTCGATCCCCTCGACAAAATACTCCTTCGGAACGCCGATGCGCATGCCCTTGATGTCGCCGGTCAGCGCGGCGGCGTAGTCGGGAACCGTCTCATTCATCGCTGTGGAATCCAGCGGATCGTGGCCGGAGATCGTCTGCATCATCAACGCGGCGTCCTGCGCGTTGCGCGTAAATGGGCCGATTTGATCGAGCGAGGAGGCGAAGGCAATCAGCCCGAAGCGTGAGACGCGCCCGTAAGTGGGCTTCAGCGCGACGGTGTTGGTGAGGGCGCCGGGTTGACGCACCGAACCGCCGGTATCCGAGCCGAGCGACGCCATTGCCTCGCCAGCCGCCACCGCAGCCGCAGAGCCGCCGCTGCTGCCGCCTGGCACGCGCTCCAAGTCCCACGGATTGCGTGTGGGGAAGAAGGCGGAGTTTTCGGTGGAGGAACCCATCGCGAACTCGTCCATATTCGTTTTGCCAAGCATGATCGCATGCGCGGCGCGCAGCTTTTTGATCACCGTCGCATCAAAGGGCGGCTTGAAGTGTTCGAGCATGCGTGAGGAGCAGGTGGTGACGATACCCTTCGTGCAGAGCACGTCTTTGATGGCGATAGGGATGCCAGCCAGCGGCCCCAACTTCGCGCCCTCGCGCCGGAGTTGATCCACATGCTCGGCCTCGCGCATGGCCTCGTCCTCGGTGACGGTGACGAAGGCGCGCACGCTGCCCTCCACCTGTTCGATGCGATCCAGATGGGCGCGGGTCAGTTCCATCGAGGAGATTTCCCGGAGGCGCAGCATTTCAGCCGCCTCGCCTATTGTCAATTGCCAGAGTTCTGCCACGGCGCTACTCCTCATCCAGCACGGCCTGCACCCTGAAGTAGGTCTCCTCACGGGCAGGGGCGTTTGCCAACAGGTCGGCAGTTGGCATGGAAGGAACAACCTTGTCCTCCGCCATCACATTGCTCAGCGGCAAAACATGCGCTGTGGCGGGAACCTGGCTCGTATCAGCTTCGGCGATCAGGTTGATATGTTCGAGCAGCGACGACATCTGCTCGCGCAGGCGTTCGCGTTCCTTTTCGGTCAGCGCCAGCCGCGCCAGCAGCGCCACATGGTCTACGGTCTCGCGGTCAATGCTCATACAGGGGAGCCTCACAATCCGGTGTACATCAGGCAGAAGTCCCCTCCATTGTATCACCTGGAACGCTGACGCTGCCCGACTCTCCAGCGCACATCCCGCTTGCCGCTATTGCCACACCATCTCCCGCACGGTGATGTTGTCGAACTCGGTTTTCACCTGCCGGAAGGGCGTGCCGCTGATCTGGTTGCTGGTGATACGCACCACATAGATCACCCCCGGTCCCGCCTGAAAGTTGGAAAGCTGGTTGGCGGGAACACTGATCGTTCCGGTCTCCGGCTGCGGCAGAGTAAATGTCGCTGTGCCTCGGCTGTCTATCAGGATCGCCAGAATTGTCGTGTTGGCCACCTGCGTAGGCGTATATTGGATCGTGACGGGCTGGTTGTTGTTGTTCTTGGGCAGGGCGACCGATGCGCCATTGGCGGGCGAGGTCACATCCACGGGCGCGTTGACCACCGGAACCGACACGGTGATGGGGCTTCCCTTGCCCTGCGCTGGGGTATAGGTGAACGTATAGGAGCCGGACGCGGGTTGCATAGCGACCTGGCCAACATATGAGCCGTAGTCGAAGAGCTGCTCCAGCGGTTTGCTCTGGTAAGCCAGAAACGTCCCGTTGCAGGCGACCGTCTCGCCGGAGACGAACTCAACGGTGCTGCCGTCCGCTGTCGAGAAGTGCGCCTCGACAGGTGACGAGCCTTGCTGATAGTATTTGACTTTGATGTCCAGGTTCATTGCGCCGGGTGATTGGGGCGATGTGACTGTCCCACAGCCTGCCGCCAGCGTCGCCGTGAGCGCAAGCGTGATGCTGAGCGCCAGGGTGAGCGCGCGCGCATGTAACCTTTGCCACGTATGCCGTATATGTCGCATAAAAAGACCTCCTTCACCGACGCCTCTTGGCGCGTCGGGATAAATTGCTATCACTCCTCTCAGGATAGCGAAGCGAACGCTAAGAGAAAAGTGTCTGGCGTCATCAAACAGGACACGTATGTGCATGCGCTCCCATGACACGGATCATGCAGAGAGGTGATTGGCGCCACTTGTCCTGGGAGGGGCTATCTGATACGATTCCCAGAGTGTCCGCCATTCCGCGTTTCCTTGCGGCGTGACGCGCAATACGCCAGAGAGTGTGATCTTCTATGACAGCGCAGCAGCCATTCCTCCATCCAACACAATCGTCTCAAACATCTCAGGCGCCTCAACACATCGAGCCGGGGCTGCTCTCTGTCTTTCGTCTCGTCGTCGGCGTCGAACTCGCGCTGCAATCGCTGGCCGTCTTCTTTCTGGCAAGCAGCCATACGCTCGGTTTCAACGCCGACTCCTTCCTGATCTGGACACAACTGCTTGCGTTGTTCATCTATCTGTTCGCTGGCCGTGCGCAACGGATGTTGCATGGCGCATACCTGCCGCTGGCGCTCTGGGTCGCCTCCGTGGGGCCGGTGTTGAGTGAGGCAGCGGGAACGGCGGCGCGTATTGGGCAAGGAATACATGGGAAGAGCGCGCTGGTCGATCCAACCAATCTGTATGTCTGGCTGCTCTTGCCACTGGTGCTGATCAGCGCGCAATACCGCAGGCGCATCCTCCTCCTGTTTACCGCTGGGACATCGCTGCTCTCCACTGTGCTGCTGGCGTTTCTTGCCTCGTCAGGCGGCTTTGGGATGACTACAGTGGTGGGCGACGCCATCGCGCGCTTCGTGCTCTTCACTGCCGCCGGGCTGATCATCGTGCAGTTGAGCAAGGCGCAGCGAGCCTATCGCATCCAGCAGACGGTGCAACGCGAGCAACTGGCGCGCTATGCGCTGACGCTGGAGCAACTGACGATCAGCCGCGAACGCAACCGGCTGGCGCGCGAGATGCACGATACGCTTGCGCATACGCTGAGCGCCATCAGTGTGCAGTTGACAGCGATTGACGCCGTGTGGACGGCTGACCCGGAGAACGCGCATCAGATGCTCAGGCAGACGCAGGAGTTGACACGCGCGGGGCTTGACGAGGCGCGCCGTGCGTTGCACGAACTGCGCGCCAGCCCCGTCGCCACGCTTGGCCTCATCCCTGCCCTGCGACAAACCGCCGAACGGGCAGCCGCGCGTGGGGGATTCGCTCTCAGCTTCTCGGCGCCGCAGGTCAATTTCTCGCTGGCTCCTGAGGTCGAACAGCAACTCTATCGCATCGTGGAGGAGGCGACGGCCAACATTGCCCGCCACGCCCACGCCACACACGCCTGGGTGACGCTGGCCTTCGAGGAGTATCGCCCACGACGCCTGACCTTGACGACGCTGCGAAGGGGTCGCCGCGCGCTGATACTGACAGTGCGCGACGACGGTGTAGGCTTCGATACGGCAAAGCCGCCACCAGCGGGGCATTTTGGGCTGGCAGGCATCTCTGAGCGCGCAATGCTGCTGAACGCGACGATTGAACTCGCCAGCGCGCCCGGCGCCGGTACGCTGCTCCGCCTCACGTTGCCGCTATAACGGCAAGAGCAGCCAACGTAAGGAGTGGATGCTATGTTTCGTGTACTCATCGCCGATGATCAGGCTATCGTCTGTCAGGGATTGCAGGTGGTGATCAACACCAGCCCAAACCTGCGCGTGGTGGGGATGGCGCACGATGGCGCGCAGGCCGTCGAACTGGCGGAATCTCTGCGCCCGGATATCGTGCTGATGGATCTCAAGATGCCCCGCATGAACGGCGCGCAGGCTACCCAGGCAATCCACCGTACCCAACCCAACCTGCCCGTACTCGTGCTGACAACCTATGACGACGACGAATGGGTGCTTGACGCCATTCGCGCCGGAGCAGCCGGGTATCTGCTGAAGGATTCCGGGCGCGACGACTTGGTGGCCGCCATCGAAGGCGTGCTGGCTGGCCGCACACCCATCGATCCAGCGATTGGCGCGAAACTTTTTACCTTCATTCGCGAAGGTCGTCCCCCGCGTGAAGACATTGTCGAGGGGCTGAGCGCCCGCGAGCGGCAGGTATTGCGCCTGCTGGCGAGTGGGCTGACCAACACCGCCATCGCCGATCAACTTGGGCTGGCTGAGGGGACAGTGCGTAACCATGTCTCCGTCATCCTGGCCAAGCTGGGCGTCGCCGACCGCGCACAGGCGACGGCGCTTGCCTGGCAATATGGGCTGGTCGGCCTGGGCGACGGCCTCGATCTCAATGGGAAAAGCGATGGCAATTGAGGTGATATATTGTCAGGAGACACCACACTGAAAGGAGGCAGGCGCATGGCCACCACCGCCGAAGAATTGCATACTATGATCGATCATTTGTCGGCTCAGGATCAGGAGCGCATGCTGGCTTATGCGCGAGAGTTGGCGCAGCCACAACCGTATCCACATACTCCGTTGCCACCAGGCACGCCGGGCAGCGCCATCGCTGATTTGCGTGTCTCCCCTGAAGGTGGCGAGGCGATGGAGCGTGCCCTGGAAGATTGCGAAAGGATCGACCCGGATGAAGATCCCTTCTAACACGATACCTTTCCTATGGATATGATAGGTGACTTACTTTGAAAGCGCGGAGCGTGAGAAGACGACCGCGCCGCTGGACGAAAAGATCATGAGATGCTGTCCAGAACGGGAGAAACCACCATGTAGGTTTTCCGGCGCTATTCCCGATAGATCTAACAAATGCCTTTGATCAAAATAGTGTTCCGACCCTGTTCCTTTCGCTCCTGGCTCACACAGAACCACCGCTTCTTGTGGCCACCACGGATAGATGAATTCAATTGTCCACCAATCAGGCGAGGTATATATTCCGTCACCACCATATAGTCCAAACACAGGTATTGGCGTCTTGGAACCTGGGAGCGTAAACGTTTGATCGGCAATCGAAAGCCATGATAGCGCGTGATCGGTGTTGCGATCACGCATCAACCGCTTTCCGGTTCGGGCTTCCGTCAGGCTTATGCCTCCCCCGAAAGAGATTAGCAGTACGTTCTCCTGACTGTCCCATCCTGCGGCGATAATGCCTCCCCCAGCGACGACTATGCGCGTGTCCCACGGAGGAGGAGGCTTGTCTGGATGAAGACTGCGCGCCTTCTCCAACAAGGCTATCTGTTCTGGAAGGAGTGGAGATCTAACCATATAGATTTGCCTCCACCTTATTTGCTTGGCGTCTGCCATACACAATCCCGCTCGGCATATCGTAGCCCGCGCAGGCGGGCATTGTGGCGTAGCCCCTAGGCACGGTTTTAACCGCCCGCCACCTCCACCCGCCTGCCGCTTGCCATCCGTCACGTTGCCTGCCTACTGCCCACCATTTACCGCACACCCAACAGCAGCTCCATCGTGAGCTGATCGAGCCGCTCGTAGGCATAGCCTTTGCGGCCAAGCGCGGCGCGGTCGAATGTGGCGGCTTTCAGCGCGGCTGCCCGCTCCGCTGTGTAGGCGCCCTGATACGCCGCGACCTCTTCGCCGCCCGCCTGCGCCTCAGCCAGTAGGCCCTGTATCTCGGCGTCGGCGTTGAAGCGTTGCGCCTTCTCCTTCAGGATCAGATAGGTACGCATACAGCCGCGCGCGAAGTCTTTGACGCCCTCCACATCCTCGGTGCGATAGGCGTGCGCGTCGAAGTGGCGTGAGCCGTCGTAGCCCACATCCTCCAAGAGCTTCACCAGGAAGAACGCCGTCTTGATGTTGTGCGAGCCGAAGCGCAAATCCTGGTCATAGCGGCTGTAGACCTGATCGTTCAGGTCAATGTGAAAGAGCTTGCCAGCTTCCCATGCCTGGGCCACCGCATGCACGAAGTTCAAGCCTGCCATCTGCTCGTGCGCCATCTCTGGGTTCACGCCCACCATCTCAGGGTGATCCAGCGTGGCAATGAAGCCAAGCATCGCGCCGACCGTGGCGAAGTAGATGTCGCCGCGCGGCTCGTTCGGCTTGGGTTCCAGCGCAAACCGCAGGTTGTAGCCCTGGTCGCGCACATACTCCGTCAGGAAGTTGATTGCCTCACGGAATCGCTTCACGCTGTCAACGGGATTCTTCGTGGCGTCGGTCTCGGTTCCCTCGCGTCCACCCCAGAAGACATAGGTGCTGGCGCCAAGCTCAACGCCCAGGTCAATCGCGCGCATCGTCTTTTGCAGCGCGTAGGCCCGCACACGCGGGTCGTTCGAGGTAAACGCGCCGTCCTTGAACGCGGGATCAGTGAAGAGGTTAGTGGTGGCCATCGGCACGACAAGCCCGGTCTCCGCAAGCGCGGCCTTGAAGTCGCGCACGATGCGGTCGCGCTCGGCGGGCGTCGCGTCAATCGGAACGAGGTCGTTATCGTGAAAGTTGACGCCCCATGCGCCCACCTCTGCCAGCAGATGGACGATCTGCACGGGCGAGAGCGCCGCGCGCACTGGTTCGCCAAAGGGATCGCGTCCGATATTGCCGACCGTCCACAGGCCAAAGGTAAACTTGTCCGCTGGCGTTGGTGTGTAGCTCTCGCTCATGGTATTCGCTGGCTCCC
>JAJPIU010000127.1 GCA_021324535.1 Pseudomonadota bacterium
ACCAGCACATCATCGCGCCGCTCGACAGCGGCGTAATCGTCTGGCCCGCCGATCTGCGAGGAGGTTGGCTCGGTGATGAAGGGAACGGGCCGCGAGGGGTCGTAGCGGTAGCTATCGGTTGGCGCGTTCTCCGACGTGGGCGCCTGGGTGGTGAGCAGGCCGTCGCCAAAACGACTGTTGGCGTGTCCATTGCTGTGCAGGTAGTAAGATGTCCATTGTGTGCGGGCGAGCGGCCACTCACGCTCATTGCGCCAGCGGTTGACGCCCATCACAAAGATGCGCACTGGCGCGCGCGCCGCTTTCTCGGCGCGCTTTGTCTTCTTCTCCCCAGGCTCACGCAGCCAGCGGTCAAACCAGCGTGCCTCCTCGTCGCGCAGATCGATCAACGCCTGTGGGCCAAAGTCCACCTCGCCAAGCCGCGACTCGCGGTTGACCCGATGCCCCCACGGCCCCATGATCATGCGTTGGCTGGCGCGCGCCTGGGGTGTGGCGGCATGGGTAGTCATGCCAATGTAGTTGAGCGGCGTGCCGATCTGCTCGTCGTCATACCAGCCGGAGATGTGGAGTACGGGGACGTTCACCCGCTCGAACTTCGTCTGGTAGCGCAGTGGCTCCCAATACTCATCAAGCTGCGCATGTGCGATCTGCTCGCGCCAGTGACGATTGATCCGTCCCGCGCGCTCATCCATCGTCAGGATAGGCAGATGGTCATAGATAGCCGACCACTCGACCGCTTCCATTGGTTGGACGACGCGCCCGCTGACGTAGTGCAGCCAGCACAGGTGCATTGGGCTTGGCAGCCCCGTTGGCGTCTCCACAAACGGATCGGATGGTGTGACCAGCACGCACATCGCGCTGAGATGCGGCGGCTGCTCGATGGCGGCCAGCCACTGGACGCAGCCGGGGTACGACGCGCCAATCGTGCCGATGCGCCCGTTTGACCACGGCTGCGCCGCCAGCCACTCGATGGTATCGTACCCATCACGCCCATCATTTATGTACGGCGTAAACATCCCATCCGAGTCGCCACGCCCGCGCACATCCACCGCCGCGAAAACAAAGCCGCGCTCCGCGAATGCCTTCGCCTGCGCCAGCATATCCACATTGGCTTTGAGATACGGCGTGCGTATAAGGACGGTTGGCCAGTGTGTGGCGTTGGCCGGATCATACGGAGTGGGGAAGTAGATATCGGCGGAGAGGGTAACGCCATCGCGCATGGGGATACGCTGATCGAAGGCGATGGGTGTGGTGGGTGCAGGTTGCGATTCGGCTGGCATGAATTGGTACCTTCCTCAATAACTACGCACCCTTGACCTCGGCGATGGCACAGGGCAGTTCTGGCAGCAGATCGCCCGCTAGCAGGCCTGCGTCGCCGATGCGTTCGCTCACACGCAAGCCCGCCCGGCTGTGCAGGTAGACTCCTGCGCTGGCTGCGTCGAAGGGCGAGCAGCCCTGAGCCAACAAACCACCAATCGCGCCGCTCAACACGTCGCCAGTGCCAGCCGTAGCCAGCGCCGGATTCGGTGGCCAGTTGATACGCAGGCCACCTTCGGGCGAGGCGATCAACGCACAGGCTCCCTTCAGCACGATCATATGCCCCCAGACGCGCGCGCACTCCTGCGCCACCGCCAGGCGATCCACTCCGCCACCGGAGACCTTTTCGCCCCCGCGCAGCCGTGCCATCTCACCGGGATGTGGCGTCAGCACGGAGTTCAGCGGTAACTGCTCCCACCAGGTATCGCGAGTGGAAAGCGCGTTCAGCGCATCAGCGTCTACAATCAGGCGCGGACGCTCACTTTCCGGCATGGCGCGCAATCCGGCGAAGATCGCCTCCACAAACGCGCGCACGGTCGGAGCCTGGCTCAGTCCTGGCCCAATCACCAGCGCGCGATAGCCGCTCAGGCCCTCCAACACCGCTTGCGCGCGCTGGCGTGGATCGGCGTCTTCGGGCGGCAGCAGGCAATACGTCGCCTCGCTCAGCTTCGTCGCGTAGATATGCGCACGTTCGGGCGTAGTGGCCAGCGTGACCAATCCCGCGCCCACACGCCCCGCCGCCGCGCTCGCGAGATAGGCTGCGCCCAGGAAGGAGGGCGAACCGGCCACCACCATCACCTTGCCATACGTACCCTTGTTGCTATCGAGCGGGCGTTTGGGCAATAACCCATGAACCAGCGGCGCGTCGAGCAATTCCAGTCCGGCGGGGATACTCATTTCAGGTGGCAGACCAATCTCGCCAACCATCAGTTCGCCCACCATTGCGGCGCCGGGGAAGAGAAACAGGCCCGTCTTGGGGAAGGCTAGCGTCACCGTCAGGTCAGCCGGGATGGTTCCCTCATCCACCTCGCCGGTGTCGGCGTTCAGCCCGCTCGGCAGATCAACTGCGACGACGAACACTTGCCGACGGCGTGCGCGTTCGGCCTGCGCCAATCCTAGCGCCGCCCGCATTGTTGGGTCGAGCGGGCGCGAGTGACCTGTGCCAAGCAGCGCGTCCACCACCACATCGGCGCGCGTCAGCGCATCACGCAACCCGGCGAGATCGTCGCCCGCCGAAGTAGTAGATGCGGCGCTCTCGCTTGCGCCGCTCAGCCGTTCAAGCTGGCGCGTCTTCCAATCGAAGAGGGTGAGATTGGCGCCTATCCGCCCAAGATGACGCGCCATCACGCGCCCATCGCCGCCATTGTTCCCCGGCCCGATCAGCGCGACGACCTCCATACCCGCCATCTCGCCGCCCAGACGCGCCGCCAGAATCTCCGCAACGCTCTGGCCCGCGCGCTCCATCAGCATCGGCGAGGTTAGCCCGTACTCCGCCTCGGCGCGCCGCTCGATCTCCCGCATCTCATCCACACTGACTACACGCATACCGGCTGCTCCTTTTCTGATCGAACTCGTTGCTCTCCCCCTCCTTCCCAACATCGTATCACGTCGGCGCGGGAAGAAAAAGCCTGCCCCACATGCGATGGGAGGACAGGCCGGTAGGAACGCCAATTGGAGCAAGACGGCAAGTTGCAGCTATGCTGGGCAGATGTACGAGGCGCCATCACTGGGAATCTGCGCCGCCATTCCGCTCGCCTGGCATGCGGCGCCCGTCCACTTATGGGCTGCGGGGTCGAGCAGGAGTGTCTCAGGATCAATGATAAACGGTGTGTTGAGGCCATCCACCTTGATGCTATAGGCGAACTCATAGGAGCCAACAACGCTCGGCGCAGTCAGCGTCATGTTATTGGTAAGATTGCTCTTTGGCTGCAACGTAAACGGAATCGCTGGTAGTTGGCTCCCATTCTGAGCCTGCCCTGCGCTGGTGAATTTTGCCTGGGCGACCGAACCTACGCCAGCGGTCGGGCTAAAGTTCGTGGAGAAGTATTCATCATCAACCTCCGCGCCGTCACAGCCCTCTGGATATACTATCCCTTGCTGATAAAAGTCACACGCTGGCCAGGTGTTCAATATACCTGAGTAGGCGGTGAAGCTCGCAATTTGCACCCCGAATCCTTGTATATTGTGCGCCGTAGAGGAAGCATCGCAAACAGTGATGTCGAGCGTTGTGCCAAAGCTGGGATTGACACGCGGCGTTTTCTTCACTGATGGGTTGGGATGTGCAGAAGCGTCTGCAATCTGGAAGGGTTTATGCGGCAAATTCGCGGGCAATTCCTCTCCCAGATATTCTGTAAACGCAAGCGCAACGTTCACATAGAGGTCATTGACATGATAGAACGTCACGGGCTGGTAGGTGCTATCATACCCACACGCCTGCTCTACCTGCGCCCAGGGAACAGCAGGTAGCGGTGTTAGCGTTGGCGTCGCCGAAGATGTGTGCTTCGTGGTAGTCGTCAAGGGGTTTGAGCGTCCCAGGCCATGCGAGAACGCTTGTGGCACGACGACGCCACCCATCGCGATGGTGGAGACAGTAAGGACGACAACAGTCGAAACGAGCAGCCCGTTGGACAGTCCGGAGACGCTTTTCTCAGCGGTCGGCCCGATAATCTGGCGCACGGCGTCTTTCATCGCAGGGACAGGGGCATGGCGTGGAGGCGTGACCGCCTGCCCAGATGAGGCCGAAGAACTCGACGTATTCGCGCCAAAGTCAATGAGCGCGTCTACCGCCTGCTCTTTGAGTTCCTGCCGCGCCTCCTGTTGGCGCTCCGGCGCACGGGCGCGTACCCGCAGGTAGACATAGACCCCCAGCGTGACCAGAAATACCAGAATGACCATATAGGGGATAAGTGAGATCAGCAGCACCGCAATTTCACGCGGCTTTTTCTCAGTATTTTGCTTGGAAAACCATTGCGCGATCAGGATGACGATACCGCCTATCTGGCACGCTTCGGCGATAGCCAGCCCGGTAATGCCAATGGCATACAGAAATGCATAATGGGCCTGCGCGGAGACACGGGTAACATCGGGGAGGAAGAGATACGCCAGAAACGCAAGCATCGAAAGCACAGAAAGGATGGTAGCCGTCAAAAGCAAATACTTGAAGACCTGCGGCTGAACAACCTTTGCGAACACATTCTTCAGGGTCGGCGTTTTTTGCGGATCGGCAGTAGTAGTGGTTGTGGCGGTGGGTTGCTGAGGTGGAAGCTGGCTCATGGCTGTGTTCGGCCTTTCCAGAGGGCGCGCCAGGCCACACGCAAGATGCGCAGGGGCTGGACGATTGTAGACGATTGTATAAGAGGTCTCACCTGTGGCGCTTGTTCCATCAATGAAGAAAGAAGCGATAGGAGATAGTGGCACGCTATCACCCATCGCTCGGCAATGTCAAGGATCGAAAGTTTAGTATTTTCAGAAGGTGAGGTTACACATCCGCTGTGGTGTCAATCTCCGTCAAGTCCTCCTGAAGGAACAGGTTCTCGAAGGGCAAATCCTCCACAACATCCAGCGCCTCGCGGTATTCGCGCCAAGTGAGCCGCCGCCCAAGCTCCTCGTCGCCGTGAACCTTGTACGCCGGGAAGTATTGATCCATCACGCTCAGGCCAATATCCGGCCCAAGTTCACGCGCTATCCACGTCAACACGTCGCGTGTGCCCGCGTGGCCGTTGGGCATCACTAAATGCCGCACAATCAGCCCGCGTGTGGCGATGCCATAGCGATCCACCTGGAGGCCGCCCACCTGTCGGTACATTTCTTTGAGCGTCATCCGGTTGTACTCGACATAGTGGTGCATCTTGCTCGTGCGCATGGCCTCGCGGTTGTCGGCGTACTTGGCGTCGGGCAGATAGATGTCTATCACACCGTCGAGCAGACGCAACGTGTGCAGATGCTCGTAGCCCGCGCTGTTGTAGACCATTGGGATATGCAAGCCCTTGTCGGAGGCGATCACTAATGCCTTGAGCAACTGTGGCACGAAATGGGTAGGCGTCACCAGGTCAATATTATGGCAGCCCTTGCGCTGCAATTCCAGCATCATCTCGGCCAATCTCTCCGGCCCCACGCGAATACCCTTGCCCATCTGGCTCAGCCAAAAGTTCTGGCAATACAAGCAGCGCGCCTGGCAGCCGCCAAAAAAGATGGTGCCTGCGCCGCGTGTCCCGCTGATTGGCGGCTCCTCGCGCCGGTGGATGTTCCACGAGCCGACGATGATCTCCTCACCGGAATGGCACGCGCCCGTCCTGCCGGTTGTGCGATCCACCGGGCAGTTCTGCGGGCAGACCGTGCAGCCGCGCAAGAGTTCCCACGCGGCCTCGGCCCGTCGCGCAAGTTCACCTGTCTCATGCAGCGCCAGATAGCCGGGAAGACGGCTTGGCATAGGCGAGGGGGGGAGATCGAGTTCGGCTGGATCGAAGACCGGCGGCGCGGGCTTGGCGAGCGCGCGGCGTGATGTTATCTGGACGAGATCACCCATAAGTTATATCCCCATGAAACTTGGGCGCTGATACGCCGGGCGCGGGCCGGTATAGTCGGGCGCAGCATGTTCCGCTGTGACAACGGTTTTGATGTTGCCGCGTACGTTGAACTCGGCCACCACACGCATCCAGCGCGGCGCCAGCGTGTTCACCAGATCGTCGAGGATGTCGTTAGTGGCCGCCTCATGGCTGAGCGCACGCGAACGATAGCCATTGATATACAGTTTGAGGCTTTTGAGTTCGACGACCGACGGGCCAGGAACATAATCTATCACAATGGTGGCGAAGTCGGGAAAGCCCGAACGTGGACACAAGCAGGTAAACTCCGGTATCTCGAAGTGGATCACATAGTCACGCTGCGGGCGGGGATTGGGCCACGGCTCCAACTGATTCTGCTCAATCTCGCGCTGCCCGTACACACCAGGAATGCGCTCACCAGCCTGCTCTGTAGGCACGCTATGCCCGTTCGCCACGCTGCTCTCATGCTGGGGCTCCTGTGTCGCCTGTGTATGTTTATGCTTGGTCTTCTCCGCCATAGTCGCTCGCCGTGTTCTCTTTCGCCTGCTGTGCTAAACTTCTCCGCTACTGGCGTATTGTAGCACGTCGCACGCTGCTACTGGATGCGCTTACGCTAGACGAACCAGAACACGATCCGCACATTGTCAGCTCTGCAAATCGCACGCTCTTCTTTGCGCTAACCGGCAGCTTCCCAGGCAAAGGTGTGTTGTTGAATAGAAGAGGTCGTGCGGTCAGTAAGGCGTGGTTCCATCTTTTGCGGAGGATGGTTCATGATCAAGGCTTCGGTCATGGCGTTACGCAGGCTTTCCATCGCGCCCACATGATAAAAATGCTCAACAGTGTTGATTGTGAAAGCAGCATCATCCCAATGCTCCTGAACACCACTGTTGGTGCGATGGCGATTGCCATACCAGGTGGAAAGCAGGAAGTCGCAAGGTATTTTTTTGAGCGATTGTATTAAGTCTTGCTCATCAGCGGCAGTCCAGGAATTATAGTAATCAACGTGACGACCGATGTAGGGAGGATCGGCGTAGACAAAGTCATCCTCTTTGGCCCGTCTGAGTGTCTGGCGAAAATCCGCAACTGCAAACTGCCAATCTTTAGCACGCATAGCGTCAACCATCGTTTGCGCTTGATTGACAATCTTCGTGATATACGCCTGGCTAAATCGCTGAGGTTTTCGACAAAATGGCACATTGAACTTGCCAGCGCGGTTGAATCGCATCACGCCGTTGAAGCATGCGCGGCTGAGAAAGAGAAAATCCAATGGTTGTTCCGTGGTGTTGAATCGCTCGCGAACAGTGTAGTAATATGCCTCGCCCTCTCGCGCTAGCGTGGCTCCTTCTTCAGTAAGGAAAGCTCTGATTGCCAAGGGCGTCATCGTGCCAGCTTGGAGCGCCTGATAAAAGCCAATGATGTGTTTATTGACATCGGTAAGCAGCGCACGCTCTGGCAGTATATTGAGCGCGACAACGCACGAGCCACAGAATGGTTCAATCCATCGTCCTGATACGAATTGAGGAGCGAGTCGTTTGATGTGGGACGCGAGTTTTGTCTTGATACCCTGACACTTAATCGGAGGGATCAATGTCTTCACTTGCCACCTCTCTACTTTCATCGGACGCCCGCGTTTCTTCTTGATCAAGGCTTTCCACAACGCTTATGGGAATAGTCGAGCCTTGCCTTTTATATTCTATATACGTTGCCAGATCCGTATAGGGGCGAGGTACTTCCAGCGCATTTGCCATATCTTTTGTCAGATAGTACATCCAATAGTCATCAAATATCTCCAGGTCAAGCTGGGCAAAAGGCCCATTTCCGCTCAGAAGCTGATCTACACGGATAACTGAGCCGATGTTTTTCGTATTCCCACTTCCTGGACGAGAACTGGCGATACGGTATTTGGGTTGAGCGAAGAAGGCGAAGTCTGTAATAACTGAACCAATAGCTTCCAGTTCATCAAGATGAAACATCTGCTTTTGACCTGGTTGTTCGGGAATTTGCGTATAGATAGTTCCCAATACGATGTGGTCAGAGTAATCACCGTAGGGAAAGGTGATGTTTTTCGTACTCGTTCGGTTGCGGAAATAACCTGTAAAGGCGCCCAGCGTCATGCCATTCACCATCTCAATGCCTTTACTGTTGCGCCCAGTTCGATAGGTACTCTTGATGTCAACGGCAAACGTTTCGTTTGACTCTATTGAAACAAACGAAATATCAGGATAGAAGTTCTGTTCAGCAGCCAAAATTGCCTGGTAGCCATGTTGGGCGCCAAACGTGATCAGGCGCGGGATCAGCAAGAGTTCAAGCGCTTTGGAGATGACTTTGGTATCCAGCGATATGCTATAAATACGTTTGTGGATGTCTATGAAGCCTTTAATGATCCACTCGCCATCAGCGGTAGCGACTATATCTGCGAATGTGCTAACCTCCTCTTGAAGCGCCTTCAGGAAATCCCCCTGGCTCATATCGCCTCCTCTTGTGATATATCCACGCTTGCGAAACGGTTGACCGCGCCAAGCAACGCCTGCTCCATCGCCGCGCTGCCCGTATGGCCGGAATCTTCGATCACGATCAACTCGGCGTCCGGCCATGCCTGCGCAAGCTCCCATGCCGTGACGACCGGCCCACCCAGGTCGTTGCGACCATGAATGAGGACGCCAGGTATTCCGGCCAGCCGCCCGGCGTTCTGGATGATCTCGCCATCTTCCAGCCAGGCGGTGTGCGCGAAGTAGTGCGTGCAGATGCGCACGAAGGCGAGGCCAGCGTCGCCCACACGTGCGCTGTATGCGCCAGGGCTGCCGTTGTGCTCGAGCGAGATGACCGCATCTTCCCAGGCGCGCCAGTTGGCCGCCCCCTCTTCGCGCACACTGCGGTCGGGATGCTCCATCAGTTGCGCATAGGCGGCTACAATGTCTCCATCGGGATTGGCCGCGCCTTCTCGAAATCGCTGGTACGCCTCAGGGAAAAAGCGGCTGACCCCGCCGTATAGCCAGTCAATCTCGCTTTGTCGCGTGGTGGTCACACTGACAAGAACCATCTCTGAAACGCGCTCAGGGTGACGTTCCGCGTAGGCAAGCGAGAGCGTGGCACCCCATGATCCTCCGTAGAGCAGCCACCGATCGACGCCAAGATGCTCACGCAGGCGCTCCATGTCACGTAGCAGATGATGGGTGGTGTTGTGGCGCAT
>JAJPIU010000056.1 GCA_021324535.1 Pseudomonadota bacterium
AGTTCGAGCGAACGGTCAGCCGCCTCGCGCGCCACCGCTTGCCCGCTGATCATATGCTCCACCGTGATAGCAGTGAAGACGGTTGGCTGTGTCTCCGCACGCACGCCCGTCGCGCGCAGACGATAGCTCGTCACCGCCTGCCGCTTCTTCTGCAAGACGCCGATGATAGTAACACCCAGGCAGCCGACCAATGCGACGAGCACGGCTTCCATCGGTGTGCAGGTCGCGCCATCATTCGCGGGGGCGGCTGGGGGCGGCTGGATCGAGGGCGTAGCGATGGGTTGCCCGTGCCCGCCGCTCAGTTGGATGCGATAGCCCGTCACGGTCTCGGCGACGAAGCGATCATCGCCCTGCCAGGTGGCCGTCACCGTCAGCGAAGGGGTAGCTGGCGTTGCCATAGAGTTCTCCCGTTTGGATGAAATATCCGCAGATGAGCAATGCCTGCTTGATGGGGATGGCCCAGGCAAGTGGATACTCGTCAAACTGCCCATTGCTCAACCTACACGTAAGCATAGCATGCGGAGGGCCAGCATAGCTTTGACGCTCACGCCTCTTAGACCCTACAATGCTTGATGAGAGTATACAGCACTCTACAAGTGGAATCGGACAGAAGGGGCACATATGGCGCCGGGGAGACAGGTGCGGCTAACCACGCTGGCCAGTTGCGCGGGTTGAGCGGCCAAAATGGGCGCTGACGCCCTGGCGCAGGTCTTGCGTCCTCTGGCTGCGACGTTCGCTGGCGCGGACGGAAATACCGCCGATCTGCTGGTGGGGCTTGGCGCGCCCGACGACGCCGCCGTCTATCGCCTCAACGCGGAGCAGGCCATGGTCGCCACGACGGATTTCTTTCCGCCGGTGGTAGACGATCCCTATGCCTTCGGGGCCATCGCCGCCGCCAACGCGCTGAGCGACCTCTATGCGATGGGCGCGACGCCGCTCTTCTGCCTGAATCTGGTCGCCTTCCCCGACGACCTCGATCCGGCCATCCTGAGCGAGATACTGCGTGGCGGGGCCGAGAAGGTACGAGAGGCAGGAGCGATCATCGCGGGCGGGCATAGCGTGATTGACGCCGAGCCAAAGTATGGGCTGGCGGCCATTGGCGTCGTCCACCCTGAGGGCATCCTTCCCAAAGGCGGCGCACGGCCTGGCGACGCGTTGATCCTCACCAAGCCGCTGGGGACGGGCGTCATCACCACCGCCCTCAAGCGTGGCGTCGCAGCGGCAGCGTTCCCCAGCTTTGAGGTGGAGCTTGCGGGCGCCGTCGCCAGCATGACCACGCTCAACGCCGCAGCCGCCCGCGCGCTACGCTCACTGGGCACGGATGTACACGCCTGCACCGACATCACCGGCTTCGGGTTGCTTGGCCACGCCTGGGAGATGGCGAGCCAGAGCGGCGTCGCAATGAGCTTTGATCTGGCGAGTGTTCCCTGGCTGCCGGGTGTGCGCGTCTACGCCACAGCCGGATACATCCCAGGCGGTACGCAGCGCAATATTGAGGCGCTGGTAGGGCAGGTGTCCTTCGCGCCAGACGTTGACGAGGTGGATCGCACGTTGCTGTTTGATCCGCAGACTTCTGGGGGGTTGTTCTTTGCTGTATCTGCAAGCGAGACGGAGCGCGCGATTGCTGCGCTGGCGGCAGAGGGTGTGATCGGCCAGGTGATCGGCAGGGTTGGCGAGGCGACCGACGCGCCTCACCTTGTTGTGGAAGCGGACGAAGCGGCGCACAGGCCGAAGGCGCGCAATGGACGCGCACGCACTGGCGCGAAGCGGGCGAAGAAGTGAGAGAAAGGGATGGCGCAGACGACGCAACAGGCTGAAGAGGTGGAAAAAATAACGCTCGAATGCGCGAAGCCGGCAAAACGGGCACGCGGCGGTAAAGCAAAGAGGCAAAACGAAACGCCACTAGCGCAAAGCACGATGGAGCGCGCTGACACGCAGGAACATGCGCCAGGCTCACACGCACGGAGCGCGCTTGATCCGCTGGCGTCGTTGGAGGCTACGCTAGGCCACACCTTCACGCAACGGCAATTGCTGGTGGATGCGCTAACGCACCGCTCCTACGCCTATGAGTTCGCCGCGCCAGGGGTCGCCTCGAACGAGCGGTTGGAGTTCCTTGGCGACGCCGTGCTGGGAGTGATCGCCTCCGAGATGCTCTATCGGCGCTTCCCCGACGCCGACGAGGGGCGGCTCACACAAACACGCGCCGCATTGGTGCGCGCCGCAACCCTGGCCGAGTTCGCCGAGCGGATATCGCTTAGCCCGCATCTGCGGCTAGGGCGTGGCGAAGAGGCGACAGGTGGACGCACGCGCGAACTGCTGGTAGCTTCTGCCTTCGAGGCCGTGCTTGGCGCGCTGTATCTTGACGCCGGGCTTGAGAAGACGCGCGCCTTTTTGGAGCCAGTGTTGGTGACTGGATTAGAGCGTGTGACCGCGCTGCAACGTATCAAAGACGACAAGTCGCTGCTGCAAGAACTGGCGCAGGGGCGGTTGGGCGTCACGCCGCGCTATCGTGTGATCAATGAAGAAGGCCCACCTCACGCGCGCACGTTCACCGTCGAGGTGACGCTTGGCGAGTTCGTCGCCGGGCGTGGCGAGGGGCGCAGCAAACAGCTTGCCACACAGGCCGCCGCCCACAGCGCGCTCAGCGATCCCGGCTGGCTCGAGGCGCTAGCCGAAGCGAAACAATCCTAACCTGTTTGGAGGACTCTTTCTTGAGCGATACATCCGCCCCTGCTAACCACACACCAGGCGCAGGCAAGGCGCCTATCCTTGATATTGCCGCACTTGCCAGTGTAGACGACGTGACAAACGCGCTGGCCAGCCACCAGTACATCGCCGACCGCGGGCTTGCTACGGCGATCTTCCTGGCCCTCAAACGCCACAAGCCACTGCTGCTGGAAGGCGAGCCGGGCGTGGGTAAGACCGAGGTGGCGCGCACGCTGGCCGACATCCTTGGCGCGCGGCTGATTCGTCTGCAATGCTACGAGGGCATCGATCAGGCGACGGCGGTCTATGAGTGGAACTATGCGCGTCAATTGCTCTATATCCGAATGCTCGAAGCCGAAGGCCAGGCGGACGGGCAGCGTGCGCCGCAGGCTCCGACAACGCCCGGCGCGCACGATGAAAGCGCACGCGCGCTTGAACGAACCGCGCGCATTCGCGATGTGTTCGGGCCGGACTTCCTGATTCGCCGCCCTTTGCTAGAAGCCCTCGATGCGCCGGATGGACGCGCGCCGGTTCTCCTGATTGACGAACTTGATCGCTCGGACACCGAGTTTGAGGCGTATCTGCTGGAACTGCTTAGCGACTATCAGATCACCATCCCTGAGATTGGCGTGATGCGCGCAGAGCAGCCGCCCATCGTGGTGATGACCTCCAACCGCACACGAGACATCCATGACGCCCTGCGTCGCCGCTGCCTCTACTACTGGATCGAGTATCCCACGCTGGAGAAGGAGTATACTATCGTTCGGGCGCGCGCACCCGAAGCGCCTGACACGCTGGCGCGGCAGGTGGTCGGCTTTGCGCAGGCGGTGCGGGGAGAAGACCTGTTCAAGGCGCCGGGCGTCGCCGAGACGCTCGACTGGCTCACCTCGCTGGTGACGCTGGGGCAGACGGAGCTGACCGAGCAGGCCACACGCGACTCGCTAGGCGCGCTGCTGAAATATCAAGACGACGTGCAGAAGGTGACGACCAGCTCGCTGCTCAACCGCCTGCTGGAGAAAGCTCGTCACACCATGCTGCATGGATGAGGGTGAAAACGTCTATTGACGGGGTAGCTATACTGCAACCAGATGTGTCGTGATCGTCCCAATCCTGTTGATCATTAGGTCAAGAGAGGGTAGCAATGCGCTGGTTTGGATGGTTCCGTCGAAAATCGAAACATGAGGTCACCGTCAACCCTGAGTCGGAGGCCAGCGGCGCGGCTTCTTTGCCCTCGGCAGACGCCGCTACGTCTCCAATGCGCCCTACCTCCTGCCGCGCGACGACGCCGATATGAACCGGCTGGATTTTCAGCATTACATGTTCCGGTTTGCGCTCCGAGGCGCCTACGCGGCGCCGATTGGTCAGCCCAACGACATTCTCGATGTTGGCTGTGGCACAGGCCGATGGGCGCTGGAGATGGCAAACCTCTTTCCACAGGCCAACGTGATCGGCGCAGACATCGCAACGCCGCCAGTGGATGAGAAACCGGAGTCGCAGCATCGGCGGACAGAGAACTATGTCTTTGTGGAGATGAATGTCCTCGATGGCTTGAAGTTCGCTGACGCCAGCTTCGACTTCACCCACCAGCGATTGATGATGGGCGGCATCCCGGCGAATCGCTGGCAGGGGGTGGTCAACGATCTGGCGCGTGTGACACGCCCACGCGGATGGGTTGAACTCGTCGAGGCGCAGCCGATGGATGGCGCGCCCGCGCTGGATAAGCTCAAAGCCTGGCAGATTCAACTGACGGCCAAGCGTGGGATAGACATCATGATCGGCTCCAAGATTGGGGCATTGCTTCAGAACGCCGGATTACAAAACGTGCAGTTCTATACCCTGCGCCTGCCTATTGGCGCCTACGGGGGCTCCTGGGCATCATGGCTGAGCAAAACTACCTCTCGCTAAGTGGAGCATCCGGCAACTGTGGGGTACACTCTTCTCAATGAGAGGAGGTACCAGATGGCTGACCCATTGCGCCTGCGGGCGCTGACCGAGGAGGAGCGCGTGCACATCGCGCGGATGAGCCAGTCTCATACCGCACTGGTGCGCGCGGTCGCACGCGCCCGGATGATCCAACTGGCGAGCGAGGGGGGAAGCGTCTCGGTGATTGCGGCGCGGCTGCATGTGGCCAAGAAGGTGGTGCGCTGCTGGCTCACGCGCTTCAATGCCGACGGCTTGAATGGGGTGCAGGACAAACTACACTCTGGCCGACCAGCGACGTATAGCCGTGAGGAGGTGGGGGGGCGTGGCGACGGCGCTCACCGATCCGCAGGAGGGGGGCAGGTCTTTGGCGCGTGGACGTTTGAACGGTTGGAGGGTTACCTCAATGACGAGAAAGGGATCGCTATCAAACACAGCCGCATTCAGGAAATCTTGCATGCCGAGGGCTTACGTTGGCGGCAACAGGAAACCTGGTTTGGCGCGCGAGTCGATCCAGACTTCGCGCAAAAAAGGGGGCCATTGAGGCTCTCTATACGCAGCCGCCAGCGGGCAGTCTCGTGATCTGTCTGGACGAATGGGGGCCGGAATCGGCCAAATCCTTCCCTGGTCAGCAGGCCATTGCCGTCCATGAGCGTCCCCCACCACGAGCTAAACAAGAGCTCGCCTATGGACGGCGCGGCAAGGGGTATGTTTTTGGCGCGTTTGCTCCTGCGACGGGGGAAGCCTTCACTCAGGACTATCCAGGACGTACCATGGTCAACTGGGTCGATTTCTTGGAACGGGTCGAGGGCTGGATACCGCCAGAGCATGCGCGGGTATATGCCATCCTGGATAATCTGAGCGCGCACCATGCGGATGATGTGCTTCTGTTCTGCTTGACACATCCGCGTTGGGAGTTGGTCTTCCCACCGGTCTATGCAGCCTCCCTGAACTTGATCGAACCCTGGTGGAAGGTCTTGCGCTCCCTCGCGTTCCGGGGACGGCGCTTCGAGACGTGGGAAGCGAGGCGCGCCGCCGTGCGTGCAGCGACCGCCTATTGGAACGCCCACAAACATCCCTTTGTCTGGGAAAGCGGCGGCGTCATCGCCCACCGCGACCGTCAGGTATTGGCCTCATGCCTCCTGTGGCCCAGAGTTGCCGGATGCTCCACTTACTTGTAAGGGCGATTAGGGGAGCCTACCAA
This sequence comes from Pseudomonadota bacterium, assembly GCA_021324535.1. Taxonomy (GTDB): domain Bacteria; phylum Chloroflexota; class Ktedonobacteria; order Ktedonobacterales; family JADMIN01; genus JAJPIU01. The sequence continues at coordinate 5,831 of JAJPIU010000056.1, forward strand.
GGCGCCGCGACACTGCCATAGGGCGTCACACCCCCTGGTCGTCTTCCTCTGTCGCTGCGTCGCGCTCGTCTTCAGGCTCGTCGTCGAGATGGCGGTCGGCCTCGTCGGCGGCGGCGCTCAACTGGCGGGCGACAATGCCAAGCGCGGCGGTCGCATCGTATACCTGGCGCATGGCGTCGGCGACGATGCCCTGCATTTCTCTGGCCGCCGGATCGTTCCATTCCTCACCCAGGCGGTAGGTTTCAGCCCGCAACTGGCGCATCAGCTCGTCAATCATGATTTGCGCATCGTTGAGTTGCTTTGCTTTGTCGCGCGCTTCTTCAATCTTGCCAAGTCGTTCCCAGCGTTCCGACGCCATCGCTTTCCTCCTCTCTGCCTTTCTGTTCTCACGTCACGCTTTCTGGCACGCCGACTGCTCTTTCCCTGCCGATGGTTATCGGCTCTTGTGCGCAATAGTAAGGCAGTATAAGATCATCTGTGCGAAATTGACAAGCTGCGCCAGGATTGTGTATCCTTACCTAGTATACAAAGCGTTCCTCTGGGCGCAGAATTGCAGAACACAGCTTACTGGCCGATGACACAGAACACTATTCAGGAGGAACACATGGCAAGCAGGGAAATCAACCTCAGCGCGCCAGACCAGTTGGATGCGATGAGCCGGGCGCACCAGGCGCACGCCGACGCCGCCCAGACAGCGGGCCAACAGATCGCCAGCGGGAAGGGGACATTGCAGGGCCTCACCAACTGGAGCGGCGCAGGCTTCGACGACATGAGCCAGTTTCTCAGCCTGTTTACGGCGCATATGCACGCTTTCAGCGCCGTGAAAAGCGCACTGGCTCGCTCCGTCGCCACCTCTAAGGCGAACTATGGCTCAACCGAATCGGCCAACGCCCAAAGCCTGACAGACAAGTAGGCGCGCGTCAGCCACCATACCTGGGCGGTTGAGGCGAAACTGGCCCGATACGCCCGCTTTTTGGGTCAGCTCTGCGTCATTCAGTGACGCGAGAGATGTGAGACACAAGGAGAAACGTATGCCCTGGTTTATGGACAAGATGCCCGACGGCGACGCCGTGCATCAGGTCGCGCAAGCCTATCGCGCCGCTCATGGCGCCTACACCCCGTATATCCAACAAACACAGACGGCGCACGCCGCCACCACACAGGTCTGGAAGGGGTCAGGCAGCGACTCACACAGCAGAGCCGTCGCGCTGACGCAGCAGACAGCAAACGAACACGCGGGCTGGCTGGTCGCGGTGGCCGATACGCTCTTTGTGCTGGGGACGATGCTGAAGATTGTCTTTGTCTTACAGATGGCCTGGCTGGCGCTCCAGGCGGCTTCGCTGCTTTTCGGCATCCTGACGGCGGGCGCGAGCGTCCTCGAAACGGAGGGAGCCGCTGCAGCGGTGGAGGCGTCAATCACGGCGCTCCGCCAGGCGATAGAGACGCTGCTGCAAAATCTCGCGCGGTCGCTGATGGCCTCGCTCACACGCCTGATTATCGGCGCCTCTGCGGGTGGCCTATCGGGGCTTGGCGTTGGCGTCTACACTGCGGAAACCAAGCATCTTTCCGGCTGGAATGCTGTTCTGACCATCTTTGGCGATACGGTGGATGGCACCCTGGCTGGCGCTACGGTCGCGGTCAACCCCATCGCGCTGGCAGGCGGCGGCGTTGGCCTGCTCCAGGACGTGACCAATGCGGCAATCGGCGGCCCCACATCGTTCCAGAACTCCATCTACCAGGATATTCAAGCCACGATTGGGCAGGCACCACTCGTTGGCCCATCGATTGCCAGCACGTTCGCGCCGCCTAGCGATCTGCAAACCGACTTCACCAATGTGACCGGCGACATCTTTGGGATGGATGGCCTGAGCAACTTCTTCCCCCAACCGATGCCCTGGAAGCTGCGTCTCGACGCCAACGGCAATCCAATTGACGGCGTTGACACCACGCAATTCACCAGCGGCACAGCGACAGCCAACGGCGGCATTCGCAATGCGAAGGCGTATTGGGATCAGCTCTTGCAGGATCACCCGGAGTATTTCAGCCCTGATAATATTGCGCGTATCCAGGCGGGCAGATCGCCGGTGATTGATGATCAGTGGCTACAGTACCACCCCGACCAGACGTATTACAATGGGCAAACGCTCATTCATCACCATCTCGATGAAGGGCCAACCGCAGTTCCTCTGCCATCGGCGATGCACTCACGTCAGCCGTGGTGGGGCTACTGGCATCCCGGACGTGGTGGGCCAGGCTGGATCGATCCTTCGACTGGCCAGCTTGGGCTGTACTACCGCTGGATCTACAGTCAGGCGCAGTGGCATGGCCCATTCGGCGGCATCTTCGATTCGCCTCCTCCGATTCGTCCGGTTGCGCCGGGAAGATTGAGGTAAGCCCGACATGGAGGAATCATCCACACTTGACGCGCTGGTGTCCGCCGATCAATTTGTTCGCCCCAGCGACCTCTCACCTGCACAATGGGAGACGCTGGAAAGCGAGATGGGCGCTGTGTTCCCGCCTGACTATCGCGACCTGGCGCTCAGGTATGACCTCACAACAGTCGAAGTCGCCTTTACTCGCTTTTCGCCGCCCGGCGCGCTTTCCAGCGAAGAGGGACTGCTCGAGGCGTTGCGATCCGCATATAACCCTGAGGATTTTCCGTTTGCCAGGCTATATCAGACCCGGCAGGTTGTCCCTGTGGGGAGTGACTACGCCGAGAGGTACTTCATGCTGGCGCTGGATCAGACGTCGGCGCGCTACCCCAAGGGAACGCTCTGGCTCTTCGATCCGCTTGGCCCCGGCGCGCCCAATCCAGACACGCCTGAGGCCAGTGCGCCTGCTTTCACGCCAGTGAGTTCGTCATTCTCTCAGGCATTGCACATGGCCTATCTTGCCAACGCCTTGTATCGGGGGGTGGGTGGCATGGCGAAGCTGGACGGCGACCCAACCACACCAGCATGGCAGGCAAATCTCTTTGAGCGCCTTGCCGCCATTGATCCCGCCATCCGCAGACACGCCTACTGGCGGGAGTGGATCGCCGCGATGGTGGGCTAAAACAGCGTGAGTTGTTGGGGCGGCGGCTCATCCTTTGGCTTCTCCATCGGCTGGCTCAGCTTGCCCTCAGCCGCCAGCCGCCGCGCCTCGGCCAGCGCCGCCGGAATCGCCCGCTTGAAGTCTTCCTCGATGGTCTTGCGCAGTTCCGCACGGTGGAGCGCGGCGGCAGGGTGGAACATCGCAACGACGATGCGCCCGTCTATCTTTCGCGCCTGCCCATGAATGCTTGAAATCTTGACGGTAGGGGGAAAGAAGCGCGCCATCGAGTAGCGGCCAAGTGTGACAATCACCTTCGGGTTGATGGCCGCGATCTGACGGGTGAGATAGTCCGAGCAGGCGGAGATCTCCTCCGGCAGTGGATCGCGGTTGTCCGGTGGGCGATGCTTGACGACATTGGTGATAAAGACGCTGCGGCGATCAAGGCCAATCAGCGCCAGCAACTCATCGAGCAAATGCCCGGCTGGCCCCACAAACGGACGTCCGCGCCGATCCTCCACCGCGCCAGGCGCCTCACCGATGAAGAACAGTTCGGCTTCCGGGTTTCCCTCGCCAGGCACGCCATGCAGCGTGTTCTTGCAGAGATCACACTTTGTGCACGCCTCCACCTCGGTTGCGATCTCGGCCAACGTTTCCTCTGTCGTCATGCTGCTTGCTCCTTTGGCTGTGTGGCTCTGGCGGTTGTCGTCAGGATTGGGATATGCTGCATGGATGGGTATGCGACCATCGTCAGTCTTCAGTATACAACGCGCATGGGGAGACTGATCCAGAAAGGTTTGACCGGCAATGCAGACGCAGCCAGAGACAACACCAGAGACAAAGCCGCTGCTTGTGGCGCTGGTGGGGCCAACAGCCACCGGCAAAACGGCGCTCGCCATCGCCCTTGCCGAGCGCCTGCGCGCCGCCGGTCATCTCGTCGAGGCTATCTCTGCCGATTCGCGCCAGATCTATCGCCTGATGGACATCGCAACCGCAAAGCCCACTCCCACCGAACGCGCGCTGCTGCCCCACCACCTGATCGATGTCGTCTGGCCCGATCAATCCTACTCGCTGGCCGAGTATCAACGCGACGCCCTGGCCGCCATCGCCGATCTTCACGCGCGCGGCGGTTTGCCACTGTTGGTGGGCGGCACGGGTCTCTATGTGCGTGCGGTGGTGGATGGACTGGCGATCCCTGAGGTTGCGCCCAACCCGGAGCTACGCGCGCACCTCGAAGCGGAGGCGGCCAGCCAGGGAGCAAAGGCGCAGCATGCGCGACTGGCGACGCTCGATCCCATCGCAGCCGCCAACATTGCGCCCACCAACGTGCGGCGGGTGATTCGCGCGCTCGAAGTCTGTATGCTCACTGGCCAGCCATTCTCTGCGCAGCAGGGGAAACGCCCCACGCCCTATCGTTCGCTGCTATTGGGCCTGAACATGGATCGTGCGGCTCTCTACTCGCGGGCGGATGCGCGCATAGATGCAATGCTGGCGGCGGGCCTCGTCGCGGAGACGGAGGGGCTGCTGGCGCGCGGCTATGGCTGGGAACTACCCTCGATGTCGAGCCTGGGCTACCGCGAGATCGGCGCGTACCTGCGTGGGGAGATGACGCTGGCCGAGGCGGTGGAACGCTTCAAGCTGGCGACGCACGCCTACATCCGCCGCCAGTTGACCTGGTTCCGGCCCGACACGCGCATCACCTGGCTCGACGCCGCTCAGCCCACAGAGGCGCTTGCCGACGCGGCGATGGAGATGATCGAAGGCGAGGCTGCGTGAAGGGCGAGGCAGGCGGGTGAACCCGCGCCTAGAGGCTTCGCCACGAAGGCCGCCTGCGCGGACTACCCCCACCCTGGCCCTCCCCCAGGGGGGAGAGGGAGGTGGGGCAAACAGGCAGCCTTTGGGCAGGCGACGAAGTAGGGCATAAGATGGGCGCTGTACGAATGCCTAACCCCACTATTAGGGCGTTTGGAGGGAGACCACAGAGACAGTAGTTACCCGGCAGATGGGAGACGTGGGGCGCTCAGAAGTGATGAACTCTTGCGCCTGGGAGAGTTCAGCGGCGGCCACATGCACCGCATCCACTGCGCCCAGCCCGAACTCGCTCCCTCGTTGCAACGCCAACTGAATCAAGGTAGGAGTGATGGCGGCCCAATCTTGAACAATCGCAAAAAAGGCTTGATAGTAGGCGACTTCAGCAACCCGCTTGAAATAGGAAGGTTTGGGGATCACTTCCAACCGCACCAGATCGCTGGAAATGAATTGGCGAGAGGCCTCTGTCAAGATAGCTTGCGCTTTGGCGGAAACTGAATCAGTCCCACGCGCAGCGGCGATCAATACGCCAGAGTCTATATATGTGCGGCTCATGGCTGTTCATCTGTGTATCGTTCATTGCGCCGCTCGGCAACTTCTGTCGAAACGTCATCCCAATCTAGAAGCGGATCGCCTGACGCTACGATCTGCGCACGCAGGGCAGTGAGTCGTTCGGCAAACGAGGAAGACGAATCGGAAGGCGTCACCTCGTCGGCGCGTGTGGCGGCATAGTCAAGGGCTGCGCGCACATCGTCTGGCGACAGGCCATGCTCACGCACGACCGCTTCAATCGTCTTTCCAGCGGCAATCTCACGGACAAGCGCGCTCACCGATATGCGCGTTCCTGCAATTATAGGTTTGCCTGCAAGGATGGCAGGGTCGGCGACTACACGGGGCGCAAGCTCTCTCTGCATAGCGGCGCCTCCTATCTGCTCCGTAATCATCATTTTATTGCCCTATCACACAATCTACCACACAGGATAACGGGAATGCGATAGGCTCTTACAGGCAAGTCAGTTCAAGAGGCGAGCAGGCGGGCGGGTGAACCCGCGCCTAGAGGCTTCGCCACAAAGGCCGCCTGCGCGGCCTCGGATCAGATGAAGGGGATCGCGCTGGCAAAGGCTGTCAAGCCGGGCATACGACGGGCGCCAATCGAGTACCGCCGCTCTCCAGAGCGGCCTGAAACCTCCGCCTCATACATCGCTTCCCCGGAGGCGCTGGAGGCCGGAAAGACTCCAACCGCCGCACACGTTCCTTCTCCAAATGATTGCAGCGAGAATATGTATGTGATACAGTGAGCGTGAACACTGACCCATTCCCGCAGCGCCGCCAGGGAGGAGACCCCACATGCCCAACAATCCGACTGTCTTCGTGAGCCATAGCCACCTGGATAACACGTTTGGCTTGCGGCTGATCGCCGACCTGCGCGCCAAACTAGGAAACACGCCGGGAAACCCTGAAGTCTGGTATGACATCTCAGGCGGCTTGCATGGCGGAGATGAGTGGTGGCGCGAGATCGTGCGGCAGATCACGGCGCGCGATGTCTTCATGGTGATCCTCTCGCCCAACGCGCTCAGCTCGAAGTGGGTTGTGGAGGAGATGGAGCACGCCTACTATCTAAAGGTGACACAGGGGAAACGATTGCTGCCCATCCGCTACCAGCCATGCGACTTTCCAGCCGACATGGGCCATTGGGGGCGCATCCACGGCCTGCCCTGTCGCGATCCCCAGCACGATGAACAGGACTACCGGCAGGATGTCGCCGCCATCCTGGCTGACATTCTCCGCACACCTGGAAGCGGTATTCAGCCGCCCGCTCCACAGCCATCAACGCCACCCCCGCCACAACCAGTACGCGCGGCGCCTGCGCGTGTTCCACCAATCCACACACCTCCACCCAGCATCTCGCCTGACCACATTTCGCAGCGGTTAGCTAGCCTCGGCTTTGTGGGGCAGGTACTCAATGGCGTGGAGGTCATCATCCCGCCGCTGTGTGTTGTGCCTGCCGGGCCGTTCCCGATGGGCAGCGACAAGCGGCGTGACCCGCGGGCGCCTGATGACGAACTCTGGAAAGGGGACATCTACGTAAGCGCCTACGAGATCGGCAAATATCCCATCACCATCGCCGAGTACGCCTGTTTCCAGCGTGCCACAGGCAAACAGCCATCCACCTGGCGGCCGCCATCCGATACGCTCGATCTCCCGGTGGACAATGCCACCTGGCAGGATGCGGTCGCCTATATGGACTGGCTGGCCACAACGACGAACCAGCCCTGGCGTCTGCCCACCGAGGCGGAATGGGAGAAGGCGGCGCGCGGCACGGATGGGCGTATCTATCCCTGGGGCGACCAGTGGGACAAAACGCGCGCCAACACCAGTGATGGCGGGCCGAAGCACACCACACCAGTGGGCAGCTATCCCAGCGGTGAAAGCCCCTATCATGCGCAGGATATGGCAGGCAACGTGTGGGAGTGGTGCAGCAGCCTCTACAAACCCTACCCCTATAATCAAAACGACGGGAGAGAGAATATTAATTCTACTGGTAATAGAGTGCTGCGTGGCGGCGCGTGGTTCAACCATCCACTGGGCGCACGCGCGGCCTCCCGTTACGGGCACCTCTGGTACGTCGACGGGGGGTTCCGGGCGTGTCGCGGGCGGCAGGCATAGCATACTGAACTTTTGTTCTAATTTCTAATTTCTAACTCCCCTCGCCCCAGAGTACCTTTGGGGTATGGAGAGTCGGTTGGGGCGCCACAGTCGTCTGTCTGGTATCGCGCTCCGCGCGATCGAAATTTTTTTTGGTTTTCAGGCGATGCTCTTTTCTTCTGGGAGAAGCGCCAAGCGGCCAGAACAATGCTGCTATGCCAGTGCAGGCGTCCCCTCGCTGAGGCCAGGCCGGTGTTCGCGGCGCTGGAGTGGCCAGCGAAATACAGAAACAGAGCGCGCGTCGGGTCGCTGTCGGTGTTGTGGCGAGGAGCCTCACCGGAGGGGCGATTGGGCGCGCGTTGGTTTGTGGCGGGCGGTTGTGGCGGTCGAAGGGGGCGGGCGGTTGAAACCGCGCCTAAGCGTGCTGGCGCACGACGAAGTCCGCCTGCGCGGACTCGGTTGGGCGAACGGATTCGCGATGGCAAAGGCGGTGAGGCAGGGCAGACGATGGGGGACTGCACGAGTAGCGCCGCCGTCCCTGGCGGCCCCGCGTGTTTGGCATAGATGTTTGTCGCCATCTTGCATCGTGCGGGTTTCGTCTACGGCCTCGCGCGTTTGCCGTAGATGTAGTTTGGCCGGGTGCGATTCCATCGTCTGAGCACACACCCTATAGGAAAGTCACGTTGGTAGCACAGGAGCAAACAAGCACATGGCAGGTTAGTTTCCATGCCAAAGGTGCGGGGCCGCCGAGGACGGCGGCGCTACTCGATCTGCGCCAGATGAATTCACCCCCAAAGCGCCCATATTTGCCTCATCCGAGTCCGCACTGTCCGCTCGCTAGGCGGACTTCGTGGCAGCATGCCTCTAGGCGCGCGTTCACGCGCCTGCCCACGCTCGCCCTCCGCGATCCCGCTCGCCTTACGGCCCTCTCTCGCGTGCGGGGGAGGGGGTTGGGGGTGGGGGCCTCGCCCCATCACGAACCATCCCATCTAGTTCATACGTTCTACAAATATGCTATACTCAAATGAGCGGCAGGCAGGTAGCGTAACGACAAGACACACCATATTCCCCCTTCCCATCTCTGGGAGGGGGCAGGGGGTAGGTATGCGACGGGTGATGCACGCCGACCTCGATTGTTTCTTCGCCGCCGTCGAAGAACTGGATGATCCCTCGCTGCGGGGCAGACCTGTTATCGTTGGCGGCGACCCGGGCGGGCGTGGGGTCGTCAGCACGGCAAACTATGTCGCACGGCGCTATGGCGTGCATAGCGCGATGTCCGCCGCTTTGGCGCGTCGCCTCTGCCCCGACGCCATCTTCCTCTGGCCGCGCTTCGACCGCTATAAAGAGCTTTCGCAGCAGGTGATGGACATTCTCGACGATTACTTTGTGGTGCGCGAACAGGTCTCGATTGACGAAGCCTACGGCGAACTGCCGCCCGGCGTGGTGGGCTGCCAACCGGCGGAACGCATCGCGCGCGAGATCAAGGCGCGGGTGCGCGATGAGACAGGGCTGATCATCTCGATTGGCGCCGCTCGCTCGAAGTCCATCGCCAAGCTGGCCAGCGACCTCTCCAAGCCGGACGGCTGCCTGATCGTCAAGCCAGGCGCCGAACTGGCGTTTCTGCATCCCCTGCCGGTGGGGCGGCTGGCTGGCGTCGGCCCCCACACACGCGCCCGCCTGGAACGCGCCGGACTGACCACCGTCGGCCAGCTTGCGGCGCAATCACGGTCGGCGCTGGTGGCGTTGCTAGGCAAGCAGGGCGACTGGCTCTGGCGGCTGGCCAATGCGCAGGACGACCGGCCAGTTATCGCTGACTACGGCCCGCCCAAGAGTGTCTCGGTGGAGGATACCTTCGCTCGCGACATTGCAGACGCCGAGCGCGCTGGTGAACAGGTGAAGCGGCTGGCGGAGCGGGTGGCAAAGCGGCTCGATGCGAAAGAGCTGATGGGGCGGACGGTGACACTGAAAGTGAAGTGGGCCGACTTCCGCCTGATGACCCGCCAGACGCCGCTACCCCATGCGACGGCTGACGCCCAGCCCATCGTCGCGGTGGCGCTGGCCTTGTTGGCGCAGGAGGTCGCGCCAATGCTGGCCGACGGTCATGCGCTCAGGCTGCTTGGCGTCGCGGTCAGTGGCATCACCCCGCTCGATCCATCGCGCTGGCAGGCAGCCATACCTCCGCTTCCTGCGCATGGCTATGTGCAATTGCCGCTGCCGCTTGACGCTCCTCTGCTCGAAAGCAAGAGTTCCGTGACGCATATTTGGCGCCAATGGCAGCCGAACAGAGTCGCCACGCCGCAGAAATCCAGCATAATTGGGTAGGCGCAAAGTCATGTTATGCTTGACCATTCGCATAGGCAGATGTACCATATCCACAATTGCCCGCTCACTAAGCAGACATGCGCGGTGTTCATTATTTCACTTTGCGCCTCTCTGTGGTTGTGAATGCTTAGTCAATGGGATAACGACTTTCCTACCTGGCATTATGCTTCATACATCATTGGGAAAGCGCCTCAGTCCCAGCAGAGTGTGAGAGAAACCGCGATGAAAATATTGATGATTGCGCCGGTGCCCTTCGTGGAGCCGCGTGGCGCGGTGTTTCAGGTGTATGACCGGCTACGCGCCCTCAGCCAGTTGGGCCACCAGGTCGATCTGGTGACCTATCCCATCGGGCAGGATGCGTCCCTGCCCGGACTGCGCATCCACCGCGCCTGGGGTTTTCCTGGCCTCAAGCGCGTCAAGGTTGGCCCCTCCGCCGCCAAGTTCCCCCTCGACGCCCTGCTCTTCCTGCGTGCCCTTCCCTTGTTATTAACCCATCGCTACGATGCGATCCACACGCATCTGGAGGCAGGTTTCTTTGGGGCGATCCTGGGCTGGCTGTTTCGGCTGCCGCATGTCTACGATATGCACGACGACCTCTCCGAACAGTTGGTCAATGCCAGGTTCACCAAGAGCCGTCTGCTGATTGGGCTGATGGAAAACGTCGAACGGCTG
>JAJPIU010000134.1 GCA_021324535.1 Pseudomonadota bacterium
TCCGCGTAGGCGGACTTCGTGGCCAACGGCCCTTAGGCGCGGTTTCAACCGCCCGCCGCGCTTCGCCCCGCGCTTCGCCCCGCGCCCACCGCGCCCGCCCACCATGCGCCCATCGCGCCCGCCCACCATGCGCCCACCGCGCCCATCGCGCCCACCCACCGCGAACCCGCTTTCCCGATGATCCCTCTCCCGCTGGGGGAGGGGTGGGGCAGCCGAACGCCGTGAAAATACGCTATAATGACAGGGGAGAAACCAACAACAAGACACCATCACGAGACGTCATTGGGAGTTATCTGGCGCGCATCTTCCCTCTCCCGCTGGGGAAGAGCAGGGGTGCGGGCCGCATGTTCTCATTCGTCAAAGAAATACGAGCAGTCGTACATGGATCAGCGTCACATCCGTAATTTTTGCATCATCGCGCATATTGATCATGGCAAATCCACCCTGGCCGACCGCCTGTTGGAGTTCACCGGCGCGGTAGCCGCCCGCGATATGGAAAACCAAATCCTTGATCAGATGGATCTCGAACGCGAGAAGGGCATCACCATCAAGGCGCAGGCCGTGCGCATGCGCTACACCGCCGACGATGGCGAAGAATACGAACTCAATCTCATCGACACTCCAGGCCATGTGGACTTCACCTATGAAGTGTCGCGCAGCCTGGCCGCCTGCGAGGGCGCGCTGCTGGTAGTTGACGCCACCCAGGGCATCGAGGCGCAGACGCTGGCCAACCTCTATCTCGCGCTTGACGCTGGACTTGAGATCGTTCCCGTTATCAACAAGATCGATCTACCCAGCGCCGATCCTGAGCGTGTCGCCAAAGAGATTGACGAGGTGATCGGCTTGCGCCGCGATGAGATGGTGCTAGCGAGCGCCAAAGAAGGCATCGGCGTCAAAGACATCCTCGAGGCGGTCGTCACGCGCATGCCCCCGCCAAAGGGCAGCGTAGAAAAGCCGCTGCGTGCGCTGATCTTCGACTCCAAGTACGACGCCTACAAGGGCGTGATCGCCTATGTGCGCGTGATGGACGGCGCGATCAAGCCCGGCTCACGTATCCTGATGATGCAGCTTGGCACAACAACTGACGTATTGGAGGTTGGCTACTTCAGCCCGTCGCTCGTGCCCGTCAAAGACCTCTCGGCGGGCGAGGTGGGCTACGTCGCCACTGGATTCAAGAACGTGAAGGATTGCCAGGTCGGCGACACCATCACGCTGACGGCCCATCCTGCGCCTGAAGCGTTGCCCGGCTACCGGCCCGCCAAGCCGATGGTCTACGCGGGCATTTTTCCGGTGGAGGGCGATGACTACTCGCTGCTGCGGGAGGCGCTGGATCGCCTGCGCCTGAACGACGCCTCGCTGGTCTACGAGCAGGAAAACTCAGTGGCGCTTGGCTTTGGCTTTCGCTGCGGCTTCCTGGGTCTGCTGCATATGGAGATCATTCAGGAGCGCATCGAACGCGAGTACAACCTCGACATCCTGGTGACGGCTCCCAGCGTGGAATACCTCGTCACGCGGACAAACGGCGAGGTGGTCAGCGTGCATAATCCGGCGGAGTTGCCGCCGCCCAACGAGATCGCCAAGATCGAAGAGCCGCTGATGGACATCTCGATCTTCACGCCTGCGCGTTACATCGGCACAATCATGGACTTGGTGACGATGCGGCGCGGAGAGTATCGTGAGATGAGCTATCTGGAAGCCGACCGTGTGCATATGCAGTATCGCATGCCGCTGAGCGAGCTGATCGTTGACTTCTACGATCAACTGAAGTCGCGCACACAGGGCTACGCCTCGCTCGACTACACCTTCGCCACCTATGCCGAGGCCGACCTGGTGAAGCTGGACATCCTGGTGAACGGCCAGCCGGTGGACGCGCTCTCGCTCATCACGCATAAAGACAAAGCCGCCAATCAAGGACGCGCGCTTGTCGAGCGGCTGCGCGAGTTAATCCCACGCCAATTGTTCGAGGTGCCCATTCAGGCGGCGATTGGCAGCCGCATCGTCGCGCGCGAGACGGTGAAGGCGATGCGCAAGAACGTGCTGGCGAAGTGCTATGGCGGCGACGTGACACGCAAACGCAAGCTGCTGGAAAAGCAAAAAGAGGGCAAGAAACGCATGAAGATGGTCGGCAGCGTCGAGATTCCCCAGGAGGCGTTCATGGCGCTCCTCAGCCTGGAGGAGAAACAATCGTGAGCGCCGCACATGATGCAAAGCACGCACAGCGGCGCGGCCCAACGCTCGCCGTGCTGGCCGACATCCACGGCAACGTGCCTGCGCTCGACGCCGTGCTGGCCGACCTGGAGCGTGTTCAGCCCGATCATATCGTGATCGCAGGCGACTTCGTGAACCGTGGGCCACAGAGCCGCGCCGCGCTCGAACGCATCTCGCCATATCATTTCCCGGCGATCAGCGGCAACCATGATACCTGGCTGGTCTCGCTGGCGCAGGGCCGCAATCTGCCCGATGAATGGGAATCGTCCTGGTGGACGCCAGTGCGTATGGCGGTAGCCGAACTCACCTCCGACTGGCAATCGTGGCTGGGCGCCCTGCCGTTTAGCATGCGGGTGGAACTACCTGGGACTGCTCCCGTGCGCATCGTTCACGGCAGCCCACGCGACTCGCGTGAGGGGATGGGCCGGATGATGAGCGACGCCACGCTGGCCAAGGCGCTGGCTGGCGTTGAGGAGTCGCTGATCGTCGGCGCACATATCCACTATCCCTACGAACGCTGGCTGCGTATGGGGGCTAGCAGCGCCGAAGGCGAGCCACAAAGCGAGACAAAGCATGTGGTAGTGATCGGCGCAGTGGGCTGTCCCTTCAACGGCGACATCAACGCGCAATACGGGCTGTTTCATTGGGATGGAACCGAGTGGCGTTTCGAGCATCGCTCAATCCCCTATGACCACGAGCCACTCTACGCGATCTGGCGCGAAAGCGGCTATCTGGCGGACGGCAGCCTCTCCTCAGCGTTGATGATGCTGGAGCACCGAACCGCCCGCACGCAGTACGTCCCCTTCTGGGAGTGGGCGCTCGAACGCGGCCTGCCGCTGACGCGCGAGAGCCATACGATCTTTATGCAGGAGCGCGAGCCATTCATTCCGCCGCCCATGCTGCGGAAGATTGGAGAGTAAGCAGCAGAACAGAACATCACGACGCCTACAAATAGTTTCTGGTAGTTTCTGGCGTGTTGTTACTCATTCACATCCAGCACAACGTGGCCGCGAATCTGCCCCCGCATAATCTCCTCGGCCAATCGGGGCGCCTCACTGAGTGGCTCCACGCGCATCATCAGGTCGAGCGTGCGTTTGGGCAGCGTCGTTGCGATGCGCGCCCAGGCTTCACGGCGTATCTCGATGGGCGTGGGAAGCGAGTCGATCCCCAGCAAGTTGACCGCCCGCAGGATGAACGGCAGCACCGTCGTCGTGAATTCCATGCCACCCGCGTTGCCACAAGCCGCCACACTGGCGCCATACGCCGCAGAGCGTAGCGCGCCCGCCAATACTGGGCCGCCGACGGTATCCACCACACCGCCCCAGCGCGCCGAGGCCAGTGGCGCGCCCGGAGCCGTGAGCGTCGCGCGGTCGAGCAGTTCATGCGCGCCAAGCTCGGTCAGGTAGTCGCGCGCCTCGTCAACACGGCCGGTCGCCGCGACAACACGATAGCCGCTGTTGGCCAACAGCGCCACCGCCATGCTGCCCACGCCGCCAGCCGCGCCCGTCACCAGCGCCTCGCGCCCGCCGGGAGCGAAGCCATGCTGCTCCAGCGCCATGATGCACAGCATCGCCGTGAAGCCCGCCGTCCCAACACCCATCGCCTCGGTCAGACTCAGCTCATCGGGAACCTTGACCAGCCACTCGCTTTTCAGCCGGGCGTACTGCGCCATGCCACCCCAGTGACGTTCGCCCACGCCCCAGCCGGTGGAGACGATGCGATCCCCAGGCGCGAAGTCGGGCGATGAAGATTCAACCACCTCGCCAGCAAGGTCAATGCCTGGAACCATTGGGAAGCTGCGCACCACCTTGTTTCTGCCGAGAATCGCCAGGCCATCTTTGTAGTTTAGCCCCGAGTAGGCCACGCGCACAAGCGTATCGCCCTCCGGTAGCGCGGATTGCTCAACGGTCTGCATGCTCGCATGTGTCTTGCCATCCTCTTCAGTGAGGACAAGCGCCCGAAACGTGGCGGGCGCGTTTGGAGTCGTCATTGGCTTGCTCCTTATGCGTCAACAAGCGTTGTGTGCATAGTGCAATAGTGCTTAAAGAGGGGTCGGCGGGCTGTATGGCGAAACAGAGTGAAGCCCCTGGGCGCGGGTTCACCCACCCGCCGACGTATCATCCCTAGCGTAGCACATGCGCGCGTGCCTTTTCACGATCCTGCTCCGGGCGCCGTCTCGTACAATTGCCGCCGCCTCCGTCCAGCCACCATGCCAAGCGCGGTCTTGTACGCCGGGATTGAGACGGCGTACCAGAAACCAGGAATCGCCATCGAGGAGAGTGGCAACGTCTGCGCCAGCAGCACTGAGATCAGACCGACCCCGCACATCAGCGCCTCATCGGCTTCCTCAACGCGCCAATGTCCCACTCCATCACGATTGTTGAGACGCTTCCCTCGCCCCATGCTTACAA
Source organism: Pseudomonadota bacterium (assembly GCA_021324535.1). Lineage (GTDB taxonomy): Bacteria > Chloroflexota > Ktedonobacteria > Ktedonobacterales > JADMIN01 > JAJPIU01. The sequence continues at coordinate 4,620 of JAJPIU010000134.1, forward strand.
AGGCATTGAGCGCATAGGGCAAAAAGCAGTCGTGTGGGAGATATGGCGCAGGCGCAGCGACAGAGCGGCGCGCATGGCGTACAATACAGACAAACAAACTGACAGCTACGGCGACGAGTAGAGACAGCAAGGGATGTGTAGATGCGAATCGAGGAGCGCGGCGCAAAGCGGGCGAAGGGCAGCAATCAGCCAGACCAGCCGGATGCGCAATCACTAGCGGATGCGCAGGATATTCCATCTGGCGCGCGCCAGAATGCCTTTAGCGGTGGCGGCTGGCCTGACCGCGAGTCGCTCGAACTCAGTCCCATCCGCCAGCAATATCTCAGCGTCAAGCGGCAGTATCCCGACGCCATTCTCTTCTTCCGCCTGGGCGACTTCTATGAAATGTTTGATGAAGACGCCGAGCTTGTCGCTCGCGAACTTGAACTGACGCTTACGCGGCGGGATTTTGGGCGTGGGCAGAAGTCGCCGATGGCGGGCGTGCCCCACCACGCCGCAGAAGGCTACATCGCCCGGCTGATCGGTAAGGGCTACCGCGTCGCCATCTGCGAGCAAACAAGCGATCCCGCGCTGAGCAAGGGGTTGGTCGAGCGCGAGGTAATGCGCGTCGTCACGCCAGGAACGGTAGTTGATCCGGCGATGCTGGCGGCCAAGCGCAACAACTATCTGGCCGCCGCCGTGCTGGGGCGCGACGCCGTGGGCGTGGCCTATGTGGACATCACCACCGGAGAGTTTGCCTGCGCGCAGTTCTCCGCCGCCGAACCAGAGAACGCCCTGTTGCAAGAACTGGCGCGTGTCCAGCCTGCCGAGGCGCTTGTGGAGGCGGCGCAAACACCACGCGCGCCGCTGCCTCGTCGCCGCACGCTTCCTGCCGATGCGATAGAGAACCTGGACGACGCCGAGTTTTCCCAGACAGAGGATGAGCAAGAAGAAGAGCGGAGCTTGAGCGAACGGCTGGCAGCGCGGCTCGATGCGATTGATGCACGGCTGGGGACGGTGGTCACGCCCTACGATGCGCGCTTCTTTCGCGAGGATACTGCCCGCGAACGGCTGCTTGATCATTTCCACGTCGCCACGCTCGACGCTTATGGCTGCGCCAGTTTGCCGCTGGCGATGCGTGCGGCCGGAGCGGTTATCGCCTATCTCAACGAGACACAACGCGGCGCGCTGGCGCAGATCACCGCGCTGGAGACCTATAGCGTCGCAGAGTTCATGACGCTTGACGCGCATACACGCCGCAACCTGGAAATCTTCGAGAGCGGACGGGGCGGCGGCGTCAAAGGCTCACTGTTGGGCGTGCTTGATCTCACCCGTACTCCAATGGGCGGGCGCATGCTGCGCCGTTGGCTCAGCGAGCCGCTGCTCGATCTCGAACGCCTGCGCCAGCGGCAGGAGGGCGTCGCCGCAGCCGTCGCCGATGTTGCGCTGCGCACTCGCCTGGCGAAGCCGCTTGGCCGCGTGGGCGACCTGGAACGGCTTGCGAACCGCACCCTGCAACGACTGGCCACCCCACGCGATTTGATCGCCCTGGCCAACGGTCTGCATGCGCTGGAAGAGACCTCTCCCCCGAACGGTGAAGGGAGTGGAATTGTGCTGGCCCAAAGTGGAAATATCTTGCCCCACAACGAATCTACTTTCCCTCTCCCGCTGGGGGAGGGGCAGGGGAGGGGGCTGTCCCACCTCCTCGCCGCCATCGATCCCCTGCCGGGGTTGCAGGCGTTGATTGGGCGGGCGCTGGTGGAAGAGCCGCCGCTGACGCTGACCGACGGCGGCGTGATCCGCCAGGGGTATAGCGCCGAACTGGATAGGCTGCTTGATGCTGCGCGCAACGGTCGCCAGTGGGTTTCTGAGCTGGAGCGCAAAGAGCGCGAGCGCACCGGCATTCCCAACTTGAAAGTGGGCTATAATCGCGTCTTCGGCTACTTTATTGAGGTCTCCAACTCGTATCTCAGTCGCGTACCAGGCGACTATATCCGCAAGCAGACGATCTCGACGGGTGAGCGGTTCATCACACCTGACCTCAAAGAGTATGAGGCGCTGATCCTCAACGCGCAAGAGCGCAGCGTGAAACTGGAGCAGGAGTTGTTCGCGGCGCTGCGCGCTGAGGTGGCAGCGCAGTGGGCCGAGCGTGTTCTGCGGACGGCGCGCGCGCTGGCCGAACTCGATACGTTGCTGGCGCTGGGCGAGGTGGCGGCGCGTCGTGGCTACTGCCGTCCTGAACTCGACCTGGGGGATACCATCCACATCGTCGCGGGACGCCATCCCGTCGTGGAGGCCAGCCTCACACAACAACCGACGCAGCGTGACGCAGGCTTCGTCCCCAACGATACCGAGATCTCCACCAGCGAGGCGCAAATCCTGCTGCTGACGGGGCCAAACATGGCGGGCAAGTCTACCTATCTGCGGCAGGTGGCGCTGATCACCCTGCTGGCGCAGATCGGCTCGTTCGTTCCGGCGGAGCGCGCGCGCATCGGGCTGGTGGATCGCATCTTCACCCGCATCGGCGCGCAGGATGACCTCGCCACCGGCCAGAGCACGTTCATGGTGGAGATGGTCGAGACGGCGAACATCCTGCACCACGCCACGCCGCGCAGCCTGATCATTCTCGATGAAATCGGGCGCGGCACCAGCACCTACGACGGGCTGGCCATCGCCCGCGCCATCGTCGAATACCTGCATAACAACAAACGCTGCGGCGCGAAGACGCTCTTCGCCACTCACTACCACGAGCTGGTGGAGCTTGCGCGCACACTGCCCCGCGTGCGGGCGTATAATGTGGCAGTGACGGAGGAGCAGGGACGGGTTGTTTTCCTGCGCAAGATCATGCCGGGCGGCGCTGATAAGAGTTATGGTGTGCATGTGGCGCAGTTGGCGGGCATCCCGCGCCAGGTGACACGACGGGCCGAAGAGGTGCTGGAGGAGCTTGAACGCAAAGGTGACGCCCGCGAACGCCGCCGCGTGATGCGCGATCTGCCCACACCCACCGCCGTCCAACTGACGCTCTTCTCAGCCGCGCCCGACCCGCTGCTCGAAGAACTGAAGACGATGGCGATAGACGAACTCACCCCGCTCGAAGCCTTGAATAAGCTCTATGAGCTTCAGCGCAAAGCCCGCGAAAAAGGATGACACTTCCCGCATGACCCCTGAGCAACCTCTATCGCAGAACGACTACGCCGACGCGCTGAGCCCGCCGGTCGTGCAGCCACCACAGGTGACACACCTATCCCCCCGGCCCCCTTCCCATCCGGGGAAGGGGGAGTTTGGTGAATTGCCTGGCCTGCGACTGCCTGGCTCGAAGTATTTCACCTTGCGCTATCTGCTGGCTGCGGCCCTGACTGACGGCGAGAGTCTGGTGATTGGGCCAGCCATCAGCGATGATACTGCTGTACTGGTTCGTGCGTTGCGCTCGCTTGGCGCACGGATCGCCTGGGAGCGTATAGGCGACGATGGAGAGTGGGCATTGCGTGTGGTGGGTGTCGCCGGACGACCACAGCGGCCACCGGATGGCAGAATCCAGGCGGGCAATGCGGGGGCAGTGTTGCGGCTGCTGTTGGGGATCGGCGCGCTACTGCCCGATGTTACGTTTACCACTGATCATCCCGACTCGCTGGGCCGCCGCCCCAATGCCGATCTACTCAATGCGTTGCGCAGCCTGGGGATTGCTGCGGAGGCGCGTGAGCCGGGTGGGCTGCTGCCCATCACGCTACATGGGGGGCCTCCACAAGGAGGCGCGGTGAGCGTGTCGGGAGCGCGTAGCTCACAATACCTCAGCGCGCTGCTCTACCTGGGGCCACTCTTACAGGGTGGCCTGACGATCACCGTTACCGAAGGATTGCGCTCGGCGCCATTTGTCCGTGCGACGCTGCGGGCGCTGGCGGCTGCCGGGATAACCGTCGAAGCGACTGACGACTTGTGGCGATTCGTCATTCATGGCAGGCAAGGCTATCAGGCTGGAAGATATGTTATTCCTGCGGATATGCCATCGGCGGCGGCGCTGCTGTGTGCGGCGTTGGTGATTGGCCGCCCGCTTACATTGTCCAATCTGGATAGCGATGGGGAAGATACCCAGGCGCTCGCAGATGCGCTGGCTACACTGTCTCCCTCGCTTGGCGCAAAACTCACAGAGCGCCCAACACATGGTAACGGTGGCGCAATAGGCGTAGTTCCTGCGGCGCATGATGACGATGACGGCGCGCAAGGAGACATTTGCCTCATCAACGGCGACGCCTGCATAGATAGCGTGCCTGTATTGGTGGCGGCAGCCTGCTTTGCCGAGGGCGAGACGCGCTTCGAGCAGGTGGCGAACCTGCGCCTGAAGGAAAGTGACCGTATTGAAGACCTCTGCACAGAATTACAAAAGGCGGGGGCGGATGTCACCCCATATCCCGACGCGATTCATGTACGTGGGCGTCCAGAAGGCATAGCGGGAGGCGAGACAGTGGACGGGCATGACGATCACCGGCTGGTTCAGGCGCTCGCCATCGCGGCGCTACACAGCGAACATGGGCTGACGATCACGAACGCCGACGCCGTGGCCAAAAGCTATCCGTGGTTCTTCGACGACCTCGCGCGCCTGGACGGGTCATTGTGGTATAACGCCCAATAAGGAGTATATTCATCATGTCCGGCGCGCCCACAACGGGACCAACTACATCAACAACGCCCCTCACAAAGGTGAAACAGAGTCGCTGGCCTATCCCTTCTATACCACCCCAGGCGCTTGCCATTGGATCGATGATCTCCGTCCAGTTAGGCGCGGCGCTCAGTAAACGTCTCTTTTCCTTACTCGATCCATCGGCGGTGGTCTTCCTGCGGCTGGCGTTTGGCGCGGTGATTTTGCTGCTGGTGTGGCGTCCACGGCGCGCCACGCTGGCGGCGCAGGGCAGCGCGCTGGAGATGCGTCGCTCTACACGCTATGGGTCTATCGCGCTGTTTGGGCTGGCGCTCGCCGCAATGACGTTTTTCTACTATCAGGCGATTGCGCGGCTGCCGCTGGGTGTGGCCGTCACGCTGGAGTTCATCGGGCCACTGGGCGTTGCGGTCTCCGGATCGCGCCGTTGGCTCGATCTGCTCTGGGTAGCGCTGGCCGCTGGCGGCATCGTGCTCCTTTCGCCCTGGAATCCCCTCAGCGTGAGCGCGCAAGGGCGCCTCGATCCACTAGGTGTCGTGTTCGCGCTGCTGGCGGCGGTCTTCTGGGCAGCGTATATTCTGCTGAGCGCACGGGTAGGCCAGGCGTTCAGCGGTGGCGCCGGGCTGGCGCTGGCCCTGGCCGTCGCCGGACTGCTGTTGGCGCCTGTTGGGATTGTGACAGGCGGCGCGCGGCTGCTCTCGCCGGAGATTCTGGCGCTAGGGCTTGGGGTGGCGCTGCTCTCTTCGGCGCTCCCGTTCTCGCTGGAGCTTGTCGCGCTACGGACGCTGCCCACGCGCATCTTTGGCATCCTCATGAGCCTTGAACCTGCGGTCGCCACACTGATTGGCTTCCTCACCCTGCATGAGGAGTTGTCTCTCATTCCCCTGATCGCGATGGCGCTTGTAACATTGGCCTCGCTTGGCGCGTCACGCTTCCGTGCGGATCGCCCGGCCAAAAGCAAAGGCGACATGATCGAATTCCTCGATCAACCGTAGTGGACGCACTGGACATAGAAGTGACGGCGATCACAGCATCCCGCCGTCGCACGTGCTACACTTCATGACATAAGGTTTCCGTTGCGCCCGTTCTGATGCTCTTGCTTGCTGCTCTTGCCATCGGCGTCTGCGCGGACTCTCTTCACATGCTTTGATGCGTCGCGTTACGATAAAGAACACCGCTCACTCACACGGCATAGAGACATATAGAGTTATAGTGATGTCCGCACAGGATTTGAGGAGGCGAGGAGGCTGGCATGGCAGAAACCAACCTGATGGATCAGCATGCGCCCGAACGAACGGATTCATTGGATGCGCTGGATGCGCCAACGCTTATCCGTCCTGGCCGTCTCCCTCGACGCTCAGCGCTTAGCCATCTACAGCCATTGGAGGAGGCTCCTTCCGGCTCCGTTCATAACGTCAATGCGTTGCGCGCGCGCTTCTGGGGGGTGCGCGGCAGTTATCCTTTGACCACCACGCAAGGGACGCGCGTCGGCGGGGCCACCACCTGCCTTGAGATGCGCTATCGCCGCCATATCGTCATCATAGACGCTGGCTCAGGGATCATCGCGCTGGGCGAGGCGCTGGCCAGCGAATGGCGTGGTGTCCCGCCGGACAAGCGCCCGTCGCTGACGCTGCTGTTTACTCATGCCCATCACGATCACCTGTGTGGGCTGCCCTTCTTCGCCCCTCTCTACGACCCCAACGCGCAGATCACCTTCATTGGGCCTGATCTCGCGGGCATGCGCTTCGCCGAGATCATTGCGGGCTATATGCGTTCGCCCTACTTTCCGGTGGACTTCAGTGAACTGCCCTCGCAGCGGCGCCTGTATAGCATCGGGGATGGCGCCCGCTTGATCTGGACGCCCGATAGCGAAGAGCCGCAGATCATCCATAAGGACGATGGAGAAATGGCTGACGAGGTTGACGAGGCGCGCACCTACCCGGTCAGGCGCGAAAGTGCGACATTAAGCGCAGAAGCCATGTATTCCACGCTGCACCCGCGCGATGGCACGCTCATCTATCGGCTGAGCGCCGCCGATCATAGTCTGGTTTTCGCGACCGACGTGGAGGTGGGATCGCGCGGAGAAGAGGCAGACGCGCGGTTCGTGCGCTTCGCCCAGGGCGCCGATCTGCTGGCGCATGACGCACAGTATAGCGCCGAGGATTATTTTGGTCTGGGCGAAAAGGCGACGGTGCGCGGCTTTGGCCACAGCACACCTGAGATGGCGGCGCAGGTGGCGCGCGCGGCGGGCGTGAAGCGGCTGGCGCTCATCCACCACAATCCCGCCTACGACGACGCAGCCATCGAGGCGCTGGCGAACGAGGCGCGCCGCCACTTCCCCGATGTGGTGGTGGCGCACGAGGGGCTTGAACTGACGCTTGGCGAAGGCGCTCTGTAGATGCGCTGTAACCGATCTTGCCGCCTTGCGTAAGGAAGATGATGTGATACGCTCTATCGCAGACGCGAAGTCGCATATCGTACCTCTTGCTTGTGGCTCTCCCTGCCGTGACCGCAGACAATCACGGAATATCGCGGTAGAGAAGCCCTGATGATGGTTGAGGCAGCTTGTTCATAGATTGCGAAGGAGAACCAGGCGATGGCCGGTGAAGTTTCGCTGAATTGCCAGGTTGGCCGGGAACGTATGCAGATCACCGGCGCCAGTCAGTTAGCCTATGTGCTGTTGGAGGCGCGCTCAAACGCCACAGCAGCCACCCAGACGCGCATGCCCGTCAATTTTGCGCTTGTGCTCGATCACTCCGGCTCGATGCGCGGCCAGAAGATTCGCAGCGTCAAGGACGCCGTGAAGCTGGTGATTGACCAGATGGCCCCCCAGGATATTGTCTCGGTGGTCATCTTCGACGACAACGTACAGGTGGTCGTTCCCGCCCAGCATGTGACAGATCGTGAATTGCTCAAAGCGGCGGTGGAGGGCATCCGTGATGGCGGAGGCACGGCGATGTCGCTAGGGATGAGCGTCGGCTTGACCGAACTGCGCAAGAACGCCTCGCCCAATATGGTCAGCCGGATGATTTTGCTGACCGATGGGGCCACCTATGGCGATGCGGATCGCTGCCGCCGTATCGCCGACGACGCGGGAGCCGCCGGTATCGGCATCTATCCGTTCGGGATCGGCGCCGACTGGCAGGAAGACCTGCTGGATAACATCGGCCAACGCAGCAGCGGTATGCCCGCCGAGTTCATCCAGCGCCCAGAGCAAGCGGTCACGTTCTTCCAGCAGCAGTTGCAGAGCGCAGAGGCCGTCAGCGTGCGCAATGCGCAATTGACCCTGCGGCTGACGACAGGCGTCTCTCCGAAACGCGCCGTGAAGGTGTTGCCGCTGATCAGCGAGGTAGACCCACGCACACTGAGCGACCGTGAGGTGGTGGTTCCGCTTGGCGACCTCGAACGCGGCACACCACAGGCCGTGCTGGTGGAGATGATGGTAGAGAATCGGCCTGCGGGCGTCTTTCGTATTGCTCAGGCGGAGCTGTCGTATGACGCGCCAGGGGGCGGCGGCCAGGAACGTGTCCGCTCAGATGTGGTCGTCACGTTCACGAATGATCCTGTTCCCGCCGAAGAGGCCAACCCGCTGGTGATGAACTACGCCGAGAAGGCAAACGCCCATCGGCTGGTGACGCGCGTGCTGGATGAATACAAGCAGACCGGCAAAGTCACCATACGGCTGCATCCCAACGTCACAAAGGTGCTCGATCCCGAAACGCAGCGCGCGCTTGATCAGCTTGCGGCGGGCGGCGCGATCTCCCCGGAGGAGGTGAAGAGCATCGGCAATAAGACCCGCAAACTCACCCAGCGGTTCGAGAGCTAACCGCAAACTGATCTGGCAATCTCGTGCGAGAATGTGATATGCTAGGCGCTGGAAGTTCCAGACACAGCATGTCACACCACTACCCTTTCCATAAGGAGCTTGATATATGTCAGTCTACTGTTCACAGGGACATGAGAACCCTGACGGCTCGGCGTTTTGCGAGCAATGTGGCGAAGCGTTGCAACCGGCTGCGAACCCCGCGCCAGCGATGGCAGGCGCAGCGCCCGACGCTAGTGCGGCTCCGTCCACTCCCGATGCCTCGTCGGCTCCGGTGGCGGCTGGCGCGCCCAAGCTGATCATCGAATCCGATAACGCGACGTTTGACCTGGCAGGCAAGAGTGAGGCGCTTATTGGCCGTGAAGACCCTATCAGCAACATCTATCCCGATGTTGACCTCACGCCACATGGCGGCGAAGAGGGCGGCGTCTCGCGAATGCACGCGAAGCTCTACATCCAGGGCACGCAGTATTTGATTGAAGACCTGAACAGCACGAACTTTACCTTCGTCAACCGGCAGAAGTTGACGCCAAAGAACCCGACACCCATCAAAGACGGCGATGAAGTGCGCTTTGGGCGTGTCGTCGCGAAGTTTGTTACCGCGTAGGCGAATAGGGCACGCCTTGCCCCCTTCTCCTCTGCGGAGAAGGGGGCATTTTTCTGCCCGTTTTATAGAGGCGAGGAGAGAGAACAACTTCCTCGCAGGAGGTTATCCCAATGGCGCGACTCAATCAAATCATCGCTATTGAGAAGGGTGTGAAGACGCAATCCGCGCAGGAACTCGCCGAGGCGCAGCAGTCGCTGCAAAAGCCGACACTGCTGGCTGGCATCGCGCGCACCTACCGGCCTAAGGACGAGGAAGGCGAGCAGTTGCCGCCGGAGTCCACCCGTGTACAGACGAAGGCCGAGGAGGTGATCCGCAGGGTAAGCGAGTCGCTGACCCGCCTGTTTGACATCACGGCGACGAAGGACTGGGCGAACTGCCAGGCCAAGGCCGATGTAGTGGTGGATGGGCAGGTGATCTTGTCGCAGGTTCCAGCGACGTATCTACTCTTCCTGGAGAAGCAGCTCGGCGAGCTGCATGCGTTCATCAAGAAGCTGCCCACGCTCGACGCCGCCGAGACATGGTCGTTCGACGGCTCTGCGGACTCGTGGGCGACGGAGCCGGTGCAAACGCTGCGCACGAAGAAGGTGCCCCGCAACCACGTGAAGGCCGAGGCGACCGACAAGCATCCCGCCCAGGTGGAGGTCTACTACGAGGATGTCACGGTGGGCTACTGGCGAACGGTGAAGTTCTCCGGCGCGCTGCCCGCGCAGCGGGTGAACGAGATGCTGGCGCGCGTGGAGCGCCTGCAAGACGCAGTGAAGTTCGCGCGCGAGGAGGCGAACAACATGGAGGTCACTGACCAGAAGGTGGGTGAGCGCCTGTTGCAGTTCATCTTCCGACCCTAAGGTGGCGGGCAGTAGCGGGAGGCAGTGGACGTACAGGCGGCGGGCGGTTGAAACCGCGCCTCAGGGCCTGGCGGCCACGAAGCCTGCCTAGAGAGCGGGCAGTGCGGGCTGGAACTCCACTGCTCGTGTTTATCTCAGTTCTGCCAGCGTGGCGCGCAACTGCTGGCAGAGCGCGGCGATCTCCTCTGGGCCGCCGCGTGGAGCGTCGGGCCAACTCAGGGTGTTCCAGCGCCAGTATTCCTTGGGTAAGCCAGGATAGCGGGCTGTGAGAATGACATGCAGATGCGGCGTCACCTCGCCATAAAATACTGCGTAGACCTTCTCCGCGCCTGTGCAAGCTTTGAGGGCGTTGCTGAGAAGCGCGGCGAGCAGACCGACCGCCTGCGCCTCATCGGGCGTCAGTGATGCGAAGTCGGGTGTATGGCGCTTTGTTTCCAGCATGATATGCCCCAGATAGATTGACCCCTCGCCGGGATCGGGATAGACGTGGTGAGCGTACACCAGTTCGTCTTCGTAGATCGGCTCTCCTGAGGCAGGTGCCAGACCGCGCTGGATGTCGCAAAAAAGGCATGTTCCCATTGTGTTTTCCCCTGATTTCTACCGTTTTGCGCGCCATCGTTAGGAACTCCCTGATATGCGCGTTACCCCCCTATCACGCAAACCACATACTCCCTTGCGTAATTTTTGCGGACAAAGTACGCTGGCTGGGAGAGCAAAAAAAACGCGCAAGGACAACGGCGCTTTCGGTGATACGATGATGGAGGGAGGCATAGCATGACGCCGATGAGCAACGAAACGATCAACACTGCTATCCGCAATGGCGATGCGTTGGGCCAAAAGAGCGGAGATACAGCGCATTGGGAAGCTGCGAGCAGCTTCCCAAAATGGTTGGCAGCGGCGCGTCCGCGCTTGCTGCGTCTGGCGTGTTTGCGCGGTGTTGCCCCGGATGCAGTGGAGGATGTCGTACAGGAGACGCTACTGGAGGCATGGACTCACAGGGAGCGCCTGTATGCCCCCGCCGGATTCCACCTGTGGCTGGATGAGATTTGCCGCAACGTTTGCCGCCGCTCGCTCCGCACACGCGCCAGTGATCGGCGCCGCCTGGCATTCATAGCCATTGGAGCCAATGGCGAGGAGAGCGCCGAGGGCGCTGCCTTCCAAGATATTCCAGATACGGAGCTACCTGACCCGCTCGACGCGCTCTGCCGAGAGGATATGGCGACGCTGCTCGATAGGGCGCTCAGTTCGCTTTCCAACGACGCGCGCGACATCGTGGAACTCTGCTACCTGAAGGAGACGCCCCAGCGCGAAGCTGCGGAGCAAGTGGGCCTTTCAATCAGCGCGGTGGAAGCGCGACTACACCGGGCGCGCCAGCAGCTTCGCCGGGCGCTCAACGGGCCACTGCGGGCGGACGCCGAAGCCCTCGGCCTGACACTGGATCAGGAGAGCGCAGACGGATGGCGCGAGACACGCCTGTGGTGCACGCTCTGCGGGCAGCGTCGGCTCATGGGAATGTTTCTACCACAACCGGACGGCACAGCGAACCTGCACATGCGCTGCCCAGACTGCGAGCGGCGCTATGGCCTGAGCGATGTTCAGAGCAGCAACGTGCATAGCCGGGGACTGATCCCGCTTGTCGGGCTAAGGGCGTTTCGTCCCGCCTGGAAGCGTACCATGCGAGGCGTCACACAGCGGTTCATCCAGGCAATGTCAGCGGGAGAAAAGGTCTGCCCTTATTGCGGGACGCCAGCCTTGCTTCAGTTGATCGAGAAGACGCAGAGAGAGCTTGAGCAGAAAACACGCGGAGTGGCGCCACCCGGCCTGGCGCAGCACCCCTATCAATTCTGGGTATGGTGGCAATGTCCTCAGTGCCACACAAACTCTAGTGAGGGCGCTGGAATATTCGCAGCCAGCGATCTGGTCTACTGGTCGGATGAGAGTGCTCTACAATTCATGGCCGATCACGCGCGCTGGATAAGTGAGCCGGAATTGCTGGTGGAGTACGCAGGGCGCCCAGCCATTCGCTTTCAGATGGCTGATTGCGCCAGCGCCGCGCGCCTGACCGTGCTGGCTGATCGCCAGACGTTGCGGGTTCTAGCTGTTCGTTAGTCGCTTCTTGAGATCGGCAAGATTCACGCTGACGCCCAGGCTTTCGCTAATCTGGGCGTCGAGCGTGCGTTCGCGTTCCAACAGCCAGCGCAACACATCGCCCACCGTTGGCGCGCCTTGATCCTGGCTGGTGGAATTGGCCTGTGTTATCCCGCCAAAAAGCGGCGAACCTGCAAGGTCTTCGAGGCGACGCCCGAACCAATCGGGATTATTACGCCCCACCGCCGCGCTGATCAGCATGGTGGAAGCCACTTGCAGGCCACCAAGCAGATCGTTCTTGCTCAGCGCCGCAGAGCGCGCCTCCGCCCGTTCCTCGAAGGCCAACGCCTCATCTTCGCTGCTGGCGGGGAGAACCAGCCGGGGCGGCAGAGCGCGCAACAGGCTCAGTTCGAAGTCGGCGATGGCCCACTCATTCCATGCCAGCAGCCTTGCCAGCGCATCATGTAATGTGCGCCCACCGGGCAGCTCAGGCGCAGCCCAGCGCGCTTCGGCAACTTGATCGCCAAGCGCAAGAGTGATCAGCCGTTGCTCACGAAACGATTGGATGAATTGTTCCTGCGTTGCGTGCTGCGCGGTGTATTGGGCGTCTTGCTGTTGCATGGCAAGTGTTCCTTCCAATCCTCAAACGATACTTTTCGCCATCGTGCTTGCGGTGATTGCTTATACGCTCGGCTGTGCCTCTGGCGGCTAAAGAGAAACGTATCACGGAAAACTTCGACCCTGCCATGTTTAGGAATACGAATGAGCGTCCATAGCGAAAAGTATGGTACTATTAACTTTTGATACAATCAAAGGGCTGAACAAGGGACACTACAATGTCTGATAGACCAAAATCAAGCCCGCCAGGTAGTAGACACGGCACTGGCGAAGCCGAAAACCAAGCCGTGGATGAATTGACGGAAAACCTGCCCACGACGCTCCTCAGGACAATGGATGAGGGCGAAAGCAATGATGCTACGCGCGTCTCGCCAGTGACCGAGTTCTCACGGCGGGCTGCTCAGTGGCGCGCAGTAACCGTTCGCCTGCGGGCCGACATCGCCCGGCTCAACGACGAACTGACGCAACTCCGTGAACAATTGACCTACGCCGAGGTGCAGGCGGCCACCTATGAGCAGGTGGCGCGCGCACTGATCCAAAGCCAGCCGCCGGATGAGCCGCTACATATAAATTGATGTACCGTGTACTGATGATATTCTAATCGCCAGCTTGGATGAAACACTACCGCAGAAGACGTGCGGCGAGGCAATCTATCGCCACACCAGCGAGGCGCTCCGGCGGGATGGCGTTGATCATGTTTGTGCGGTTCCACAGGACGGCGGCCTCTACCTCACGGTGGGTGAAGGAACTATCCGGCAGGGTCACACCATGATGCGCCAGCGTGGACGCCCATACCCGTTGCGAATACACCTCGCCCGGCAGATAGGGCGTGATTGTCGGAACGCCAAGCGCGCCGGAGAGGTGCCCCGGCCCTGTATCGTTTGAGAGCGTCAGCATGGCATGTCGCAATACCAACGCGAGGTCGCGCAGTGCGGGGATGCGTGTCACAGTGACATCGGCGTTCCCCTCGACGCCAGTGAAATCCCTGAACGCAGACGCTAGATCGGCCTCGGTAGGACCGTTGGGATGCAGGTCATCGTCGCCGCACGGAATAACAAAACGGAGCCGCCCGCCCGGATGCCGCTGATGCGCCCATTCGCAGAGCGCCAGCATCACAGTATCCCACTGCTCATACACCTTCGCCGCGACGACCGACTGAAAAAAGCAGGTGATCAGGACATCTCTGGGCGTGAGGTCTGATAGATCAGCCAGGAGGGCAATGCGCTTCTCATCCTCCGATGTCTCCGACGCGAGCAAGATGCGTGGCTGGGGGATCTCGCCTGCTATGCTTCCCACTGGCAAGGCGAAGAGTTCCTCCACTGCGTCGGCATAGCGGCGTAGCGGCCCACGCGCCGCATAGCTGCGGATACAGCGTCGAGCGAGGTTGGCCAGTGTGATGAGTGTGCGCCGCTTCTCGGTAGCAGCCGACGTAGGCTCCTCGATGATGCGTAATTGCGGCTCGCCATCGTGTTCGCCGTGCAAGTCAACAATCAAGAGACACCGCCCCGCCATGTCAGCGGCAAAGGATTCCATCGGTTGGGCGCGCTGATCCTCGTCAATAGGAGAAAATGTGATACGCTGGCCCCAACGTTCCTGGTAGAGCCGCTCGTCAAAGAGATCAAACGCGCCTGCATCCACAAAGACCGCAACAGGAATATCCCTCCTGCCAGTGACGCGCAACGCCTCCAGTATGCCTTCGAGCAGCGCCGTTGCGACAATCGTCTCGCCCAGGCGGCCAGCCTTACCGCCTAGCAGCACGACGAGCCTATCCGCCTGACGCAACGATTCGTTCGCCAGCACGAGTGCTGCCCGCTTGCTTTTGCTCAACCGCCGGTTAGGATGCGCGGCTTGCTCATTCAGAAAGGCGAGTGAGTGCACCCTCAGCGCCATAGCGGTTTCTCCTTTGCGCTAGCCACACACTCTCACGCGCAGTGTACCATACCTTTGCAGTCAGGTCGCTTCCATTCTGTGCTATATTCAGGTGGACTTCCCTTTGGACGTATGAGAACGAACAAGAGAAATGGAGCATCTGGCATGAAGGTTCGACGTGCGGCCCATACCGAGATCGAGACGCTGGTGGGGATGTCGGCGCGGATACAGGATGCGCTGATAGCGGAGGGCAGCCTGCAAGAGTTTGGCCCGCTCAGCGTCGCGTTCGTTGCCTCGCATGTCGCCGCCGGAACGTGCTATGTGCTAGCTGATGGCGACAAAATACTGGGTGGTGTGATCGTCGCGCCGCTGACATCACCTGGGTATGAGACGCTTGCCCATTGGAACCTGGATGGTGTGGAGTGTCCGATTTGGTTTCTGGAAAAGCTGATGATCGAACCGGCAGAGCAAGGCCATCACCTGGGCGATCTGTTGCTTGCGGGAGTGAAGCAGGTGGCAGCGTCGCATCCACTCCATCCGACTATTGTATTGGATTGCTGGGCAGGCAACGAGAAGCTGCGGACGTTTTATACGCGCAATGGCTTTCGCCTGCATGGGGTGTTCGGCGCAGGAGGTTTCGAGGTTGCCGTGTTTGTCTGGGACGACAGTGGAAAGTAGGCCAGAGGCATGGCGCCATGCCGCACTTCGCCAACAGGAGACTGGCATATAATATGCGCCTGATACCGTACTTTGCCCAGGAGACAAAGGGACACACGAGAACACGAACGAAAGGGCGCCAGGCACGGACACATGGGCGAAGTTGAACGGGCAGACCATCAAGAGGCTGAGGCTGTTGTGCGTAGACTGAGTGCGTTGCAAGCGGTTGGCGATGTGGCGTTTGAATATGCGCGACTCCAAGACCTTCTTCCCGCAATGCTGCAACGAATTCAAGCGGTGTTTGGCGTAGATAATGTCGCGATCTTGTTGCCGACGGAGGATGAGAGCGAATTGACCCTGTACTCGGTTCATGGGCCGGAAGAAGCCGTCATGGGCAAGGTGCATGTCCCCATGGGCCAGGGCGTCGCGGGAACGATAGCGGCTTCTCGCAAACCGCTCTTTGTCGAGAACCTGACCACCGTGCCCGTAGCAAACCGCTTTTTGCAAGAGCATTTTCGCTCCTTGCTCGGTGTCCCACTCGTCGCAGGCGGCCGGTTGATCGGCGTCATCCATATTGACTCGATAGAACCGCGTTGCTTTACCGAGGAAGATAGTCAGTTGCTCCAGGCTGTAGCAGAGCGGATTGCTGTGGCAATTTCACGCGCTCAGCAGTATGAAAATGAGCGGCAGGCTCTTCTCGATGCAGAGCGCCAGGTCGCCGTGTTGCAGGAGACGACAAGGCGGATGGATGAGTTTCTTGGGATTGCCAGCCATGAACTGCGCACGCCCCTTACCAGCCTGACAATGAATTTGCACATGCTCGACTTCTGGCTTGTTTCCGCACAAGGGAAACGTCAAGGCGAAACAACTGCTGACTATCTGAATCGAGCAGCCGAGCGTGTGAAGCCTATCATCGAACGCTCACGCCAAAGCGCCAAACGACTGGATCGTCTGGTGGGAGATCTGTTGGAGGCAATGCGCATACGAGAGCATCGGCTGGCTCTCATTGTTCAGCCCTGCGATCTGGTCTCTGTGGCGCGTGAGATGATCATCGAGCAGCGACAAACGCATCCCGGGCGTGTCATCGAATTGGAGGGAGTAATACGTGAGCCGCTCATTGTCCAGGGGGATGCTGAGCGCATTGGGCAGGTCATCACAAATTACCTCAGTAATGCACTAAAATATTCGCAAGCTGATCAAGTGGTCAGGGTCGTGCTTGCGCGCGAAGAGGGACAGGCGCGAGTCGCCGTTTGCGATCAGGGGATAGGCATTCCCACTTCTGAGCAAGGGCATATCTGGGAACGCTTCTACCAGGTCGCGGAGATCGAGCACCAAAGCGGTTCCGCAGTTGGGCTAGGGTTGGGTCTGTACATCAGCCAGGAGATCATTGCGCGTCACGGTGGCCAGGTTGGGGTGGAAAGCGCACCAAAAGAAGGCTCGACCTTTTGGTTTACCCTTCCCCTTTCTGAAGCGACAACAGCGGCGCATGGCTAAATCGGTTGGCCTTTGCGGCACAGAGTGTGGATAGGGATATAGGGATATAGGGATATAGGGATATAAGGAAGAGTAGCATGGGGCGCGTCTTGTCCTATCAGTTGATCTCACGGTGGCCACCAAAGATCAGCAGACTACCTTAACGTGACTATTGGATAAGAACCCCTTCTTGGATGAGCGGGCAACGAAACAACCGCCGATCAGCAGGAGAGGGCCTTAGGAGTAGCCCTCGATGTGTTGGTGTCGGTAGATGAGTTTTGGCAACAGGTCGCTCCGCACTGGGAACGCCATCTCCTCAGCAGCAGCAACGCCGCAGCAACGCAGCAGCTCTCCATGAGTGTGTTGCTGCGGCTGGTGATCTGGTGTCATTGGTCGCAGGCGTCGCAGGCGTCGCAGGATCGGATGGTTAAGGCGGACTACACCGAGTAGGTGCAGGCGCCCTTACGTGAGGAGATTCCCCACGTGGTGAGTTATTCCCGGATGGTGGCGCTCTTGCCTCGGTTGGGGGTTCCGCTCATGGGTTACTTGGCGAGCCAACGCGGATCCTGTACGGGACTCAGCTTCGTAGTACACATAAAGCGGTGTCCCCACCTGTTTATCAGGGTGGGGACACTATTAGCTTGGTTAGCTTGATTGGCCAAACGGCACGGCAAGATCACCAGCCGCCGCCGCCATTGCCGCCTGAGGAGCCGCTTTGCGCCGTCAACGAGGGGGTGGCTACCTGCCAGTTGCCGTTGTCAATCCCCTCGCCAGTGGCGTCGCTCACGCTCTGGTCGCCAGTGTAGGTGTAGAGCGGATGCCCCTGGTATTCTACCTGGTTGGAGTTGCCGTCCGAGACGACCGTGAGCGTGCCGGGCAAGCCATCTGAGCCGGGCGTCGCGCTCGCTGTGACCGGTGGCCAGGCCGAGGCGCACCCGCCAGTGCATTGCGAGGTCGTCGCGCTATCCGGCTTGAAGTAGTAGATCGTCTTGCCCGCAGGTGTGGACAGCACGGTTGTCTGCGCGCCGTTCACCATCACCTTTTTGGTGCAGACGATGGCGCTGGCCGAGGCGCAGGTGACGCCGGCAGCCGGGCCTGAAGACGTTGTGCCCGTGGGGGCGGGTGTGCCGTAGCCGCCGTGGCCGTAGTTGCTGTTATAGGGTGTAGATGTGGGGCCGCTCGATCCGGTGGTCGAACTGCTCCCGCCGTAAGGTGATGACCCGGACGACCCGGCGCCGCCACAGGCCGCCAATGCGAGGGCGAGCGCCAGCCCCAGGCCAAGCGCCATCCCGGCAAACTTGAACGAACGAATCCCGGCGAATCCCATGTGAAAAACTCCTTTGCGATGTTGCGTTGTGCGTTTGTGTGAGCGTGTTGGGAGATTATGAGCGCGCGCCATCACAGGGGGATACGTGGGGGTGTTACAGACGAAAATGCAGATGCAGTGAACGGTGATATACTGCGCTATACACCTCGTGAGGGATCGAACTGTGAGCGACTAGGCCCCGCTCTACGTTAGAAGGACAATCACTTATGCGCTTTGCGATCAACGTTCCCAACTTCGGCGCGTATAGCGACATCCGCGCGCTGGCGCAGCTTGCCCACGAGGCCGAAGAGGAGGGCTGGGACGGTTTCTTCCTGTGGGATCACATTGGCTCCGATTGGGAGGCGCCCATCGCCGATCCGTGGGTGTCGCTGGCCGCGATGGCGATGATCACCCAACGCATCAAGCTGGCAACTGTGGTGACGCCGCTGCCACGCCGTCGCCCGTGGAAGCTCGCGCGCGAGGCCGTCTCGCTCGATCAGCTCTCCAATGGGCGGTTTATCCTCGGCGTGGGGATTGGCTCCGACTTTGGCCGCGAGTTCAGCGCGTATGGCGAATCGCCCGATGATAAGCTGCATGGCGAGATGCTCGACGAAGGGCTGGACGTGCTGATGGGCCTGTGGAGCGGCGAGCCGTTTAGCTACCAGGGCGCGCACTACACCATCTCAAACGCGCGCTTCTTGCCCACGCCCGCTCAGCGGCCGCGCATCCCCATCTGGGTGGCGGGCTACTGGCCGAACAAGCGCCCGTTCCAGCGCGCCGCCCGCTGGGATGGCGTCGTCCCCCTGCTGCGCGGCGACCAGCCCGTTACATCCGACGCTGTGCGCGAGATTCTCGCCTATATCCACACGCTGCGCACGAACGCCGATCCGTTTGATGTCGTGGTGGCCGGTGGCACGGGCGCAATGGAGCCAGCCGA
>JAJPIU010000195.1 GCA_021324535.1 Pseudomonadota bacterium
ACTAGATCCTGCAGGTTCCTCGGTAAAGACCAACAGTGGCAAGACCGTCTCCTACGACTATCTGGTGCTGGCAGCGGGCATCCAGATTGATTGGGGGCGTATCAAGGGGTTAGAGGGCCATGTCGGTCAGGATGGTCTGTGCAGCAACTACTCGTACGAGACCGTGGACAGCACCTGGCGCGCTATTAGCAGCTTCGAGGGGGGCAACGCGATCTTTACGCAGCCAAGTTGCCAGATCAAATGTGGGGGCGCGCCGCAAAAGATCATGTATCTGGCCGACGACGCATTTCGTCGGCGGAAAGTTCGCGACCGGGCGACCATCCGGTTTATGTCGGGTTCGCCGTCGATCTTCTCGGTGAAGGAGTACGCCGCCACGCTCAACCAGGTAATTGCGCGTAAGGGCATCCAGGCGCAGTTCCGCCATGACCTGATGGAGGTGCGGCCTGCCTCGCGCGAGGCGATCTTCTGTAGCCTTGATACTGGTGAGGAAGTGCGGCTGCGCTACGACATGATGCACGTCACGCCGTTCATGTCGGCGCCCGACTTCATCAAGCAGAGTCCGCTGGCGCAGCCAGATGGTCCCCAGAAGGGGTACATCATGGTAGACAAGTTCACCTTGCGCAATGCGGAGTACCCCAACATCTTCGCGCTCGGCGATTGCTCCGCGCTGCCGACCTCGAAAACCGGCGCCGCCATCCGCAAGCAGGCGCCTGTGCTGGCGCGCAACCTGGTCGCGGCGATCAACCACGACACCAGCTCGCAGGCCACCTACGATGGCTACACCTCCTGCCCATTGGTGACGGGCTACGGGCGGCTGGTGTTGGCCGAGTTCGACTATGATCTCAAGCCGAAAGAGACGTTCCCGTTCGATCAGAGCAAAGAACGCGGCAGTATGTACCTGCTGAAGAAGTACGGCCTCCCCGTCTTGTACTGGCAGGGTATGCTCAAAGGTCGCGCGTGAGCGACGGCCCGCAGGCCGACCTTCGCACACTGACACGTACACACGTACAACGGAGCGCACGACGCCCAGTGGGCGCCGTGCGCGCTCTATCACCCCGCCGTCACTCAGAGCCACCCATCTAGAATTTGCTCAGCAGCACGTTTGGCCCCGTTGGGTGGGAGCTACCACCGCCAGGCTCGATGGTCACGCCCAGTGACTGGTAGTAGGTGAGCGGTTGCGCCAAGTCGTATATGCCGACATCCCCATCGCTGGTTCAGGTGTACTTCTGTTGAGCGGCGCCAATAGGGTCCGATACCACTGGCGAACATGCTGATAAGTGACATGAGGGTACAATGGCAAGAGCTGCTACGCAGGGTCGGGTGGTGATCGTCGGCGCCGGGCACAATGGGCTGATCGCCGCATGCTATCTTGCACGCGCGGGCCGGTTGGCTACGCTCGCGCGCCTGTTGCGCGTAGGGCCAGGCGAGCTGACACGCGATTTGCTCGGCTCCTATGATGAGTTGCTGAAACGCTGGCTGGCGAGCGATCTGACATGCGGCCCGGTCAGCGCCTTCGCCGCCCATGCCAACGTGGGGCCGAATATGCCAGGCGGCGCGCTATTTGCGCTCTGGCAGGCAGCGTACCATCTCTTTGGGCAGTGGCACGCCAGGGGAGGCGCACAGGCGCTGATCGACGCGCTGCTCGTGCGACTGGCGTCCTATGGGCGCGCCGAGGTGCGGCTGAACGCGCCAGTTGCGCGCATCGAGGCGCCAAATGGGCGCACGCAGGCCGTCCTGTTGGAGACTGGCGAACGGATCGCAACCGACGCCATCATCACCGCGATGGATCCCAAACAGGCGCTGCTCGACCTGCTCGACCTACCGCTGAGCAGGACGGTAGCGACCGATCTGGCGGCGGCGCGGCGCTCGAATGTGGTGCAGGCGCTGGTGTATGTCGCCACCAACCGCTTGCCGCCCTATCCTAACGCCACGCCGGACGAATACACTGGCTTGCAGAGCTACGTGGATTCGCTGGAACAGATGCGCCAAGGATTCATCCAGGCAGAAGCGGGTCTACTCCCACAGCCGCTGCCACTCTACGCCTTCACCATGTCGGCAATTGATCCCAGTGTCGCGCCTACCGGGGGGCATACCGTCTATCTGGCCTGTCCGTCGGCTCCGGGCGAGATTCGCGGCGGATGGGACGCCTGGCGCGACACCTTCGCCAACCCCTGCCTGGACATCGTGGAGACACGCGCGCCCGGTTTCCGCGCCAGTGTGCAAGGCTATTCAGTGTTCACGCCGCTGGATATGGAGCGCGCGTCACGATGGCCCATCGGGCATCCCATGTATCTCGATCTCACACTCAATCAACTCGGCCCATTCCGCCCGACCCGCCGCCTGGGCAACCATCGCACGCCCGTGCGCGGTCTCTACCTCTCCGGCGCGGGAACCAACCCTGCGGGCGGCATTGCAGGAACCCCAGGGAAAATGGCGGCGCAGACGCTGCTCCGCGATAGGCGCTAAACACCCTCGGACAGAGGCTCTGGGTGGCGCCGAATCGATCAATGTGCTCTCTTGACATGTCCCGAATCGAGATTGTATCATCTATGTATCGGTATATTCGTATATTCGTATATGTTTGATGTTCCGAAAGGGCGCTCGATGACGATATCCTCCTCTCAACAGCCTTCAGTGGCATCGTCCTCTCCTGCTGTCTCCGCTGGCGCAGGCATGTCTGAAGCCGACCTGCTGGCGAGGTTATTCCGTGCGCTTGGGGATCCGACACGGGTGCAGCTATTGACCCTGCTGTTGGATCATGAGCAAACCGTCTCCGATCTTGTGGAGGCGGTGGGCGCTCCACAGGGCCGCATCTCGACGCATCTCGGGTGCTTGCGCTGGTGTGGATTAGTCACAGGGCGACGTGAGGGCCGCCAAATGATCTATGCCGTCACCGATCAGCGCGTGCGCGATCTCCTATCCATTGCGTCGGCAGTGCTGCGAGACTATGCCGCTCAGGTTGCCACTTGTGGAGTCGTGGGTTAGATAACCTGGACGAAGAGGAGAAACCACCTATGGACAAGCAAGACCACTACGATCTGTTGATTCTTGGCAGCGGTTCGACAGCCTTCGCTGCCGCGATCCGGGCCAAAGATCTCGGCAAGACCGCTGTCATGACCGAGGCGCGCACGCTAGGAGGAACATGTGTCAATCGCGGCTGCCTGCCCTCCAAGAACCTGATCGCCGCCGCCAAGCTCGTCTACGACGCCAGTCACCCACGCTATCCCGGCCTTACGCCTGTGGATCTGCCAGTAGATTTCACTGAGCTGATCATGCAGAAGGATGAACTGATCACCGAGTACCGCAATCAGCACTACGCCAGCATCCTCTCCAGTGACACCCATGCTCTCAACCCGATACAGATCGTCGAGGGGCGTGCGGCGCTCGTGGATCCGCACACCGCCGAGGTCACCGCAGCCGATGGAGCCGTGCGCCGCCTCATCGGCGACCAGGTGCTTATTGCGACGGGTTCACATCCCGTCATCCCCGACCTGCCCGGCCTTGCCGAGACGCCGTATCTGACCAGTGACCTGCTCACCAGCCAGGAAGACCTCGAACTGACCGCGCGCCCCGACTCGCTGGTGATCGTCGGGGGCGGCTACATCGCGCTTGAACTGGGGCAGTTCTTCGCCCGGATGGGCAGCACAGTCACAATTCTGGAACGCTCCGAACGGATCCTCAAGGACTACGAGCCGGAGATCAGTGAGGCGCTAACCGAGATACTCCACGACGAAGGAGTGCGTATCGTGACACAGGCGCGCGTGCGACAGGTGGCGGGCGACGAGCATCAGGTCACGGTGACGGCAGATGTACGCGGCCAGCGACGCCAGTATACAGCGGCCAAGCTGCTGATGGCAACCGGACGCGCACCGAACACACAGCGCATTGGTTTAGAACAGGTTGGCGTGCAGCTTGATGAGCGCGGCGCAGTGGTGGTGGACGACGAGCTACGGACACGTGTGCCGCACATCTGGGCGGCTGGCGATGTGATTGGTCATGAGACCGAAAGCCAGATGGCGACGCCTGTGGGTGCGCACGACGGCGGCATCGTGGCGAGCAATGCCTTTGCAGACGCGCATCTGCGTGTCAACCATCATGTTATCCCGCGCGCGATCTTCACCGACCCACAGGTAGGTGTCGTGGGACTGACCGACGAGGAAGCCAACGCGGCAGGTATCGTCTGCGCCTGCAATACGATTCCGCTGACTGTCGTGCCGCGAGCGGGCGCGATCCACGACACCCGTGGTGTGATGAAGATGGTGCTCGACGCCGAGACGCGGCGCATCGTCGGCGTGTCGATGCTGGGCGTTGAGGCGGGCGAGGTGATCCAGATCGCGGCGATAGCCATGCGGTTCCATGCGACGGCGGACGACCTGATTGATCACCTCTTCGTCTATCCAACGATGGCTGAGGCGCTGAAAATCGCCGCCATCTCCTTTACAAGAGATGTCAACACGCTGAGTTGCTGCGCCAGCTAAGGGACGGAGGGATCGGAAGCGTCTATGCCGCCGCTGGCGTCTCCCTGACAGCCCAGGGCGCGCGCACGACGCCCCCGCATACGGTCAACTCCAGAAGACACATGGACGCCCGTCCATGTGTTCGGATGACGAGAGGAGCGCTCGAGATGTCCTTGCTCAGTGCTGACGATACAATGAACCTGGCCTGTGTCCTCACCGAGACACTCCCCGATCTTGCCCGCGATACTGCGCTCAGCCTGGATCACCGAGCGGCTCTATGGCGTTGTGCTCCGCCATCGCGGTGCGTAGGTGTTGTTTGGAACCCCCAGATCATGACGCGCTTGGCTCACCGGTACCCCGGCAAAAAGCGAAAAACTCCAGCACGTGTCCAAGCGCGTGGTGGGAGAACCCGACACACCCCCTCAGATATACTACATAGCCGTCGTACATCTTGACATACAGCGACGCCTGCGGTATACTCTCATATGTACTACGATTTTGTAGTACATTCCGCCGAGGAAACGCGCTGCGACCTATCATCTGAACTCCTCCCTGTGGATCCAGCGCATGTACTCTGCGGATTGACGAGAGAGGATCGTATCCATGCGAAAGACAGTGACTGGCTGGTTCTTCACGGTGACCGGTATTCTGGCATGTCCGTGCCATTTGGTGATTACGTTGCCGCTCGCGGTGGCCGTGCTGAGTGGAACGGCGCTGGGCGGCTGGATGGCGACGCACGAAGGCGCCATCGCGACAGGGGCGACTATCTATTTTGTGGGCGCAGTGGTCGTTGGGTTCACCCTGCTCAGTATGCGGCGCTCCCAGCAGGCGGGATCGACCTGCGCCGTACCCCAGGAGCATTCGGCAGCGCCAGAGGCGCAGTGGCCGGTGAATACATCCCGCCGCCCAGGCGCGTCGACACCTGCGCGCGTCGGCGACACCCTGGATTGCTGCCACCCTGCCCAACCACTCCCGAACCGACGTGACCTTGCGCCATCTCATGCGCTCCTCGTAGCGTATTCCACCAGCCGCGCCAAGACCATGTCGTCGGTCGATCCCGCTGAACCTCCTGCTGGGACTGGCGCACGCGCTGGAGGGAGCGTCTGATGTCACGACGGGGGCGAGGAAGGGATCGGAACCACGCGGCGCCAGGACAGGCTGAGGTGTTGCTCGGCGAACTTGAGGCCGCCATCATGTCGCACTGCTGGGCAACCGCCGAGGCTGCGGGCAAACTGGACGGTGCCCCCCAGACGGTGGCAGATGTCCATCAGGCGCTCGCCGCCGCCGGGCGTCGCTCTGCCTACACCACCATCATGACCGTGATGGGCCGACTGGTCGAGAAGGGCTTGCTCCGGCGCAGCGAGAGCATTGGGCGCAGTGGACCGGGCAGCAGCTACCGCTACTGGCCAGCCCAGCGCGAGACCGACTTTATTGCAGCGGCTTCCCAGGCGCGGGTTGCTGATCTGGTGGCGACATTTGGTGATGTTGCGCTCGCGCAGTTCGCCGATGCCCTCGGCGCCCTCGATCCGGAGCGCCTGGAAGCGTTGAGGCGACTCGGTCAAGGCGCCAGCGACCCCCAAGTGAACCTGACGATCAGACCTGAGCCTGGCGCTGGAGATCAAGCTGCTCCCAAGCAGGCGCATAGAACCTCATCCTCACGTCATCAACCCAGTCAGGAATCAGGCCAGGAATCAGGCCAGCGCAGCCATGACGCAGGCGCGGATGCGCCCCATGCGCCGCCGAGGGAGGAGCATCCATGATCCACATGCCCTTCTTCCGCACGATCTTACATCGCAGGCCGGTCTGGACGGCGCGTCGCACCTGGTGGGCAACCCTCGTAACGGTAGTCGTCGTGTTGCTGCCACTGGCGATGGTGAGCGTACGCGTGGCGCCATGCTTGCTGAGTGCGATCATCGCACGACCGGCTGGAACCGTTGGTACGCGGGACACGAGCGGAGCAGGCGTTTTCGGCGTCTTGCCATGCCGCTGGTCGTGGCAATCGCTGATCTGCGTACCCCTGGCGCAACTTGCCAATGGTCTCCATTGGCTCCCTATGGAGCCGGGATCCGGGCAGGCGTCGCCCGCCGCGCTTCTCCTGACGACGCCTGCCTTGGCTGCGCTCCTCCTGAGCGCGCTCTGGCTTATCCGAGCGACTGGTGGCTTCGTCTGGAGCGTGATCTGTGTAGGCGCTAATATGCGGACGATTGACCGCCTCGCATTGCCAGTTTCGCATGCGGCGTCACGTCGTGTCGCTACCGTCATGGAGGCTGCCAGCGTATCTGACCTATCTGAAGTATCCGGCAGATCCGGCATCTCGAACCATGCGCCGCTACGCATACGCATCTTGGATGATGCGCGCCCGTATGCCTGGACCGCTGGCCTCTGGCGTCCGACAGTGACCCTCAGCGTTGGCCTGCTCACCCGGCTGGATGACACGGCGTTAGCAGCGGTACTTGCCCACGAGGCCGCCCATGTCCGTCGCCGCGACCCCTTGCGTCGCCTCGTCAGCAAATACGCTGCGTGCGCCTGCCCCTATGTTCCCGCGTTGCGTGCGCTAGCCGCTCATCTCCGCCTCCGCCAGGAGGTCGAGGCCGACCAACTGGCGACGACGACCGCCAGTTCCGCTGCGGTGGCCCGCGCGCTCATGTGTATGGTTGCCGTGCCGTCGCCAGGAGCGCCTGCTGGGGTGGTTGTGACGAGCGCGGACACGACGATCCTCCCGGTATGGCGCCTTCGATCCCCTGCCGCTGGCTCACCCACTATCGAATCAAACGAATCAAGGACGCCTGGTGTCGTGCGATATGTAGGTGCGCGCGTGGGATGGGTCTGGCGGCTGTCTATGAGGTGGACATCAGGAGGGCGGTTGTGGGCGCAGCGGCGTGGCAGAGATGACGCACCTAGAAACGGGCGGAGCGCGCTGCGGACGACGGAGGCGTCGAGCGCCTTTGCGCGACGAGTTGATGACTTGCTGGGCCATGCTCCAGCAGGCGACCTTGTCATTCCGTCTGCAACGGTCATGCTGAGCCTGCTAGGACTGGTGACCATATGGTGTCTGCTAGGCTGGTA
The DNA here is from genome assembly GCA_021324535.1 of Pseudomonadota bacterium. Lineage (GTDB taxonomy): Bacteria > Chloroflexota > Ktedonobacteria > Ktedonobacterales > JADMIN01 > JAJPIU01. The sequence goes on from JAJPIU010000195.1 coordinate 7,524, forward strand.
GTCCCGTTGTGGAGTCAAGAACCACGCCCGCAATAATTGCGAATTACAGCACGGAACAGAGTAGACCCGAAGAGAACGGAAGAGAACAGGAGACCGAGCGATGGCACAGATACCGAAGCGCAACCAGCAGCGGCGAGCGGAGCAGGCGCCACGCCACGCAGTCGCACAACCGCACTCGCAGCGAAGCGTGGGAATCAATCAGATACGCCCTGCTCAAGCGCATACACCAGCGCCTACTACCCGCCATTCAGCGGGCCGCTGGCGTTCGTCGTTCGTCAGCCTTGTCGTCGCGGCCATCGTGGCGCTTGGCTTGGTGACCATCGTGCATGCGGTGGCTTCCAACAGTAGCGGAGGCGGCACACCGACCGCCGTGAGCGGGTTCGGGGGAGCAAACAGCGGCGCGGCAGGCGGTTCCACTGTCGCGTCGGGCAAGCTTGCGCCAGCCTTCACGCTCACCACGCTTTCGGGCGCTTCCTTCTCGCTGGCCAGCGCCCACGGCCATCCCGTCGTGCTCTACTTTATGGCGACCACTTGCGATACCTGCGTAGCGGGCAGTCAGGGACTCGCGCAGGCCGTGCAGTCAGCGCATGTCGCCGGGGCGCAGGCGGTCGCGATTGATGTTAATGCAGGTGATAGCCGCTCGGAGCTTGCGGCCTTTGTGCAGGCGACTGGCGTTCCCACGAACGCGCCTGTCGTTTGGGGTGTAGACACCAACGACCGCATCACCCAAGCCTATGGCGTCCTGACCCTTGAGACGACCGTCGTCATCAACGCTCAGGGCTACATCGCCTATGAGAATCCGGGATCTGTCGACCCGAAGCAACTCGCCCAGATCATCCAGAAAGCGGCGTAAGTCTATGTCAGTGATGACCGCTTTGCCCGCTCTGCTGTCGTTGCTGGCCACGCCGCCGAGTGTGACGGTGGCGCCACTGGCGCTGGCGTTCGGCGCGGGTGTGTTGGCCGTTTTCAATCCCTGCGGGTTCGCATTGCTGCCAGCCTTTGTCTCCTACACGGTAGGGCGCGGAGCGACCACGTCACCCGATCAGCGTGCAGCCGATGAGACGCCTGAGACGCCCGTCGCCATTCGCCTATTGCGCGGCTTGATGCTCGGTCTTCCGCTCACGGTAGGCTTCCTCCTAGTCTTTCTCGTGGCAGGTGGCGCCCTTGCAGCTGGTGGCCGGGCGTTGGCGCAGGTGTTCCCCTGGCTCGGGATCATCGTTGGGCTGGCGCTCGTTGGCATGGGTGTGCGGCTGCTGCTCCCAGGGGCGGTGATCGAGGTTCCGCTCCTGGCACGCGTCGCCTCTGTTGTCTCCGCCATCGCCAGCGGCAAGGGATCACATATGCCTCTTGGCGCCGATGACAACGAGGCGGAGGGCGCGAGGAGGAACGCGGCGAGTGAGGGGACTGCCCAGTATCCTCGTCATCCCCTGCGGGCGGCCTGGGGCTTCGGGCTTGGCTACGGCATCTCATCGCTCGGTTGCACTCTCCCGATCTTCCTGCTGGTCGTCGGCTCCGCCATCGCAACTGGTGGCTTGGCTCAGGCCGTAGCCGTGTTCGCCGCTTACGGAGCGGGTATGGCGATCGTGTTGCTCGGCGTCGCGCTGATTGCGACCACCATTGGCGATGTGCTGCGCCAGAATCTGCTGCCGCTGCTCCGCTGGGCGCCACCACTCTCGGCGCTGCTCATCCTCGCCGCTGGCGTCTACATCGTGGTCTATCAATTGCGGGCCGGGCTTCTCATCCACTAGCGCGCGAGGGGCGGTCGCCATTCGCGCCACGGTACCACTCCGTGGCGCCGCGTACCATTGTGTATGGGCGCTTGCGAGCGCCTATGAGCGCAACGAGGCGTTGCCGTTCGGTAGGGGAGGGGAGTATGTCAACAGCCGTGGATCTATTGGTGTTGGGGACGGACTCAGCGGTCCAAAGCGTGGCCTATCCGTGTCGTGAGGCGGGATGGAGCGTTGCCGTTGTCGATTGCCGCCCCTACGGGGAACCTGTCAGCTGCGGGGCTGCGACCCCAAGAAAGTGCTGGTTGGCGTGACCGACGCGCTCGCAGCAAGCCGACGACTGGAAGGCAAAGGCCTCTCCGCGTTGGACCTACACATCACCTGGCCGAACCTCCAACGATTCAAACGCACCTTCACTGATCCTGCGCCCACCCAGAATGAGGCAGGCTTTGCTGAGGCTGGTATCCAGATGTTCCACGGTGTCGCACAGTTCATCGGGCCAACGAGCGTGCGTATTCGTGGTGGTGAGGAGGCGGAAATCACGGCGCAGCAGGTGGTGATCGCGACGGGCGCGGAGCCGATGAAGCTTGGCATCCCCGGTGAGGACCTACTGACCACGAGCGAGCAATTCCTCAATCTGGAGAACCTGCCCCGGCGTCTCGTCTTTGTCGGCGGCGGCTACATCTCGTTTGAGTTTGCCTCGATCGCCGCACGCGCGGGCGCCGAGGTTCACCTCGTCCATCGCGGCGCCCGACCGCTGGTCGGCTTCGATCCAGATCTGGTGGACCAGCTGGTCGCGTCGGTGCGGGAGTTGGGCGTTGATGTTCAGCTCAATGTCGCAGTAGAGGGTCTGGAGCAGCGTGCGGGGTCGCTCGTCGTACGGACGCGTTCTGGGGGGGCGGCCGGTGCGATCACTGGGGGAATCCCAGAGGAAATTACAGCCGATCTGGTGGTGCATGGCGCCGGGCGTGTCCCGGAGATGAGCGAACTGGCGCTGGACCAGGCGGGGATCGCTTTTGACCAGCGGCGCGGGATCCGCGTCAACGTGCATCTTCAGAGTCTCTCCAATCCGGCGGTCTACGCCGCAGGCGACGCTGCCGACAGTGGCGCGTGGCGGCTGACCCCCATTGCTAGCCTGGAGGGTGGCGTTGTCGCGCAAAACCTGGTGCACGTGAATACGCAGACGCCCAACTATACCGGGACGGCGACGGTCGTCTATACGCTCCCACCACTGGCGCGTGTCGGGCTGCTCGAACGCGAGGCGCGCGAGCAAGGGCTACGCTTCCAGACGCAGGAAGGCGACATAAGCGGGTGGTATTCCTCACGCCGTGTCGGGTTGCGCCACACGGGATTCAAAGTGCTGGTCGAGGAAGGAACCGGGCGTATCCTGGGGGCGCACCTGCTGGCACACCATGCCGACGAGGTGATTAACCTCTTTGGCCTCGCGATGCGGAACGGACTCCCTGCCAGCGCGCTCAAAGCATTGCCCAGCGCATACCCTACCAGCAGTTCGGACGTCGCATCCATGCTGTAGACAGACTTCCTCCTCCCCCGGTGCGTCATGTGAGTCATGGTCGGCGGCCCTTCGCCGCCGACACTCCGCCTATTCGACAGGGATGTCGACAGGGATGTCGACATCCCTGTCGACATCAAGCAACTGGCCCATGAGAGGGATTGGACGAAGAACGAAAGGCTGGCCAATCTGCCGACAAAAGGCGCGCGGTTCCGTGGAAGGAGACGTGTCCCATCGCTGGCCTGAACGTCCAGTTCAACCGAGATGGCGTACGGAAGGTCGACGCTTGCTGTCAAGCCGCATGATGACACATCCCTCCGTCGTCGCTCTGCCGCGCCCCTTCCATCGCTGGCCGCCCGTTCGTTGGTTTTTCGGCCACCGCTCGTGCCCATATGTGTATCCGATGTCGGGTCTTCCACCTTCTCGCTGATCCGCCAGGCGCCAGGCGCCACTCGTCCAGGCAGGCTACGACGTCTGGCCCGGCCAAAAACTCTGAGCGTCATCTCCTGTGGCACATCGTCGTTTGTCCAGCCAACATGGGCGTGCGTGACCAAAAGCCGTCAGCGAGAAGGTGGAAGACCCATGATGGTTGACACATAACGGTCACGATGCTGTCCGCTGCTTCGCTTGCTTATGCTCTTCCCTCTGCCACTCGTAGCAAAGCTATTCGAGACGAAGTTATTCGAAAGCGCGCCAGTTGTTTGGCTGCCCGGCGCTCCTTGTCCGTCACCTTCCGCGCCTGCACGAAGTGGAGTCAGTGATAAGCTGACCTCCATGAACAGGAGGGCCAGGGAAGAAGCGCACGATAACTTCTTCTGCCGCATAGTATGTTGGCAGTGCCTCAAAGATGTGCGTGATGGCGTTGCCTCAAGGGAAGAGATCAATGATGCAAAGCTGGCTGAGATTAGGCACTATCTGTCGGTAGCGTGGTTGACATAATCCATGTGGCGCCATTTTACACGTATCTCGGCTGACCCTCGAGATTGTCCGTCAACTGGCGACCGGCGAGAAACGCCCGGCCCAGGTCTGTCGGGAACAAGACCTTGCGCAGAGTGTGTTAGCGCGCTGGCGACGCGAGTACACCGAGCGCGGTGAGGCCGCTTTCGCTCCCAAGACGCTAAGCGCCCAAACATCCTCCGCGTCCTCGGCGGAAGCACGCATTGCCGAGTTGGAGCGGTTCTGTGGACAGCTCGCCTTGGAGAACGCGGTGTTAAAAAAACTATGTCGGCAAACATTGGTGAACTGCTAAGAAGCGAACAATGTGAGCAGCACTTCTGTGGTGGTATCGTTGGCACACTGATCATGAGGAGCGCCCTTCTGCCGCTTTGTGCCGTGTCACCTGCTCGCAACGATCTTCCAGGGCAAGCAGATACCCCTGTGGGTTCTGGCGAAAGCGCCGCTGTTGTCGCCGAGTTTCTTGCCGGTCATCGAGTGCTTTCCGCAGCGACCGCCAGCGAGCAAGATTGCCTGGTGGAAGATCGGCTGCCTGGTAGGTACGCAGGCGAGTACTCACACTGGCAAGGACGCGAGCCTGTCCTCGTAATAAGAGCGTCGGGGCCACCTGCTTGCGCCCACTGGCTCGTCGTTCGTGATAGCGGAGGGAGCCAAACAGGTGTTCAAGGTCATTGTTGGTATGCGGCAGGTTCGGGTGATCGTAGCACCGGAAGAGCGCCTCGCCATAATTCGCCGTGACCTTGAGGAAGGTCGTGTACCAGGCTTTTAGGAGCGGGTCGGTGCCTGGGTCAGCGTTGACCGTCTCCATCTCACAGAGGATCTGCGCATAGCGCCGCCGGACCTCCTCCGCCGAAACCTGTTCGTCATTGTTGAGGATCTGCACCGCCCGGAAGACCCGCGTGTAGGCCGTCTGAATAGGAGGCCATCGGGCCGCCGTGTGGGTCAGGCCGCGTTGGAGAGAACGTTGGATGCGCTCAAGCGCGTAGACCAGGCGCCAATGATCCCCCCTTGTATATTAGGAAAGATGCCAAAGGGCGCGAGTGCCTTAGGTGTCTGTCTGAATCTGTCTGGCGGGTGAGGGTCTGAGGCCCCCTGTTCGGCGCATGCGACCGACGAAAAAAGCCGACCCCGCCTGCCCCTCGTGGTTGCACGGTCGATGGCCGAACTGCTGCGCTGTCTTCCCGGAGACGAGCGCCTATGGACAAGGGAACCGCGACCGAGGGGCCAGAACCCTGCCAGATCACACGCACTGGCGAGACGGGTCAACATACCTGAGTACGAGGAGGGAAACGCCATGCTTGCGCCGGAGATTCGCTGCGTTGTGGGGAGCGCTGTCGCCAAACGAGCGCATGTCGGTTGCGCGCTTGAGGCGCCCAGCGGCGCCCAGCGGCGCCCTGCGTCAGCAGGCGCGGGCGCTTGAGGCGACAGCAGAAGGCTATACGCTGCTTTGTGCATGGCTTGCTGAGTGGGGAGCACATGAGACGCTGCTTGTTGGGCTGGAAGCGACCGGCTCGCTCTGGGAGCCGCTCTATGAGGCTATGAGGCGCTCACCCAAGCGGGGTATCAGGTGCTGCTGCTGACCCCCCGCCAAACCGCTTCCTGGG
>JAJPIU010000198.1 GCA_021324535.1 Pseudomonadota bacterium
GGCCACTCGTGGGGAGCGAACGTCGCACTGGAGCTTGCCGCCGCTCATCCTGATCGTGTGGCCGCGCTGATCCTCGTGGATGGCGGCTTCGGCATGCTGCGCCAGCGCCCCGGCGCCACCTGGGAACAGATCAGCGTCCAACTTGCGCCGCCCAACTTCGCGGGCACGCCGCGCGAGACCTTCCTGGGCTGGATTCACGCCGAGATGCCCGACGCGCGCCCCGAAGTGGACGACATAGAACTCAACATCGTCGAACTCCGGCCTGACGACACAGTAGGGCCACGCCTCTCGCGCGAGAACCACTTGAAAATCCTGCGGGCCATGTGGGATGAGGAGCCGGATCAGATATTCTCAAAGATCGTCGCCCCCACGTGCTACATCCTCGCCGAACCGGCCAACCCCACGCAGGATGACGCCTTTCTGGCGGCCAAGCGCGCGGGCGTCGCACAGGCGCACACACTGATGTCTCATGCGCCGCGCGTCGAGGTCGTCTGGATGGCAAACTCCATCCACGACATCCCCTTGCAGCGCCCCGACGAATTGGCGGCCAGCATGGCGCAATTCTTGGCCGAGGTAGAGTAGTTTACTCGCTTTCCCATCTAACGCCACCTCATTCTCCCCTTCCCATCGATGGGAAGGGGGTGGGGATTAGGTTCGCCTCACCCACCACAATGTCAGCGCCAGCAATGCGATGGCCAGCCCAATGAAGATTGCGCTCTCAATCCCCTGGAACACCCAGAAGCGGTCTGCTGGCTGATAGATCGTCTGGATCAGCCAACCATGCGCGTGGGTACATTGCGTGAAGGGGTCGCCGGGATAAAAGCTGTAGCCACCATCTGTCGGGCCAGAGGCGCATGTATTGAATACAGTTCCAATCCCGACATGCTGGCCATGACGATCCACCCATTGTCCGTCGCTCAGTATCCAATCGGCGTTTGATGCACGCTGCGTATGTGCGTAGAACGGATCCCAGGTGACGACGACAGGGCGCTGAAAACCATAGGGACGCGCCCACAATAAGATGGGCAGCCGCACGGCGAGGAAGCCCGCAAGCGTCGCGGCAATCGCCGGAACGCTACGCCGGATGAACGCGCCCGCTGCGATTCCCAGCGCAACCGCGAACAGCGTATAGGACAGGGGAACCATCCCTTCGAGATCAAACACCCCTGCGTTGAACCGCGATTGAAACTGATCGAGCGGGCCATGCCACCAACTAAACGCAGCCGTCAGGATTAGCGCTGCCAGTAAACTCACGCACACGATCTCGCCAAGCCGCGAAAACAGCCAGCGCGTTCGTGTGATCCCTTGCGTCCAGACGAGCAGGTGGGTACGCTGCTCAAGTTCACGCGCTACCAGCGGCGCCCCCACGAGCGCGCCCGCCAGCGCCGGAAAAACATTGAGCCAGGCCAGAAATGTTGTCAGCGGCAGATAGCGATCCTGAAAGGCGAAGACGGTGGGATCACATCCGGCGCGTGTCGGGTCGGCCAGACACGAACCAATGCCCATGCGTGTGAAGTCGCTGCGAATGATCGCGCCGCTGACCAGCAAGCCAGCCATCAGCAATCCCAGCGAAATGCCGACAACAAAGGTCGCGCTGCGCATCTGTCGCCAGGCCAACCAGATCATTTCCCTGCCTCGCTTTCTGGCGGTTGCCCCAGGTAGGCAAGCGTCATATCTTCCAGCGTGACATCCTGAACTTCCCAGGTGGGATCGAGCAGCGGGCCGTTCAGCCGCACGAGCAGGCTGGTCTGGCGGGGTGTATGGCTCTCTTCGATGATGGTATGTGTGCGCCGTAGAGGAGCGAGTGAGCTGGCGTCGCGACGTGGCCCAACCAGCCGCTTGTGCGAGGCGATTAGCATCTCCATATCGCCAGCCAGTTGCACCCGCGAGGCGGCAAGGATGATCAGATAGTCGCAGACGCGCTCGAGGTCGGCGACGATATGCGACGACAGCAACACCGTCATCCCTTGTTCGACCACAGCCTCCATTAGCGTGCGCAAAAAGTCGCGGCGGGCCAGCGGATCGAGGCTGGCGACGGGTTCATCCAGCAGCAACACCTGCGGGCGTTTGGCCAGCGCCAGGGCAAGCGCCACCTGCGCCTGCTGCCCGCCGGAGAGCTTGCCGACGCGCTGATCCAGCGGAATATGCAGCCGCGCCAGCCGTTCTGTTGCGATGGTGTCCTCCCAGTGGGGATTGAGCTTGCGGCCAAGCGTGAGCGTCTCGGCGACGGTGAAATCTTTGTAGAGCGGATGATCCTGCGCGATGAAGCCCACCCGCGCCAGCAATGCCTTCGTCTGTGCGGCTGGCGCATACCCCAGCACAGTGACGGCGCCAGCGTCTGGCCGCAGCAAACCAACGCACAGGTGCAGCAGTGTCGTTTTGCCCGCTCCGTTCGGCCCCACCAGCGCCGCGACCTTCCCAGCAGGCATGCTGAATGTACACTCGCTCAGCGCCCAGCGTTTGCCATAGCGTTTGCCCAACCCACGCGCTTCGATAGCGTTTGGCGGCTCGCTCTCCCCATGCGCCACGCTTCGGATATTGGCGTTGATTGGGGTGATGGTATGGCTCATGCGGTATCCTCCTCACCTGTGCGCTGTTCGCGGGGCGCCTGGTGAAACGTCGTCTGAAAGAGCGCAAGCACGCTTTCCTCGTCGAGTCCGGCGTCATAGGCGCTGCGTAGCCACTGCGTCAGGCTCCGGCGTAGCATGGCATGGCTTGCCAGCCCTTCGCCCGCCAGCGACCGCAGCACAAACGTTCCCTGGCCAGGGCGGCTCGCCACCACCCCTTCGTGTTCGAGTTCACGATAGGCTTTCAGCACAGTGTTGGGGTTGATCGCCAGCTTCTCCACCACCTCGCGCACGGTAGGAAGCTGATCGCCAACACGCAGCATGCCCAATCGCAACGCCTGGCGCACCTGCTGCGCAATCTGCACATACGGCGGCGCCCCCGTATGCGTGTCGAGATGAAAGTCAATCATCGGGTTGTCAGTCGCCTTTCATTCATCTATTTAGCTAATATGGTAGCACAATAATACACGAACGACGTGAGGTTGTCAAGAGGCGGAGATCAGCGCTCACGCATGTGTTACTATGGGCTATAGCTTTAGCATTATCGAGTACCTTTCAGCACAAACGCGGCGCATCGTTGCTCATCGCGCTCTCATCCGGCGTCATCGGCGTCGTGCTGGCATTCGCCTTCCTGCGTTTCGTCTATGGTGGCTCGTTGCCGCTGATTCCCTTCCTCACCGTCGGCTGGCTGTGTAGCCTGGCGTGGTCGGCCTATAACGCCAAGCGGCAGGCGCCTATCATCCCAGCATAGTTCGGCGTCGCCTCAGCGATCTATCTTGCCTATGGGCTGGCGCCTACCTGGCATGATTGTTGCAAAGAAGCAAATCGAGGAATGTATCACCCGCGCACTGCCAGGAAGCGCAGTGTATACGTTGACGCTACACTCTCCCCTTTGGATAAAGGAAGAATCCGCACGATGGTGATAGAACCCAAACCCGAAACCCCGGATCAATTGGAGCCATCCGCGCCATTGCCGTTGGATAATCAGGCGACGGAGATAGTTGCGACACCAACGCAGCCTGCGCCCGGCGCCGACAATCAGATCAGCAATCAGCCGCCTATCGCTACGGAGCAGCCAACACAGAGAGAAGCTCCTGTCGCAACTGCGGCGCCTGTGGCTTCCGCGCCGCCCACGACCCCACTGGCCAACCGCGACATCTACGAGCGCAAGCCGCCAGTTACAACTGCGCCCACCCAGGCGCCGCTCCAGCCCGCGCCGTCTGCCCAACCCATGCCGCCCATGCCGCCGCAACCGCCTATGCAGCCACTCCCCCCACAAGAGACGCCACAGCAAGCGCAAGCGGCAGAGCAAGCGCAACAGGCGCGTGCGGCAAACGACAGCGGGAAGCTGCGCGTCGTTCTGGGGGATCAGCCTGTTTTCATCGGCAGCTCGCGCCGCAACACCCTCTTCATCCCCGATACGGGTGTCGCGCCGTTCCAGGCGCGCATCGAACACGATCAGACGGGGGAGTATACGCTGACTGCGCTGGCGCGCGGGGTGTATATCAACGGTATCGCCGTCCAGCAGGCCGTGCTGCTGCCAGGCGCAGAGCTTCGCATCGGGCGCCATCGCTTCATCTTCACCGGCAAAGAGCTTCATCAGTACGACGCCGAGCAAGAGGTGCGCGTAGACGCGATTGATCTGACCGAGACGCGACGTGTAGGCCTGCTGGGCCTGCACAGAAAAGTCTTGCTCGATGACATCTCGATCTCATTGCTGCCTGGCTCATTCGTCGCCATCGTCGGCGCATCAGGCGCGGGTAAATCCACCCTCCTGCGCGCGCTGAGCGGCCAGCAACCCGCCGACAAGGGAACCGTGCTCTACAATGGATTGACCATGCTCACAAAGCGCCATCACTTCTGCACATCTATGGGCTACGTTCCCCAGGACGACATCGTACATAAAAATCTCACCGTCGAGAGCGCGCTCACCTATGAAGCGCGACTCCGCCTGCCTGAGAGCTACTCGCACCAGCAAATCGCCGATCATGTTCGGTGGTCGCTCGCGGCGGTTGAACTGACCGAACAGCGCCATCAACTGATCTCACATCTTAGCGGCGGCCAGCGCAAGCGTGTCAACATCGCGCTGGAACTGTTGGGGCGTCCGGCGATCTTCTACCTGGACGAGCCAACTGCCGGACTCGATCCGGGGCTTGACGCAAAGATGATGCAATTGTTGCGGCGCCTGGCGGATGGCGGCCAGACAGTGGCGCTGGTGACACACGCCACGGCGAACATTGATATGTGCGATTACGTCTGTTTCCTTGCCCCAAATGGGCGGCTCGCCTACTATGGGCCACCTGAGAAGCTCAAGCAGCATTTCCGCACAGACAACTACGCCGAGATGTACAACGCGCTTTACGCCGATCCCGACCGCTGGGTGGCGCTCTTTCGCCAATCGCCCGACTACCTTCAGTATGTCGAAGGGCTGCGTGTCCAATCGGAAAACATTGCTCAGGCGGAGTCCGAACAGGCGCCAAAAGATGCGCTGAAAGCGCCAACGAACGCTGCCGTCAATGCGCCTGTCAATGCGCC
>JAJPIU010000079.1 GCA_021324535.1 Pseudomonadota bacterium
ATGTTTGATGTTTGATGTTTGATGTTTGATGTTTGTGTGGCAAAATGGGAGCATCGCCGATGAGTGTGGCAGACGAGTCAACGCGCAGCCACTCGCCCCAGGTGGGCGGGCGCACGGTCAAGGGATGGTTGTTCGCGCTGATAGCGCTGCTCACGCTCGCGACGCTCAGTGGGTGTGGGCTGCCGGGGATCGGCCCCGCCACACCGCAGCCCACGCCCACCATCACCCCAACGCCGCGCCCAAGTGAAGGCGTGCTGTATGAGGACACGCTGACCGATCACCCCTCTGGCTGGCCTGACGCGCACGGCTGCTCGCCACAGAGTGATGGCTACCACGTTAAGGGCAATACGATTTGCCCGGCCCCGCTGCCCTCGCTGCCCTCCAACGTTGAGATTCGCGTGACTGTGCGGGCGGTCACGATTGGCGACCCCATCTCCACCTCCTATGGCATTGTCTTCCGCTACAAAGACAAGCAGAACTACTACGGCTTTGAGATTACCCCCGATGGCAAGTACGTCTTTTACAAAGAGGTCAACAACAAGTTCAACGCGATTGTTGATTATACTTTCGTCGGCGTCATCCGGATGGGGGGGACTGCTGTCAATACGCTTGAAATACAGGCGCACGGCAGCCACTATGCTTTCTATGATGATGGCGCGCCCGTTGGCCAGGGCGACGATACCACCTTCACCACGGGCGGCTGCGGTGTGGACGGCAGCGCCAACACCGAGGTCATCTACACCGACATCCGTATTGACAGCCCGAAAAAATAATGTCTGCGCTACGCCCTGGCGCCTATGCTAACCAATTTTCGCGTACTTCCGCAAAATGTGATCTATGACCATTGCATGCCGCGAAATCTATGGTATGCTCTAAGCGTGAACTGAATGACGAGACACTTTACTGGGTTCACATCACACTCTCAACTCATTAGCCCTATTGATGTATCTCTACTATTCACTATCTATGAGGAGCTTCCCAATGTCGCCATTTATGTCTCCGCAAGACCAGAACAACTATCCCAACTATCCCAACTACCCGAATTATCCGCAGCAAGGCTATGGGCAGATGCCTGGTTACGATCAACCGGCGTATCCACAGTATCCTCAACCACAGGCGCCCGCCTATCCTGATCCCAACTATGGGCAGGCGATCCCTGGATACGACCAACCGGCGTATGGGCAGCCACAGGCGCCCGATTATCCAGCCTATCCAGAGATGGGATATGGTCAGCCGACGCCTGCGTATGGCCAGCAGCCCTATGGCTACGGCTATATGCCTCCGGCGCCAAAGCGCAACATTGGCGTGTGGATCGCCGCAGGCGTTGGTGGGTTGCTCGTGCTTTGCCTGTTGATCGGCCTGCTCGGCCATGGCGGCGCAGGCGGCGGTTCCACAGGCGGCTCAAACATCATCTATCACGATTCGCTGACCGATAACCCTGCCGGATGGACGCCGGTCAACACACAGTGTGTCGGAAAGAGCGATGGTCTACATATTGCTTCCGGTGGCCTGTGTGTTGCGCCCGCAGGGGCCAGCCTGAACAACGTGACCATCACCGTCACCTCGCGCGCGCTGGCCGCCAACACCAACACCGCTTACGGCCTGGTTTTCCGGCTCTCGCAAAACCCGACCGCGTTCTATGCTTTCGAGATCTCGCCAGCAGGCGCCTGGATATTCTACAAGTTTGCCAATGGTCATGCGGAGCCGATCCAGGGGCCAAGCCCAAGCCAGGCGATCAGCACGGGGCTGGGCGCGTCGAATACGCTGAAGGTGACGGCGAACGGTTCGAGTTTCTCGCTCTTTGTCAATGGGACACAGGTGGGGCAAGGCGCCGACTCCTCCTTCAGCGTCGGCGCGGTCGCCCTTGATCTCGATGCGCAGAGCAGCGAGGTAGTGTATACCAACTTTGAGGTTGACCGGGCGTAGTTGTGTACATAGTGTGTCATAGGTGTGTACTTGGTTGTACAATAGCGATACGCCGACCTCGGTGTGTCGCTATTGTACGCTCATTATCGGTTGGTTCATTATTGGTCATTGATGTTGCTACCACATCAGGAGGTCTCAATGCCGCCACAAGGCCCCGGCTACCCGAATTATCCAGAGCAACCCGGCTATGGGCAGCAATCCGGCTATCCGCAGCAGCAGCCGCCCGGCTATGGGCAGCAGCAGGCCGGCTACGACGCGCCCGCTCCCTACCCACCTGCGCAGCCGACACAGCCAACGCCGCCAGGGTATGATGCGCCCGCGCCTTACGGCCCCACCCAACCGGCGCAACCGGCGTATCCGCCCTCGCAACCGGGCTACACCGGGCCACAGCAGCCGCCCTCGCAGCCCGGCTATCCTGGCTATCCCGGTTATACCGGTGGCTACGCGCCACCGCCTGGTGGCATGCCACCCTATGGCGCGCCACCGCCTGCGCCACGCCGCAGCAATACCGGGATCATCCTGGCGGTCATCGGCGGCGCGGTGATCCTGGCAATCATCGCGGTAGTCGCCTTCCTGGCGATTGGCAGACCGACAAGCACAGGAACGGCTTCGGCGACGGCTACCGCTACCCTCGCGCCCACCAATACACCAGCGCCTACCGCTACGGCAACGTCTTCAACCGGGAATATCCTCTATCAAGATTCGATGACGGATAATCCCTCCGGGTGGGTCAACGATAGCAGTCGAGGATGCACCGAGCAGAGCGACGGCTACCATGTCACCGGCGCGAGTTGCTTTGCCCCTGGGGTAAATGTTGGCGACGCGGGAATGGCCGTGGATACGCTGGAAGCAAGCACCACCAGCACTTCCGCTTTTGGGATTGTGTTCCGTGAGGCCGACGCCAACGACCTCTATGTCTTCGAAATCAGCGCTGATGGTCGCTGGGCCGCGTATAAACTCGTTAGCGGAACGAAGACGTTCCTTCAGAACTTCACCGCGAACAGCGCCATTAACACCGGCAGTGGCGCGACGAACAACCTCAATGTCATCGCGATTGGCTCGAATTTCAGCTTCTCGGTGAATGGCACAACCGTTGGTACGGCGACCGATTCCAGCATCTCGTCGGGGCAATGGGGCGTCGGTTCCAGCAGCAGCACGGAGATCGTGTTTACCAATGTGCTGATCATCAGCGCCTGATCTTGTTGTCGTTCATCAGCACAGTGGTGGGCGGCGCGCCATGCGTCGCCCATTTCGCGCTCTCCGCTCGTTGAACGAGAACGCAGCTATCCGGCGCCTGCTCGTCCGGTGTTGTGACCCCCCTTTTTGCAGGCGCGTCTAAGCACTCAGATGAGTAGCTAAAGCAGCGAGAACAGCATATGTGTAGCGACAGCATATGCGCATATGCCGCAGGGGTAGCGTAGACAGAAGACGCTGCGGCAAGGTATGGATCGTTCAGGGCATCAGAGCATTTGAGAGGACATTGGGAGCATATGCAACTGGAGAGGCAACGAGCGCGACGCCAGCGCCATCTGGCGGCCCTACCCACCCCACATGAGCAGGGAGACGCCAGGCGCGAACAACGAACGCAACGAGTCGGGAGGAGCGGCGTCAGCATGCCTGAACAGCGGACGAACGCGCGCAAGGCGACGGCTTTGCCACACACCAGCGCAGAAGGAAGCGAGCGCCCAACGAGGCGGGCCGATGGCGACGCCAGCGATGCGCCCAATGTTCTCGATGCGCCGGAGACGGATGTGGCGTTCGCCAACCATGCGACGGCGGAACCCAGCGGGCGGTTGCCCACCCCTGGCGAAGCGGCAGTGCGGAAGATACAGCGCCACGGTGTTTCGCCGGAAAACACCGTGTTCGTCTCGCTCTGCTTCGAGGGGCCAGATGTCTATTCGACGGCGGGTGGCCTGGGCACGCGCGTCGCTGAGTTTACGGAGTCGCTTGCCGAGGAAGGCTATGAGACACATCTCATTTTTGTCGGTGATCCCAACCTCCCTGGTGCGGAAGAGCGGGTGAACGGGCGGCTGCATCTCCGCCGCTGGTGCCAGTGGATCAGCGCGTACCACCCCAATGGCGTCTACGATGGCGAGGAGCGCAAGCTCTATGACTACGCCGAGACCGTACCCTACTATGTCTATCGCGAGATCGCCGAACCGGCCATCGCAGAGGGCAAGATCGTCGTGATCATCGGCGAGGACTGGCACACCGCCGAGGCGATCAGCCGCACCTCAGACCTGCTGCACTGGCATAACCTGCGGCATCGCTGTGTCTTCATGTGGAACTGCAACAGTCTGATGTCGCTGCATCGCATCAACTGGGGTCGTTTGAACTATACCTCCACCATCACGACGGTCAGCCGCTATATGAAGCATCGGCTCTGGGCGTATGGCGTCAATCCACTGGTCATTCCCAACGGCATCCCGGCGCGCTTCCTGCGTCCGGTGGATGCGCAGGCGGTGGCGGCGCTCCGCGAGATCATCCAGCGCGGCGATCCCAACCGGCTCTTTTTGTTCAAGATCGGGCGCTTCGATCCCGATAAGCGCTGGCTGATGGCTGTGGAGGCGCTGGCGCGCCTGAAGGCGAGCGGCCAACCGGCAGCGATGGTGATCCGCGGGGGCATCGAGCCGCACGGCGCGGAGGTGTTGGGCCGCGCCAGCCAGCTTGGGCTGCGCATCAAAGACGTGGAGGCGCGCCGTCCCACGCTGGAAGAGTGCGAGCTGTTGCTGTGCGACGCGGGTGAGGCCGACATCTATAACCTGCGCTTCTTCGTACCCGAAGCCTTCGTGCGTGCGTGCTACGCCGCCGCCGACGCCACGCTTGCCAATAGCGGTCATGAGCCGTTTGGCCTGGTAGGGCTTGAGGTGATGGCGGCGGGCGGCATCGCATTCACCGGCTCAACCGGCGAAGACTACGCCATCTCGTTCGAGAACGCCGTCGCGCTGGAGACCGAAGACCCCGATGAGATCGTCGGCTACTTGCTGCGCCTACAACAAAATCCCGACGAACTGGCGAAGATTCGGCAGGCAGGACGGCGCACGGCGAGCGAGTTCCTCTGGAGCGAGGTGATCGAGAACCTGGCTGGCAAGCTGGACTACCTTGCGCGCAAGCAGGGCATCGCGCTGTAGGGTACGCTACATTTCGAGCTGTCTTCAGATTGGCTATGTGATCGCTCCTGCCAAGCATACACCCTGGTCAACGCTTAGCAGGAGCGATTATATGTCTGCACGCTGGCCTTGGGAATGTGGCGATAATACCCGATGGTATGGCACGACTGGCTATTCGCTGTTTGTTCTGTATCTTCCTGCCTGGCATACAACGGATTACCTGATCAGTTGTACACCCTACTCTAATGACGATGGGATGCGTCGAAGGGTTCACTTTATGGGTCATGGAAGTGCTGTTGAAGAAAACATAATACCTATTTAACGTGAATATCGGATAAGGTCAGGCGACACAGAGCGCCAGCCGTTCGAGGTGGAGACTGGGTTGCTTCGGCTGGTGGCAATAGGCGACCAGCCCGGCGGTCAAGTGGACGACGAAATTGGGGGGGCTGCGGTGGAGGGAATGTTCGATCTGCGAGATGTTTTTGAGTTGATCAAAGACGGTCTCGATCAGGGCGCGTTTGCGCAGCAACCAGGCTTGCTCGGCAGTGTCTTGGGGCTGCGTCCGCATGTTTTTCCGCTTGCGCGTGAGCAGGTGGACGCCCCACTCCTCCCAGACCTGGGGCGCTAACGGCTGCGAGAGATAGCCTGTGTCGCCCATCCAGGCGCCGACCAGCGGCTGAATCTGGGTGAGCGCCTGTGGAATGGGCGTGCGGTCGTCCACAATGCCCGCTGAAAGCGCCCAGGACAACAAGTCACCGCAATCGTTGACGACGATGTGCACCTTGAACCCGTAGAACCAACCGACCGAGGTCTTGCCGCGCTTGGCCACCTCCGCGAAGACCCGGCGCTGGGCTGTATGTGCCGATGCGCGCCGGATGGCAAACGGCCAACGAGGGCGAATCCACGAAGCTCACGCCGGTACAGTGGCCGCGCTGTGGCGCCAAATAACACAGGAGCGGCACAACCAAGCGCGGCAGCAGCGCCACCATGCGCGAGGAGCTGACCAAGTGGGGAAACTCCTCGCGCACGTGCTGTTGTACGTGCTGTTGCACGTCCTCGGTAGAGTATGCCGTGAACGTGCGGTAGTGCGAGCAGCGCGAGCAGTGCGAGCAGTGAAACCAGATCACAATTGTCAGCCATTCGCTCATGCTCAGGCACATCGCACGCCGTCTCTTCGGCTGACCGCTGCTGAGCAGATGTTGCTCCCAGTGCGGGGCAAACTGCTGCCAAAACTCGTCCACCGAGACGAACACATCGAGGACTACTCATAGGGCGACCTCCTGACGATAGGCGTTTAATTCGTTGTCGTCAATCCATGCGGAGCATACCCGTCCTGTCCATAACACAACAAGAGAGGGAAGGAGTAGAGAGAGACGACAAACGTCGGGTGGGGAAAGGACATATCTTTCCCCATCAGGCGTTGCGGGGTGTATATGTATATCTGAGGAAAATGATTACCCTAGAGAGGGGAGACATCTAATGTCCACATCTGCCTCACAGCGTCGATCAGAAGATCGCACATCGGACGCAATTCCCAGGTGGCTTCCACCTAAGCGGGTTCTGAGGTTTGTGCGTCGTGTCTTGATTGGCCTTGTTTTCATATGCGCTGTCTTTGGCGCCTTCGAGTATATCGTCTGGCATATGCCGGTAGATAGTTTCAGTTTCACTGCATATGACGCCAACGGAAAGATACTGGCGCATATTGTTCGTAGTGATGCGCAGGAAGCAAACACCCTACGGCAGCAGATCAATAATAAGCCGCAGGCTCGGATTGAGGGGACTGCCATTCACGTACCTACTGTAGCGCTCTGCATGGAGCCGATCTATACCGGCCCGATTGCATCCTATCGTTACAATTTTTGGTGGCGTGGTCTCCTGGTTGAAACGGTGTGGACTGAGGATACAAGCTGTGGAGGAGGGTGGGTCAGTTCAGGGAGTATTACCATTGGTGTCCTCAACATGCCTATTGTGCCAAAAGGAGTACATCTGCCCCCTGGTCATCCCTGGCATGTATAGTACAGTTTGACAACCTGCTGTCGCAGCGTGTATCATGCGGCCATGCGAATAACTCACACTTTCATCCGCTCCGCCCGGTAAGCATCGGCGCTACAGGCTACCCAGGGCGGAATACATTTGCCTGATGTGCGGGCGCATGGGCAACGTTCCCATTCGCCACAAGCACCGCAGCGATCAGGCCGCGCCGACGCATACGCTCTTGCTCATATCCTTTGGATATGGGCATTCGCTGTCGCGTCGTTTCTTTGTTCTCCCCTCTATCTCTTTCTGACGCCATGCTTACCTTCCCCTCTGTAGTGGGCGCGTGTACACGCGCCTCAAGGCTTTCAGTCACCAAGGCCGCCTGCGCGGCCTCTTCTCAAAAAGAAAGCATGGCATGGATACTCGTTTGACTCGTTTGACTTTTGCGCGTCGTGTGTGGCGTTTGGCGTCGCGCCGCTTGCATGGCATCTGGCGGCGGCCCGATTTTTTCAAGCTCTGGGTGGGGCAGAGCGTCTCGGTGTTTGGCACGCTGGTCTCCAAAGTGGCGCTGCCGATGGCCGCTGTGTTGCTGCTCCATGCGGAGCCCGCGCAGATCGCGCTGCTGAGCGCGGCTACTGTTGCGCCGGGGCTGGCGCTTGGCCTCTTCGCGGGCGCCATCGTAGATCGCCTGCGGCGTCGCCCCGTCATGATCGTCGCAGACATCGGGCGCGCATTGGCGCTTGGCTCTGTGCCGCTGGCGGCGCTCTTGGGGCGGCTGACATTCGCCCATCTGGTGGTGGTGGCGCTGCTGGTGAGCGCGCTGACCGTCTTCTTTGATTCCGCCTATCCGGCCTACCTGCCGTCGCTGCTGCCGCGCAATGAACTGGCGCAGGGAAATAGCGCGATCAGCGCCAGCTTCTCGGTGGCGGAGGTCGCCGGATTTGGCGTGGCGGGCGCGCTGACCCAGGCGCTCACGGCGCCGGTCGCCATCGGCGTTGACGCCCTTACCTATATCGTCTCGGCGTTGACGCTTGGGCTGATTCGTCAGCCTGAACGATCCCCGCGCGCCAGCGTAGAGACTTTAGAAGAGCATGATGAAGGCCAGATTGACCAGGGCGAAACGCAATCGCCAGCCATACAGGCGCATAGACCACGGCAACTGCTGCGCGAGATAGCCGAGGGCATACGTGTGGCGCTGGGTGAACCGCTGCCACGTGCGCTGATCGGCTCGGCGAGTATCTCGACGTTGGGCGGCGCCCTGATTGATGTCGTGTTGCTGTTATTCATGCTTGATGAGCTGCATATTGCTCCCGCACTGGTCGGAATCATCTGGGGTGTTGGGGGGGCAACATCGTTTGCTGGCGCGCTGCTGGCGCAGTGGGCGCTGCGCCGCTGGGGAACGGGACGTATGCTGATCGCCTCGCTGTGGATCGCCAGAGCGTTTACGTTTCTGATTCCAGTGGCGGGTGGGCCGCTCTGGCTGGCAGTCGTGTTGCTTGCTGGGCAGCAGCTTGGCGACGCCGCCTATACGATCTATGACATCACCCAAACGAGCGTTCTTCAGGCAACGATTCCATCGCATCTGCTTGGCCGCCTATACGCCACGCTCAATGTAGCGATAGGGATCGCGACGCTGGCCGGACTGGCGCTTGGCGCGGCGCTGGGACAGCGTATTGGACTGCGGCTAACATTGTTTGTCGCGGCGGGGCTGATGGCATTGGCTCCTGTGTTGATCACGTTGTCTCCGGCGCGGCGCTTGAAATAACCGCTCTATAGCCGCCAGATGGGGGACACGCATGGCGGATGGCGGGAGAGCATGGCATAATAGACATAGACATATGGCCTCCCGACGCATCGCCATGCGCGGCTCTATGGGCCGGTTGCTTCACATGATACGAATACTATTTTTGACAAATACAGAGATGAGGATAGTGTGGCTGCGCAATCTCGTGATATGTTGACCGGCGTCTGGTTGGGCGAACGCTATCTGATCAAGGAACTGCGCGCACACGGGGCGTTGTGCGCGGTCTATCGCGGCGAGGATACGGTGCTACGGCGGCCTGTCGCTATCAAGGTTGTCCCAGAGTGGTTGAGCGATCACTATCGGGCGGCGCTGCATACGACGGCAACGCTCGTGCATCCCGTCGCCATCACCCCTTACGACGCCGTGGAGCAAGACAACACCCTCTTTCTCGTGCAGGAATATATCCTCGCGCAGCCGCTCAGCGCCTATCTGCGCGAAGGCATTCCCATCCGCCGCGCGCTCGACCTCACCACACAGATCGCCCGCGTGCTTGCCTATGCGCATCAGCGAGACATCCTGCATGGCGATCTGACGCCCGCCGCCGCGCTGATTGACCGACGGGCGACCGTGCGCGTGAATAATTTTGGCCTGCCGCCGGATGACGCATACTTTACGCAGATGGCGCGGTTGATTGCGCGCTGGGACGCCGATACACAGCCAGCGCCAG
>JAJPIU010000170.1 GCA_021324535.1 Pseudomonadota bacterium
CCGCTGCGCAACCAGAAGCGGTGGCCGCCAATGGACGTCGCCGGGCGTGATGTCTGACGGCTGGTGACTCCTCCTGACGCTTCTGCCATCCATCCGGCTTTCCGCTGGGTGGGTGGCGTTGGTGTCTGAGGCCTCCTGCGGTCAGTCAGTCTTCGCAGAAAGGAAGTTTGGTCATGGGAAGTCTTGTCCTGGCGCTTGCCAGTGGGTTCTTGGGTGGGATCGCGGTGTTAGCGAGTGGCGTGGGGCTGGCGCGTGCGCGTCGTCTCCGTGCGCTGCGCATCTTCGGCGGTGTGTTGCTTCTGGCAGTAGTCGCGTTGGCGCTGCTCAGTGGGATTGCGTTCATCTGGCTGGCGATGCTGACGCATATGCCGGTGGTCAGCGCCTTCACGTTGGGGGCTAGCTTCGGCGCTGCTGTGGGCGTCGCGGTGGCGCTCGTCGCGGGCTTGTCGCTGGGTGTCTGGCTGTTGTCTCGCGCACCGGCGCGATCTACGTCGGCATATGGAGCCACAGGCAGCTATCGGCCACAGGCTCCGCTCGGTCGGCGCTGGTCATAGGTCAGAAGAAGAAAGGAAACGATTGTATGCTGCCACAACATGGCAACCATCCTCCACGCGGGACACGTCGGCAAGGGTGGCCGACGCTTGACTGGCTGGGCTGGCGCCAGAACACGCTCGATCCGGTGGAACGCACGATGCGTGATCTCGCCCATCAGGGGACGCTCATGGCACGGCTCGCCCATCTCTTCGCGACCGTGATGGTCGTGCTGTTCTCGCTCGGTTCCCTGGTGGCGCTCTCCGGCGATGCGCTCACGGCGTCGTTGGCGACCTTGCATGCTGGGGGCTTGCCTCGCCTGCCGGACATGATCTCGATTGGCGTCTCGACGGCGCTGGTGTTGTGCTGCGATGTCGGGATGGTCTACGCCGCGACCGTGATCCGCGTCGCCAGTACGCGCGGCGTCAAAGAGGGGCTGCTGCTCCATTTTGGGGTGATGATCGGGGTTGCGATCATCGAGGCGGGGACGTATCTCTATATGTCCTATCGCTATGAAGCGCCTGTCACCTGGGCGGCGTGGGCGCTCATTGTCGCGCGTGCGGCGTCTGCGCCGCTCCTGGCGATCTATCTCTCGATGGCGCGGGCGTTGCCGATCACCTCACGCGATATTCTCCACCAGGCGGAGTTGGCGCAAGGCATTCAGTTGGTACGCGACGTGGTGCGCGTCGCCCAAGACCCTGCCGCCTCGCTCGCCGACAAGATGCAACTCTACGAGGCGTCTGCCGAGATGCAGCCCAAAGATCGCCAGCGGCTCGCCCAGATGATCGCCGTCGTGCAACGGCGGTTAGGGGAACATGGCGCGCGGTTGTCCTTGTCTCCCATGCCTGCTGCCGCTCGCGCCTCTGCGGCGTCCGTTACCGAGGCCCTGCCAGGGGAAGCTCCACCGCTGCGGCTGGATCGGTTGGATCATCATGACCGGCTGGGCGTCGAGGCATTTGACGATCTCGCTAGTGATGATCCTGATCTAGCGGATGACCTGGGGCCAATGCCGACTGGGCGCTACAGTGGCCAGCGCCTCATGGCCAGAGTGGAGGCGTCCAAATGACAACCTCTCTCCCTGATGCGCCTGGCGCTTCGCCAGCGGATGATCTGACGCCGATGCTGCTGGCCGCGTGGCAGAAGTTGATCGTCAATCGCTCCCAGCCCTACGCCGTGCAACAGTTGGATGGCTCCTATCGCTGGATCGAAGAACTGTGTACACTCGATCTCCTCGCTGCGCATCTGCGCGGGGAGATGACGTTGGCGCTTGCCTCAGCCGATGCGCAAGGGATGTGCAAGTGGGTCTGTCTCGACGCTGATACACCCGATACGTTGCCCCAGCTAGTAGCATTGCGGGGTGTCCTGATGAAGCTGGGGATGCCAGGCGTCCTAGAAGCCAGTCGGCGCGGTGGACACCTCTGGCTCTTCTTTGCACAGCCCCTCTCGGCGCGGGAAGCGTTGCTGGCCGTCGTGCAAGCCTTATCTCAGGCGCGTCCACGGCTGGAAGACGCTGGACTGCCGCTCGCGCCACTGGAAGTCTATCCCAGCACCGGCTCGGTGGGGATGGCTGGCACACTCGCGCACGCCATGCGGCTCCCGTTAGGTGTCCATCAGTTGACGAGGGAACGCTATCCCTTGCTCTCTGCGACGGGCAAGCCCATCGAGCGTCCCTCCATTGGCTTGCAACTGCGCTGGCTGCTGCGCCAGCCACGGATACGCCTGCAAGCGGTTCAGGCGCTTGGCCAGAAACGGCTACAGACATTGGCGGCGCTGCCACCTCAGCATGCTCGGCTCACGTCTCCGGCGGCGCTCTGGTCGCCTCCGGCTGCCGCTGCTGCTCCTGACTCGCTTGCGCCGGTGGACACAGTGTCGCCTATGGCTCCTACATCTGGCGCAGCTGAGGGAATGATTGGGACGCGCTCGCCGGTGATCCGCTGGGTAGACGCGCATATCTCTCCACTCGATCTGCTGGCTGACGATGCGCCAGACAGCGAGATGAAGCAGGCCGGGCGAGGCTACCTCGGTTGGTGCCCCTTCCATGATGATCGCGCGCCAGATGATCGGGGCCGTCCAGGTCGCCCATCCTTCTATGTCGTCTGTGATCGGCGCTACGGCTGGTCATGGCGCTGCCTCTCCACCAATTGCATGCAGTCGTTGGGGCCGATGCGTCATGCCTTCCGGCTCTTTCAGTTGCTTCAAGAAGTCTCGCCCTCGACGGCGATCCGCATGGCTCTCTCTCGCTGGCCGGTCTCAGCCGACGAAGAGGAAGCACAAACATAAGAAACGAGGTGATAACGATGCCAACACCCTTACCGCCAGTCAATGAAGCGGACGGCGTGTTAGATGAAGTGCAAGCCTGGTTCCTCGCCCAAGCTGACAGAGAAGGCTGGGTCTATACCAGAGTTTTGCGCCAGTTGGTCAACAAGCTCTACCGCGATAGAGACTATCTGGAAAAGCGCAAGACACACGGCAGGCATACCGCCTATGACTATGCCGTGGATCGTGATCAAAAGGCGCTGGCCTGGGCAATTCGTGCGCTGGTGCGCTACACGCCTGCGGATGAAAAAGCCAAGCCAGAGCCACCTAAGCCGCCGCGTAAGCCGTCTCGCCGACTCACGCCAGAACAGCGCGCCTTCTATCAGGGCCGTCCCAGTTGGAACGGCAAGCCCAAGCGCGATTGGAACGGGCCTGACCTTCCTCCACAGGGCTATGCCGATCTCCCTCCCTCATGGGCGACAGGGGATAGGGAAGAGAGCGAAGAAGCTCAGTAGCTTTCTTGCTTGATAGTGTGTTGTCGCGAGTTCGGGGGCGGGCGCGCGGCGCAGGGCGTAGCCCTGCGTCGCCCAGGGGGCTTTCGCACGCGCCCGCCCCCCATTCAGTTGTTGAAAAAGGGGAGAGTCCGTCACCCCTAAATTACAACACCGCTTCATTGCCGCATCACAGAGTAGATGCGGTGGGCGCAATAGTAGTATCACGCGCCCCTCAAAATACAGCAATTGTCATCAGCATTTTTGGGAATCGGGAAAATAAGGGAGGTGATGCCTTGCAACACGCACAAAAACTGCTGGAAACATCTCAGGATACGAGCGTCGCTTCGCTGTTGCCGGTGGATGATGTTGCCCTCACCCTCCCGCCGCCAACGAAAGATCAGGTCGCCTACTGGCGCGAACTGGTGGGAGTGCTGACAACACGCGGCAAAGCTGGCGTACAGGATGCCGATTGGCCTGCTGATCTCAAACCCTCACGTCCGACCCTGCGCGCATTGGAAGAGCGCAAAATCATCACCCGTCGCAAGCGCGCCTGGTGGCTTACCAAACAGGGCTACCTCCGGCTCTCTGCCTGTGTCGAACGCGCTGTGCCAACGCCGCCTTTGGTCATCCCAGAGCGACCTGGCGAGGGGTTGCCCACCTATGCGGAGATGGAACGCTGGGAACAGGTCTGCCGCTGGCTCGACGCCCAACCCCAACGTAAGGCGCGATTGCCCTTTGTGGGACTGCTCGACCTGCGTCCCTCGTATCTGACGACTGACCTGCCGTTGCCAGACCTGCACGGGATGCGCCAGTATCGCCTTGTGCGGCATACGTCTTCCTGTGAGTGGGCGCTCTCGCCCACCTGGAAGACGCGCCTGCTTGACCTCTGGCAAGGGCGCAAGAAGCTCTTGCGAGACGGCGCGCCGCCTGAGATCGAAGTGGAACGGGAGGCGCTGCCGCGTGTGGTGGCGGCTGGGCTGGATACCTGGTATCTCAACTGGTTGTCTGATGTCGCGCTGCCGCCTCGCCTACGCGCCAAACTCGACGCCTTGCAGGCGCAGGCCAGGGAAGAGGATACAGAGATTGATACACCCTGGAAGTATGACACCGCGCCGTTGCAGATGTACCGCTTCGGGTCAAGCGCCGCACAGTCGGGCGGCGTCTCCTGGGGCTACATCCTGCGCAATCCGTCGGTGAATATTGCCATTCGCAAAGCGCCGCTGGGTCGGGTGATTGCCCAAGTCCGTCTGGGCGCTGAATGCCTGTGGCGGCTCACCCCGCTCCGCGCGCTCAACGAACTCGACGTGCTGTTTAAGCGGCTGTGGGGAAGCACGTTTGGCCAATGGCAAGTCAGCCAGGCGCATCTGGCGGTAGATGTGGTGAATGCTCCGATCACTGAGGATGGCCTCACGCGCTTTGTCTCGCGCTCCCGCAAACAGGCGGTGTATGAAGCGGCACGCAAACAAATCGAGGCGTTGCAACGCGATCTCCGAGGCGACAACAAGCGGATGGGGGATGACGGCGAAGATGATCTCCCCACCTTTGACTGGGATGACGCCTTCGCCGATGCGCTGGATGATCTGGATGTGCTGGCCGATCTGGATGATCCCTTCGCTGATGGGTATGGCGATGATGATCTCTTTGGGCCGCACGTTTCGCCCTCAGCCCTCCGTGCGCAGGCAGAAGTGGATACACCGCTGGAAGATCGTCCCCTGACCACCTATCGCCAAGCCAGACGCTACTCCGGGGCGTCGTGGTCGGTGGGTGGGGCGATCTCCTTCGTCCTCTATGACAAGACCTTGCAGAACCAGCTGACGAACCGGCGCTATATGGAACCCATTTGGGCCGCAAATGGCAGACAGCCTGATGAACGGGTCACACGGAATGAACTGCGCCTGCGTCGCGAAGTCTTCCGCGAGTTGCGCCTGCCAGGCAAGGTCACGCCGTGCTTGGATGACCCCTGGCAATTTCTCGACCATCAGCAAGACGTGTGGGGGCATGGCGTGGGCCAACAGGAAGAAGACTGCCCAGACGCCGTAAACGTGGCGTAGATTCGACAGATCGTCCCACTGGAAAACGACTCCAACCGCTCGCGTTGGCCGACTGATCCCGCCTGGCGGGTCGTTCAACAGGCCACCTTCACCGCGTCCCCTACGCCTGCGCGGCGGCTGATCCGCAAGCAGCAACAAGCGGCGGATATCCTCACGCTGGATCGGCTCAATTATGGGACGCTCGTCAGCCGGGTGGCGCGGCTGCATCCGCATGGGGGCCAATATGACCTCTCGATGGCGGTGGGCGAGATCTTGCCTGCCCTGCGCAAAGAGTCGGCTAAAGCGGGCAAAGACTTTGGCACGCTGGTACGAGAGCGGCGACGTAAGTGGGGCTTGCGCTTGCCTGTGCAAGACAAGGTGTTGCCCTTCCGTTCGGCCTCGCCTGCCACTACTGCTTCTGGAGATATGCCCACTGCGGTGTCAATACCACAGGAAGCAACCTCTTCTACAGTGGATACGCCAGATGATGCTCAAGCGGCCTGGCGGCTAAGGCTGGCCGAACAGCGTTTACAAGCCGTGCTGAACGAGTTGCAAGCGGCAAGTACACACGGCGCGCCGCCCTGGGAGATACGCCAGTGGGAACAGGCGTATGACGACGAGATGCAGACATTTGAATCAGCATATGCTGCATTTCATCAGTTGGATACGCACAAAGGTCGCTAAGTTTGGGCAGCTTGAAACGGCTCGTTTCATTTCCCTACTTCTCTCCGCAAGTTGGATTATTTTGCAGTCGGATGTCTTGCTCAATAATGAGCCTGTATGACTCTTTCACTGCATCATGGACATCCGAAGGTGTATAATGGGCGCAGTAGCGCAGCTGACCTTTCTGATGTTGCTGCCAGCATGCTACTCGATCATGCCCTTTCACTCTTGTTTTGACTGTAGCAGACTGCCCAACATCTAGAATTTGTTGGTCGGACACACCTCGCTCATCGAGTATCACATAGACGCCTGGTCTATCTTGGAGCTCGTCGGCTGTTGCAAAAGGCCCTTCGAATTGATAGCGAGAGCGATTACCATAAACGAACATAGACATGGAGCCGCTCCTTAGTTAACACCTCGACCGTTTTGGTTGCAAAGAACCATGAGTGCATTTTACCACCTGAGCAACTTTCGTTGTAAACCGCGTGAACAAACAGATGAACAAGCAGCTTTTGACAGATACGAGAAGGCAGCATCATCGCTCCAGAGATTTTGACGAGGTACTTCACGTTCAGGGCAAGCGGAACAATGCCCTGACTCCATTAGCCAATGCCCAATAATTCAGGGATTGGTTGGCTCTCTCGACGGCTTGTAATCCCGCTGCTGTTGCTCCTCTCGCTGCATATTTATTCAGGGCAAATCCCAAGAAAGGCGTTGCGACATCAAGAGCGAGATTAGCTGTGTCGCCAAGCACCGCGCTTGGTGTGGAGCAGCCATTTTGAACATCTGCGAGCAGTTGAACCGCATCTGCGGCGATGCTGACCGTAGTGACACCAATCGCACAGACCCCTACAAACGGCTCTGCTGCTGAGGTAACGACGCCTGCCAGAAGCGCCGCCCCCAGGACAGCACACCCAGCGCCGACACCAGTTGCTACGTTCTGAACCGTTTTGGCTGTGGCGCTTAACTGGCTCCAAAAAGCGTTATCAACGGTTCCACTAGGGTCACTTCCGTTCAGCGGGTTATCCATCACATATTCATACGGCTCTTTGGTCAGGCTCACCAGCGGATCGCGGGTGAGGAACTGCCCCACCTGTGGATCATAGTAGCGCGCCTGCGCATAGTACAGCCCTGACTCGGCGTCCACATACATCCCCGCGAATTGGAAGGGCGTGGTCACACCCTGACGCGAGAGCGTCGCGCCATAGGCGGTGTACGTGGCCGATCCCACAACTTTGGCGTTGGTGTCGGTGAGCGCACGCACGCTACCCAACTGGTCATGCACATAGTACAAGACGCTATTGTTCCCGGCGATCTGCTCGATAGGCTGGCCATTCGGGCCGCTCACATAGCGGGTTGCGCCATCCTGAATCAGCAGAGGCAAGCCCTCGGTGGTGTCCCAGGTAAACGACTCCGGGGCGCCGCCGTTGACGGTGCTGACACTCTTGCTCATGCGCAGTCCATCGCCGTTGTAGGTATAGTGCGCGGTCAGCCCACTGGGGTTGCTGGTCAGTGTGATCAAGCGGTTGGCCTGGTCATAGGTGTAGGCGATCACCGTCGCCGGATTCTTGGGCGTGCTTGGCGCGACTCTCTGTTGCAGGCGATTCCCCTGCGTGTCGTAGGTGTAGGTATGGGTTCCGGTCGGCGGCGCCCACTGTGTCACCTCGTCAGCGGCGTCATACGTAAGGGCGGCTCCGTTGCTGCTCGTCAAGTTGTCGCCGTGATCGTACTGATAGGCAAACGATGCGCCACTCACCGTCACACTGCTGACCTGATCGATAGGCGTGTAGCTGTAGGTGTCGTTGCCCTGGGTCGCGCCCTGTTGCGCCAACGATGTGACCTGCCCGGCGGCGTCGCGGGTATAGGTGAAGCTGGCGATCAAGATGCTGCGTTTGGGGACGCAGCTTGTACCTTGTGGTAGTGTGCAGTAGG
The DNA here is from genome assembly GCA_021324535.1 of Pseudomonadota bacterium. Classification (GTDB taxonomy): domain Bacteria; phylum Chloroflexota; class Ktedonobacteria; order Ktedonobacterales; family JADMIN01; genus JAJPIU01. Next base: position 7,907 of record JAJPIU010000170.1, read on the forward strand.
CCAGGCTCGTCAGCTGATCCGCTGCATCATAGGTGAAGAGACCAACCATTGCGTTAGGATCGTGCTGTTGGGTCAGGTTGCCATCCGAGTCATACTGGAAACTGGTGGTCTGTCCCAACCAATCCGACACACTGGTCAGCCGTCCGGCGGCGTCATACTGGTGTGTGACCTGCTGGCCACCTGGGTAAGTGAGGCTGGTCAGGCTGCTACGCAGATCATAGCCATAGGCCACCGTTGCGCCTGCGCCATTCGTCTCACTCACCAGCCGGTGTAGCGAGTCATAGGTGTCGGTGGTGGTTCCCGTGCCATCCGTCATGCTCAGCCGCTGCCCATCCGCATCGTAGGTGTAGCTCACCGTAGGCGTTGA